>JACRFY010000175.1 GCA_016212565.1 Magnetospirillum sp. | reverse complement strand
GTGGCGATGCTGACCCAGGCGGTGCCGTTGTAGTACTGCCAGGCCCCCTGGCCGGCGGTGGCGGCGTTGTCGGTGACGGCGATGGCGGCGAAGCTCTGCGCCGTCGAACCGCCCGAGACCGCCACCGTCACCGTGTCGGTCAGGTCGTCGTAGTGATAGCCGGCGGTGGGATTGGCGACCACCAGGGTCGAGAGGGCGGCACCGGCCGGATTGGCCGCCCCCTCGGCGGTGGCGGCCAGGGTGGCGATGCCGTTGGCATGCGGCGCGTCGTTGACCGCGGTGACGGTGATGCCGACGGTGGCGGTCGCGGTCGACCAATGCCCGGTGCCGCCGATGCCGGCGGTCGACAGGTCGACGCCGGTGGCGGCGGCGAGCCCGGTCTGGTCCGAGACCCGCACCGTCAGCCCGCCGGCCACGCCGTTGAAGTCGCCGGTGGGAGCAAAGCGCAGGTGATCGCCGGCCTTCAGCACCAGGGCGGCACCGTCGCCCAGCCCGGTGGTGGGCACCGCGGTCCAGACACCGGCGCCGATCTGGTACTCCCAGGCCCCCTGCGCGGCGGTGGCGGCGTTGGCGGTGATGGCGATGCCGGCGATGGCGGCGGCATTGGCGCCGTCGGTGGTGTCGGCGTAGTTCGGCACCAGCGACGAAGCGGTGACGCCGGTCGCCGAGGTCAGGTCCTCGGTGGCGGAATAGGTGCCGCCGGCACCGATGGTCGGCGCATCGTTGACGGCGGCAACGGCGGCGGTGATGGCGACGGTGCCGTTGCCGCTGGTGCCGCTGTTGTACTGAGACCAGCCATGGATGCCGCCGACGGCGGCGGCGATGCTGGTGGTCGCGCCGACCGAGGCGTTGGGGAAGCCATCGCCGTCCGACACCCGCACCGTCAGCGCTCCCGGCGTGCCGCTCCAGTTGCCGGTGGGATTGAAGCGCAGCAGGTCGGTGGTGCGCAGGATCAGCGCCTTGGCATTGGACAGGGCGTTGGCGGCGTCGCTGTCGCGCGCCACCGCATGCCAGCCGTTGCCGTCGTTGATGTTGTACTCCCAGGTCCCCTGGGCGGAGGTCGCGGCGTTGGCGACGATGGCAATGCCCGCGGCGGCGGTGGCGGTGGTGCCGCCGGTCGGCGCGCTGCTGCCGGTCTGGTTGTCGGTGGCGTCGGAGTAGGCGGCGGTGCCCTGGGCCAGCAGGCTGGCGACGGTGTCGCCGGCCGCGGCGGCGCCGGTGGCGGCATCCTCGCTGGAGCCGGTCACCGCCGCGGTTCCCGAGGCGAAGGGGGCATCGTTGACCGCGGTGACGGTGATCGCCACCGTGCCGGTGCCGATCTTGGGATCGGCGGCGCCGTTGGGCCCGGTATTGCCCCTGTCGTCGATCGACAGGGTCAGGGTGTCGGTATTGCCGTTGGTGCCGGTGCCGAACCAGTTGGCGGTCGGCGTGTAGGTCACCGTGCGCACCGCGGTGTTGATGGCGTTCATGGTGCCGGTGAAGGTCATGGTGGCATCGGTGGTGCCGTCGCCGGCGGTGAAGGTCAACCCGGTGGTGCCGGCCAGGGTCAGCGTGCCGTGGCCGACGCTCAGGGTCACCGTCTCGGTGCCGGCGAAGACGTCGGCGTCGGTGAACGAGATGGCGCTGTTGGTGAAGCTCACCGAAGCGTCCTCGACGCAGGTGATGGTCGCCGGCCGCGTCACCACCGGAGTCGCGTTGCTCTGGCTGATCAGCACGTCGACGCTCTTGCTTTCCGTCAGGTTGGTGCCGCCGGTCTGGGTATTGCCGTGGTCCTCGACCTTGACGGTGATGGTCGCCGTCACCTTGGCGTCGTAGTCGTTGCCCTGCGGCGCGAAGGTCATGCCGGCGAGGGCGGCATTGACCTCGGCCCGGGTGCCGTCGAAGGTGATGGTCGAGGCGGCGTCGGCGGTGACCGTCGCTCCCGAGCCGGCCGCCGCCGTCAGCGTGCCCCAGGCGCCGCCGGCCACCGTCGCGGTGACGGTGACCCACAGATGGTCGGTGGCGCCGGCCTGGCCGGTGTCCTTGGTGTCGTTGACCGCGAACAGGTTGTTGCCCGAAAACGACAGCGGCGTGTTGGTGACGCTGGCGAGCAGGATCGAGCTGACCGGGTTGGTGCCGTCGGTGGGCACGGTGCTGACCTTCGGCCCGTCGTTGACCGCGGTGACGGTGATGGCGATGGTGTCGGTGACGTTGGCGCCGCCGCCGGCGCCGTAATGGCCGCCGTCGTTGATGGTGATGGTCAGGAGGTCGACAGGCTGCGCCCCCTGGTCGTTGTTGTAGTCCAGCGTCCCCTTGTAGACCAGACCGGCCACCGCCGCCTGCACCTGGGCCAGGGTGCCGGTGAAGGTCATGGTGGCATCGGCGGTGCCGTCTCCGGCGCCGAACGACAGCCCGTTGAGCGTCGCCAGGGTCAGGGTGCCGTGGTCGACCGACAGGGTCACCGTCTCGGTGCCGGTGAAGATGTCGGCATCGGCGAAGGTGATGACGCCGCCGGCGAAGGTCTTGTTGGCATCTTCGACCGCGGTAGCGGTGGCCGAGGACAGGGCGATGGTCGGGTCGTCGTTGTCGTGCGAGCCGTAGACGGTGATGGTCTTGCTGGCGGTGCGGGCGGCGTCGGCATCGCTGCCGGCAACCACGATCACCGCGCCGCTGGCGGCGGTGTCGCCGACGTCAACGTTGTCGCCGCCGTTGGCAAGGTCGTTGACCGCCACGGTGAAGGTCATCGCCACGTCGGGGTCGCCGGCGTAGCTGTATTCCAGGGTGGCCAAGGCGGCGTTGAGCTGCGCCTTGGTGCCGCTGATGGTGAAGTCGGTGCTGTCGTTGCTGCCGACGGTCACCTGGACGCCGGTCGCGCCGGTGGCATCGATGGTGGAGGCATCGATATGCAGGCTGGCGCCGACCCCGGCGGTATTGGCGGTCAGGCGCACGGTCATCAGGTCGATCACCGAGGCGAGGTCGGTGGTGTAGTCGGCGTCGTTGACGGAGATCAGATTGCCGCCGGTGAAGGTTTGCGTGCGCTCGGCGGCGGTGTTGATGAACGCCGTGGTCGGCCCGGCGACGCTGGGATCCTCGTTCGCCGGGCGGATGTTGATGGTGTAGGTGCCGGCCACCGGACTCGCCGCGCCGTCGCGGACATCGAAGCCGAAGCTGTCGCTGTGGCTGGTGTGCGCGGTGTTGGTATAGCGCACGTAGTCGCTGTCGAGGTCGACCTGGGAGAAGACGCTGCCCAGGCTCAACAGATGCCACGCGCTGTCGCTCACCGTGTAGAGCTCCAGCGTGCCGCGGTCGACGTTGTCGGTGATCTTGAACTGGCGCTGGGTCGAGGTGTTGTCGGGATCGATCCACACCAGCCGCGGCAGGCTGCCGGCGGTACCGTTGGTGCCCTTGATCAGGCCGCTACCGTTCTCGTCGACGGTCAGGGCGACGTTCTCGCTCTGCGACGGCGCGTCGTTCAAGGGCGCGATCTTGATGGTGACGGTCCGCTCGGTACTGAGCTGGTTGGCCTCGGCGGTGTTGTCGTTGGCCTTGGCCTTGAAGGTATCGGTGCGCACCTCGCCGCCGTCGTGGACGTAGAGCAGCTTGCCGGCGGTGAGCTGCGCGCCGGTGACGTCCGCCGTCCCCAGGGTGTCGGTGCCGGCGTCGTAGCTGCCGTTGGTGTTGACGTCGATGTAGGAATAGACCGCGTCCGCCGCCCCGGCGAAGCGGTAGTCGGTGCCGGCGGTGTAGCTGCCGTTGGCGTTGACGTCGAGCGCCAGAAACCCGGCCGAGGTGATCTCGGAGATGGTCAGCGACAGGGTATTGCCCTCGACGTCGACATCGGCCATCGACACGATGCTGCCGGGAACCACCGTCGTGCCGCCTTCGGCCACCGTCGGGTTCGGACTGTTGATGGTCAGGCTCGGCTGGTCGTTGACGTGGGTGATGGTGATGCTGGCGGTCTGCTCGCCGGTGACCCCACCGGCATTGGCGACGGTGAACGAGAAGCCGATGCCGGTAAAATGCTCCAGACCATCGTGGACATAGCGCAGCTTGTTATCGCTGATGTCGGCCTGGGTCAGGGTCTGGTAGCGGGTCACCGCCTGCCAGGTGCCGCCGTTGTCCCATTGCAGGGTGCCGTAATCCGGCAACTGGGTGATGGTATAGGTCAGATCGGTGTCGGCGACCCCAGTCTCGGCGGTGAGAAGGAAGGCCTCGTCGATAATCACCGGGGTCTGGCTCTCGCTGGCGGTGATGGGGTTGACGGTCACCGTCGGCCCGCCGACGCCGACCGGGCCCAGGGCGACGCCGCCGGTCCCGCTGCCCGCCGTGGTGACGTTGGACACGATGGTGAAGGTGAACTGGGTCAACGCCGCGGCGGCGGTGTCGTCGCCGTAGATGCCGCCGGCGCGATTCGCCTGACCGGCGGCCCCCGGAGCGAGAATCCGCGTCTCGCCGTCGGTGACGGTGAATTTGAACTGGTCGTTGTAGGTATAGGTCGTTCCGTCGAAGGCATCGGCTGCGCCGGCATTGCCATGCACCATGTAAAGGACGTTGCCGTTGTTCACGTCCCATTGGGTGAAGGTGTCGCCGACGCCGAGAATGTGCCACGCACCCGCGGAATACCGTTGCAGGGTGCCGATGGCGGCGTCGGGAGTCTCGGTGACGTGATAGGTCAAGGTGGTGGTGGGCGAGTCGACGTCCGCCACCAACAGCATGGCGTCGGTGATCTTCTCCCAGCTCATCCCGGTCATATTCAGCGTATTGTTGGCTGCCAGGGTCGGATCGTCGTCATTGGCCAGCACGCGCAGAGTCAACGTTCCGGCGGTAGTCGCGGCAATGCCGGTGCCGCCGCCGTCGTCGGTGACGTTGACGGTAAAGCTGGTGCTGGGCGGATTGCCGAAATTGGTGTCGTTGCCGTCGTGGCTGTAGAGCAGCCGGCCCGCCGCGGTCTGCGTGCTGGTCAGCGTCGCCGTCCCCAGCGTGTCGACCCCGACGTCGTAGGTGCCGTTGGTGTTGACGTCGACATACGAGTAGATCGCCCCGGTGGTCCCGGCATAGCGATAGTCGGTGCCGGCGTCGTAGCTGCCGTTGGCGTTGACGTCGAGGCTGAGGATGCCGTCCGCCGGCAGGCTGGTGATGGTGATCGCGTGGGCGCCGGTCTGATCGGCATCGGTGATGGTCACCGTCACCGCCTTGTTCAGTTGCCCCTCGTAGAGCGTGGTGGTCCCCGACACCGTCGGCGCCTGGTTGCCGGGGGTGATGGTGATGGGGATGGCGGTGGCGGAGATCGAGGCGCCGGCCCCGTCCTCGACCGTCACCGTGAACTGGTCGGCGGTGCCGCCGACGGTGGTCTGGGTGCCGTTGTGGGCGTAGGTCAGCACCCCGGTCTTCAACTCGGCCAGCGAGAAGGTCGTTCCCACCACCACCGGTCCGCCGTTGTAGTAGATCGTCCCCAGACTCGGCAGCGAGGCGATCTTGATGATCACCTGGACGTCCTGGTTGTCGACGTCGACCAGGCTGAAATGGGTGTTGTCGAGGGTGATGGTGTTGCCGTTGCCCTCGGCGACGGTGGCGCCGGCGGCGGTCATGGTCGGGGCATCGTTGACCCCGGCCAGCGACACGCTGATGCTCTTTGCCGTCCCCGCCTGGCCGTCGGCGATCGAGGTGAAGGAGATGGTGTCGGCGCCGGAATAGTCCTGGACGCCGCGATAGATCAGGCCGTTGACCGCGGTGGTGATGGCGGCGGCGGTGCCCGAGAAGGTCATCGTCGCGTCGCTGGTGCCGTCGCCGGCGGTGAAGGTCAGGCCGGTGACGCCGACCAGACTCAGGGTGCCGTGCAGGGCCGAAAGGGTGACGGTGATGGCGGTCGAATCGGCGTCGGAGATCCCCAGCCCGGACAGGGTCAGGTTGGTGTCCTCGGTGCCGGTACGGGCGATGTAACTGCCGCTCCACGCCGGGGGATTGGAGATGGTCAGCGCCGCGGTGGTGGTCCCGGTGACCACCGAATCGCTGACGGTGATGGTCAGGGTATCGGACGTGCTGCCGTCGCTGGCCGCCACGTACCGGACATTGTTGGCCGCCGCCAGCGCCGCGTTGATGGCGGCGACGGTGCCGGTCAGGGTGACGTCGGCGGTGCCGTTGTTGGCGACGGTGACACCGCCGCCGGTGCCGCTGACCAGGCTCAACAGGCCGTGGCTGCAGATCATGTGGACGGTGACGCTGGTCGCGGTGCCGTCGGCGTCGTTGACCGACAGGCCGGTGAGATAGGTGTTGGCGCCGGCCGGAGCGCTGCGGGCCCCGGCGGCGGCCAGGGCATCGGTCACGCTCGGCGGCGCGTCGACGGTGATGTTGTAGGTCGCCGAGGCGGTGCCGCCGGCATAGCCGTCGTTGACCGCCACCTGGATGGTGTCGGCGCCGTAATAGCCGGCGGTGCCCTTGTAGACCATGCCGGTCAGGGCGGTGGTGATGTCGGCGGCGGTGCCGACGATGTGCAGCGAGCCGGTGCCCGCGCCGGTAACGGTCAGGCGGGTTTCGCCCGACAGGGTGATGGTGCCGTGGGCGATGGTCAGGTCGACGGTGATGGTGCCGGTATCGGGATCGGTGACGCTGAGGCCGGTGACGGTAAGGTTGGTATCCTGGACCGCCGTACGGGTGCCGCCGACCGAATCGGCCAGGGCCGGCTGGGTGTCGACGACGATGGAGACGTTGCGGGGCGTTTCCGCTCCGCCCATGAACGCTTCCGACAGGGTCATCGCCAGGGTATCGGTGCCGGCCCAGTTGGGCTTGGCGTGGAAGATCAACCCGGTGATGGCGGTGTTGATGGCCGCCGCCGAGCCCGACAACGTGTACTGGGCGCCGCCGCCGGTCGGCGTCAGACCCGACGCGGCGACGTTGACCGCATCCAGCGACAGGGTGCCGTAGGTGGTGCTGATCACCAGGGTCAGATTATCGCCATCGGCATCGCCCATGGTCAGGCCCGAGATCACCAGATCGCCATTCTTCAGCACCGAGCGGGTCGTCACCGCCGAATCGCCGATGGTCGGGGCCGCCAGCAGGGCGTCGAAGCCGTCGATGGCCTCCTGCGACAGCGCGCTGCCATGCTCGATGCTGCCGATGCCGGTCTCCAGCGTCCAATCGCCGCCCAGGCGGGCCGAGCCGGTCAGGTCGGCGGAGGCGGCGACGTCGGCGCCGGTCAACGCGGCCAGACGCTCGACCAGATGCTGGCCCTGCCCCCCCTCGCCCAGGCTGCATCCCCACAGCAGCAGGTCGGCTTCGGCGGTGAGATGGCCGCTCCAGCCGGCAATGGCGTCGCGATAGGTGCCGTCCAGGCTGGCGGCGTCGAGGGTGGCGCTGCCCAGCATCAGCACCCCCGGCCCGGCGTGCGAGTAAACCTCCACGGAGGCCGCCTCCGTCCCCTCGGCGAGGCGCTGGGACAACAGGGCGATGCCGTCCCGATCGGCATCGACCATGATCACCTCGGTGCCGCCGGCGAACGAGGCCGCCAGTTCGGCGGCATGGTCGAGACGGGAATCGATGGCGACGACGATGCGTTCGGCGGTGGGGGCCGGCGTCGGGGCCGGCTCGGCGACCGGAGCGGGCGCTGCTGCGGCGGCGACCAACGCGGCCACGTCGTGATGATGAGCGTCGGAGGCGCCATCGTCGTGGCCGGCCTCGGCGACGGCAAGAACGGCGGCCGCTGCGTCCAGCAGGACTCGCGGTTCGAGGGCGAGCGGTTCCCAAGTCACGGCGCAATACCCCAGATCGTGTCCCGATCCGTAACAATCTCATTCTTTCGGGGGGTATTGACATGAACGATTTGTGACGATGTCTAGGGAAAAGCGCAGAAATCCGCCATTCCTGGCCGCGGCGCCTTCAACCAATCGGAGGAGACGTTTTTGCCCGCAAACGGATCGAGGGCCCGGCAGAGCCGGACCCTCGACGAAAGACATATAAAAGACATATAATAGAGACTTCTTTACTCGGCGTAACCGTACTTGCCGCCCTTCCACACATACATGACGTAGGTCGGCCCGACCACGTCGCCCTTGGCATCGAAGCCGATGGTGCCGATGGCGGTTTCAAAGGCATTGCCCTTCAGCGCCGCCGCCACTTGCTTCCAATCGGTCGACTTGGCCTTCTCCACCGCACTCGCCCACGCCTGGATGGTGGCGTAGGTATAGAGGGTATAGGCCTCGGGCTCGTACTTGGCGTCGCGGAAAGACTGCACCAGGGCGGTATTCTGCGGCAGCAGGCGCGGGTCGGGGCTGAAGGTCATCATCGTGCCTTCGCCGGCCTCGCCGGTGATCGCCCAATACTCCTCGGTGACCAGGGCGTCGCCGCCCATCAGCATCGTCTGCATCTGCTGGTCGCGCATCTGGCGCACGATCAGGCCGCCCTCGGTCTTGTAGCCGCCGAGGTAGAGGATGTCGACATTGGCCGCCTTGGCCTTGGTCACCAGGGCCGAATAGTCTTTCTCGCCGGCGGTGATGGCCTCGTAGAACGCCTCCTGGGTGCCGGCGGCGTTGAGCGCCTTCTTGAACTCGTCGGCCAAGCCTTTGCCATAGGCGGACTTGTCGTGGATGATCGCCACCACCTTGCCGGGCATCTTTTCGGCCACGTACTGGGCGGCAATCTTACCCTGGTTGTCGTCGCGGCCGCAGGTGCGGAAGACGTTGGCCAGCCCGCGCTCGGTAAAGGTCGGGTTGGTCGAGCCGGGCGAGATTTGCAGGATGTTGTTTTCGAGATAGACCTCGGAGGCCGGGATCGACGAGCCGGAGCAGAAGTGGCCGGCGACGAACGGCACCTTCTTCGACGCCAGATCCTCGGCGACCGAACGGGCCTGCTTGGGATCGCAGGCGTCGTCGCCCATCACCAGGGTCAGCTGCTTGCCCATCACGCCGCCCTTGGCGTTGAGATCGGCGACCGCCTTTTCGGCACCGCGCTTGAACTGCTCGCCGAACGCCGCCTCGGAGCCGGTCAGCGGGCCGGCGACGGCGATGGTCAGCGTCTTGGGCTCACCCGGCTTGCCCAGGCCGAGGAACTGCCATGCGAACAGCACCACCACCGTGACGATGGCGGCCAACGCCACCAGCTTGAATTGCTTCATTCCCCTGTCTCCTGTGCAATTGATCCAACGAGGCCTCCGGGTGGTATCACACCGCCTTGCCCGACAGCACCCGGCCCTTGAGCATACGTCCGAAGTCTTCCGCCGGCACCGGCCGGGAATAGTAGAAGCCCTGGACCGTATCGCAGCCGTGTTCCTGCAGGAAACGGACGTGCTCGACCACTTCGCAGCCTTCGGCCACCACTTCCAGGTTGAGACCGCGCGACAGGCCGATGATGGCGCGGGCGATCTCGGCGGTCTTGGGGTTGGTATCGACGTCGGCGATGAAGGCGCGGTCGATCTTCAAGGTGGTGATGGGGAAGCGGCCGAGATAGGACAGCGACGAGTAGCCGGTCCCGAAATCGTCGATCGACAGGCCGATGCCGAGGGCGCGCACGGCGTTCATCTTGCGCACCGCCGCCTCGATGTCGCTCATCAGCATGCTCTCGGTGATCTCCAGCTCCAGCCAGCGGGGATCGAGGCCGGTGCATTCGAGCACGTCGCTCACCGTATCGACGAAGGTACGGGCGCGGAACTGGCGGGCCGAAACGTTGACCGATACCTTGACCGGCAGCAAACCGTCGTTCTGCCACGCCTTGTTGTGCTCGCACGAGCGGCGCAGCACCCAGGTGCCGATCTGCTCGATCAGGCCGGTCTCCTCGGCAACGGGAATGAACTCGCCCGGCCCGATCAGGCCGCGCTCGGGGTCGATCCAGCGGACCAGCGCCTCGGCGCCGACGATCAGGTCGTCGCCGGCCCGCACCTTGGGCTGGTAGTAGACGGCGAACTCGTCGTTGACCAGCGCCCGGCGCATGCGCGTCTCCAGCTCCAGACGGCTCTTGGCCTTCTGGTTCATGTCGCGGGAGAAGAACTGGTACTGGTTGCGCCCCGACACCTTGGCGTGATGCAGCGCGTTCTCGGCATTCTTGACCAATTGCAGGCCGCTGGCCGAATCGAGCGGATAGGCGGCGATGCCGATCGAGAAGGTGATCACCACCTCCTGCCCGTCGATGGCGAACGGCACCTTGACCGCGGTCAGGACCTTTTCGGCGACGATGACGCTGTCGTCGACGTCGGCGATCACCATCACCAGGGCGAACTTGTCGCCTTCGAGGCGGACCGCGGTGTCGGTCTCGCGGATGCAGTGGCGCAGGCGGCGGGCGACCTCGACCAGCAGGCGGTCGCCGGCGGCATGGCCCAGCGCGTCGTTGACCAGGGTGAAGCGATCCAGCCCCATCATCAGCAGCGCCACCGAGGCGCCGGAGCGGTTGACCAGCAGGATCGACTGCTCGACGCGGTCCTGGAAGATGTCGCGATTGGGCAGGCCGGTCAGGGTATCGTAACCGAAGCGCACATCGCCGAGCGCCGTCTTGTCGTCGGTGGGCCGCACCACGCCGATATAATGAGAGGGGAACGCCCCCGGCCCGTTGACGGCGGAAACGGTGATCTCGAAATGCTGATCGTTGCCGTCGGCGCAACGGATGGCGCCGTTCCAGCGCCCACCATCGCTGGTGGCCATGGCGCGGTTGATCAACTCGTGAGCCACGTCGGCCTGCGCGTCGCCCCGATCGAGAAGAGCCCGCGTGCAATGGCCGGTCAGCACCTCGAAGGCCTTGTTGACGCGCACCAGACTGCGCTCGCCATCGACCACCACCACGGCATCGCGGATGCTTTCGAGAAGCGCATCCAATATCGCTTGCTGATCGTTCATGTGTCCCCCGATCGAAGGGCAATAATCGCCAAGCGCGCCGCAAAGCGCAATCACGTTGTGGGCTTGTCGCCGCGGCCGGACCCATGCGAAGGTGAAGCATGATGGGCTTGCACTATACCGCCGTTCCGCTCGAACGCGCCGCCGAAATCCGCCGCTCTCCCGAGCGTCTGAATGCCTTGCTGAGCCATTCCGGCCTTGAGGTGGTGCCGCTGTGGCAGGGGCTGTCGCTGGTCGACGGCGAGTCGCCGCGGGCGGTCTTCCTCACCGGCGAGGCGGGACGACGCCTGCTGCCGGTGCACGCCCCGGTGTTCCTCGGCGTACGCACCGACGGCACGCCGGTGGTGGCGGTCGACCTGTCGCGGCTGGAATGCGGCGAAGAGGGTCCGAGCCTGGGGGTGTCCGGCCGCTTCGCCGACCTGCGCCACACCGGCCTGCTGATGCCCGCCGACGAAGCCGGCATTCTCGCCTATGCCCGGGCGATGGTGCTGTGGCACCGCCGCCACCGCTATTGCGGCGCCTGCGGCGGCCGTGCCGATTCCGCCGAGGGCGGCCATCTGCGCACCTGCCCGTCGTGCAACGCCCAGCATCATCCGCGCACCGATCCGGCGGTGATCATGCTGGTCGAGGACGGCGACCGCCTGTTGCTCCATCGCCAGCGCGCCTGGCCGCCGGGCATGTGGTCGTGCCTGGCCGGCTTCGTCGAGCCGGGCGAGACCCTGGAGGAAGCGGTGACCCGCGAGGTGCGCGAGGAAACCGGGCTGATGGTCGCCGACGTGCGGTACGTCGCCTGCCAGCCGTGGCCGTTCCCCGCCTCGCTGATGGTCGCCTTCACCTGCCGCGCCATCGGCGGCACCCTGTCGCCCGCCGAAGAGGAGATCGAGGACGCCCGCTGGTTCGACCGCGCCCAGCTCGCCGCCTTCGCCGACCGGCATCGCGACGGCGGCGGCGGCCTGTTCCTCGCCCGCGCCGGGACGGTGGCCCGCTTCCTGGTCGAGCGCTGGCTAGGCGGATAAGGGTGTAGCGGCGCCCCACCCGCCTCCGCTACTCTCTCCCGATGCGTTCGCCCCCGCCGCCCCCTGCCCCGTCCTCGACCCTGCTGTGGCTGCAAGGTGCCGGCTGCGGCGGCTGCACCATGGCGGCCCTGGCCGCCGACGATGCCGGACTGCTGTCGGCGCTGGCGCGCTTCGGCATCCGCGTGCTGTGGCATCCGTCGCTGTCGCTCGACGGCGGCACCGAGGTGCTGACGATGCTGGAAGACTGCGCCGCCGGTGCGATCCCCATCGACATCCTGTGCGTCGAGGGCGCGCTGCTCACCGGTCCCAACGGCAGCGGCCGTTTCCACCTGTTGTCGGGCAGCGGCCAGCCGTTGATCGCCTGGGTCGCCGACATCGCCGCCCGCGCCAAGGCGGTGGTGGCGGTGGGCAGTTGCGCGGCCTATGGCGGCGTTCCCGCCGGTCGCGGCAGCGTCACCGAGGCGGTCGGCCTGGCCTTCGCCGGCGCCACGCCCGGCGGCCTGCTGGGCGAGGATTTCCGCTCCGGCAACGGCCTGCCGGTGGTCAACGTCGCCGGCTGCGCCCCCCATCCCGGCTGGCTGGTCGAGACCCTGGCGGCCCTGGCGCTCGACGCCTATGGGCCAGGCGACCTGGACAGTTTCGGCCGTCCGCGCGCCTTCGCCGACCACCTCGCCCACCACGGCTGCGGCCGCAACGAGTTCTACGAGTACAAGGCCTCGGCGGCGCGGGCCTCCGACCGCGGCTGCCTGATGGAGAATCTCGGCTGCAAGGCCACCCAGGCCCCGGGCGACTGCAATCTGCGGCGCTGGAACGGCTACGGCAGTTGCACCGACGGCGGCTTCACCTGCATCGCCTGCACCACTCCGGACTTCCAGGACCCCGCCCACCCCTTCCAGGAGACCGCCAAGCTTGCCGGCATCCCGGTCGGCCTGCCGGTCGACATGCCCAAGGCGTGGTTCGTCGCCCTGGCGGCGCTGTCGAAGTCGGCGACCCCGCAACGGGTGCGGGTCAACGCCCATGCCGACCATGTCGTCGTCCCCCCCGCCCGCAAGCCGGCCAAGTCGCCATGACCGCCGCGCGCCGGATCCTCGGGCCGTTCGGTCGCGTCGAGGGCGACCTGGAGGTGGCCGTCGAGACGGTTGACGGCGTGGTGTGCAGCGCCCGGGTCACCGCGCCGCTGTTCCGCGGCTTCGAGACCATCCTCGCCGGCCGCGATCCCAGCGACGCCCTGGTGATCGCCCCGCGCATCTGCGGCATCTGCTCGGTGGCGCAATCGACCGCCGCGGCGCGGGCCCTGCGCCACCTGGGCGGGGTCGAGCCGCCGCCCAACGGCCAGCTCGCCGCCGATCTGGTGCTGGCGGCCGAGAACGCCGCCGACCACCTGACCCACTTCGCGCTGTTCTTCATGCCCGACTTCACCCGCGCCGCCTATGCCGAGCGCCCGTGGTTCGCCGCCGTCGCGCGCCGTTATGCCGCCGGCCACGGCGAATCGGCGCGGATCCTGGTGGCGGCGCGGGCGCGCTTCCTGCATCTGATGGGCGTGCTGGCCGGCAAGTGGCCGCATTCCCTGGCCCTGCAACCCGGCGGCACCACCCGCGCCATCGATGGCGGCGAGCGCATTCGTCTGCTCGGCATCCTCGCCGAATTCCGCCAGGGGCTGGAGGCGGTACTGTTCGGCGACCGCCTGGAGACGGTGGCGGGGCTCGATTCGCCGACGGCGCTGGCGGCCTGGGCCGGCTCGGGCGGCGGCGGCGATATGCGCCTGTTCCTGACCATCGCCGAGGATCTCGGCCTGGGAGAATTGGGCCGCGGCCCGGCCGCCTTCCTCTCCGCCGGCGCCTTCGGCCTGTGGCGGAGCGGGACGGCGATCGGCGGCGTCCCCGCCCCCTTCGATCCGGCGGCCATCGTCGAGGACAACGCCCATGCCTGGCTGTCCGGCCCGCCCGCTCCTCCCGCGTCCGGGCTGACCCGCCCCGATGCCGACAAGCCCGACGCCTACACCTGGTGCAAGGCACCGCGCCTCGACGGCCGGGTGATGGAGGTCGGCGCCCTGGCCCGCCACGTGGTCGACCGCGACCCGCTGGCCCTGGGACTGGTCGGCGCCGGTGGCGGCAGCGTCCGCGACCGGGTGGTCCTGCGCCTGGTCGAACTCGCCCGCCTGATCCCGGCGATGGAGGGCTGGGTGCGCGCCCTGACCCCCGGCGCCCCGTTCTGCACCGAGAGCGCCTTCCCCCTGCAAGGCACCGGCATCGGCCTGGTCGAAGCGGCGCGGGGCACGCTGGGCCATTGGCTGGGCACGGTGGCCGGCCGCATCGCCCGCTACCAGATCGTCGCCCCGACGACCTGGAACTTCTCCCCCCGCGACGAAGCGGGAATCCCCGGAGCGCTGGAACAGGCGCTGGTCGGCACGCCGGTCGACCGGGTCGAGCACGTGGTGCGCTCGTTCGATCCGTGCATGGCCTGCACGGTGCATTGAAATTTTATCCGGTGTTTTCAATACATTAAGATGGGGTAATCGGGGCTGGCGGCTATCGGGGCCGGTTGACCGCCAGGACCTTGCCTTCGGGGCGGATCGACGGGTCGAGCGTGCCCTTCTTGTTGTAGACGACGCTGGAGGTCGCCTCCTTCTTGGCGGCGTTGACCATGGCGTCG
>JACRFY010000016.1 GCA_016212565.1 Magnetospirillum sp. | reverse complement strand
GGCATGGCGGCCCCGCCATGCCGCGCGGCCGATGCTGCTGGTGGTGGCGGCGGCGCTGGTCGACATCGACGGCCGGGTGCTGATGGCCACGCGGCCGCCGGGCCGGCCGCTGTCCGGGCTGTGGGAGTTCCCCGGCGGCAAGGTCCATGCCGGCGAGATGCCCGAGCAGGCGCTGATCCGCGAACTCGACGAGGAACTGGGCATCGGCGTGGGCGAAAGCTGCATGGCGCCGCTGGCCTTCGCCTCGCACGACTACGACGTCTTCCACCTGTTGATGCCGCTCTATGCCATCCGCACCTGGCGCGGTACGCCCACGCCGCGGGAGGGCCAGGAACTGCGCTGGGTCCGGCCGGCGCGGATGGGCGATCTGCCGATGCCGCCCGCGGATATCCCCCTGGCGGCGCTGCTGTCCGATTGGCTATGATCGGCCTCGACGATTCGCAATCCGCCGGATGAACCGTGCCGCCCGGGCGGCACGCGCACCATCTGCAAGCCCGTGAAGGAAGCGGGAGGCCCGCCGTGCCGTTGCAGCGTAGCGACAAGGAGGCGTTGCGGTATCTGGCCGCGCACCTGGTTTACGGCTTGGTCGCCGGGCTGACCTTCGGCATCGCCGTGCTGGCGACCAACCTGGGCAATCTGCGCACCCTGGCGATGGAATCGGCCAATCCGGTGGCGGTGCTGGCGCTGTTCTTCTTCGGCCTGCTGATCACCTTCGGCAGCGTCGGCATGGGCGTCGGGGTGATGAGCATGGCCCGCGACGACGACGAGTAATACCGGCGAACGCTCGAACTGACCCGTTCGCCGGTATCAAGCCGCCATTGAGGCGGCGGCCAAGCGAGCGGACGCGAGCGCCCGGCGAGGGGCCGATAGCCGAGTCACGTCAGTGGCTCGGCGGTATAATATCGGCGATGGGGTGCCGTCCCAGGGTCATCGGGCGAAGGAATGCGGTCCCGCAAACATGGTCATCATCCCCGCGAAGGCGGGGATCCAGGCGTCCGCGGGCGTGATCCTCGGCCTTCCGTATCACCCGTCCCGACCATGGATCCCCGCCTTCGCGGGGATGACGGACAATGCAACGGACTGTGGTCCTTCACTCGATGACCCTGGGTGCCGTCCGCCTACCTGTCCTTGTGCGCGTCGATCCACACCGCCACCGTTTCCGAGCGGTCGCCGCTGATCTTCAGGCGGCAGATGCCGTTGTCGCCCTTGACCACGGTGGCGGGGACCCGAACGGTGTCGACCGTCAACGTGCAGGTTTCCCCTTGCGTGCCGTGTTCCAGGCCAAGGACGCGGGCGCCGCCCGCCGAGATGTCCGCCAGGTCGCCCTCGAACTCCCCGTGCCCGCAGGCGATCTTGGCCTTGGCCTTGATGGCAAACCGGGCGGCGATTCTCCGATCGACGTCGGGCGTGGCCGTGCGCACCACCTTGGTCAGCACGTGGTCGAGTTCCTCGACCTGTTCCGCCATGGCCTCCAGCATGGCCTCGACCATTCCCGCCTGCTTGCCGGTGGCGGCGGCCTCGTTGGCGACGGCGACGATTCGTTGGGTGACTTCCTCGGCGGCCTGGGCCGATTGCTGGACATTGCGGGCGATTTCCTTGGTGGCGGCGTCCTGTTCCTCGACGGCGGCGGCGACGCCGCCGGCAATCTCCTCGACGCCGTGAATCCGGTCCACCACCTCGACGATGGCCCGATTCACCCGCTCCGCCATCTCCTTCAGCGTGGAGATGCGCGCGGTGATGTCCTCGGTCTGCCGGGCGGTCTGGGTGGCGAGGTTCTTCACCTCGTGGGCCACCACGGCAAAGCCTTTGCCGGCTTCGCCGGCACGGGCGGCTTCGATGGTGGCGTTCAAGGCCAGCAGGTTGGTCTGGCTGGCGATGTCGGCGATGACCTTGACCACCTGGTCGATGGCGGCCATCGCCTCGGACAGGCTGGCGACGGTCGCCGAGGCCGAGCCGGCCGACTCGACCGCCTCGCCGACGATGGTCTTGGACCGGCCGACCTGGAAGGCGATCTCGCGGATCGACGCGGACAGTTCGTCGGAAGCGCCGGCCACCGCCTGGGCGTTGGCCAGGCTCTGCTCGGCGGCGGCGGCGACCCGCTGGGCGTTGTCCTCGACCCGGGTTGCCGATTGGGCCATACGCTTGGCGGTGGCATTGACCCGTCCGCTCTCCTCCCCGACCTTGGCCACCACGACGCCGGTCTGGCTCTCGATGGTTTCGGCCATGGTGGTCAGGGCGCCGCGCCGCGTTTCCTCGTTCTGCTGGCGCTGTCGTTCCCGGTCGGCGGTCATCTGATCGACGGTCAGGGCCTGCTGCTGGAACACCAGCACCGCCCGAGCCATTTCGCCGATTTCGTCGGGGAGGTCGATGGCCGGCACGTCGACGGCCGTGTGCCCGCTGGCGAGGCGGCGCATGGCGGCGGTCAAGCGGCCGACCGGCCGGGTGATTCCCCGGGTGAGGACGATGACCAGCAGGGTGCCGAAGATCAAACTTGCGGCGGTCAGGCCGGAAAAGATCGCAACGTCGCGCCACGCCGTCTCTTTTCGGGTGCGGGCGGAGCTGCGGATCTCGGCGACAAGGTGGTTCTCGACCCGATGGAGCAGGTCGATACGCAGCGTGGCCGCCGCGAACCAGGCCTCGGGCGTCAGGCCGGCGATCTCGCCCTCGGCCAGGGACGCGCGCAACTTTTCGAATTCGGCGGCGGCGGGATCGGCGAGCGCCTGCTCCAGCACCCGTCGCTGTTCGGGGGTCGCCCCGCCGGAGAAGGCCGAGAACCGGACGGCCTGGTCGATGGCCAGTTCGATCAGCCGCCGGCGTACCGCCGGCGGCACCGCGGCGGCGGCGAGGGCGGCAGCGCCGGTGGCACGTTCCCGGCCGGCCGCCTCCTTCGCCCGGGAGACTCGCACCAGCGCGGTCATGGCGCGGGCCACATCGGGCTTGACGGCGAGGATCTGCGCTGCTTCCTCCAGGGTGATCAACCGGTCGATGGCACCGGAGAAGCCGGCGACGACCGTCGCCGGCGCCGCGGTTCCGGCTGCGATGGCGCCCCGCAGGGTCTCGATGTTCTTCATCTCGACGTCGGCGTCCTGCCAGCGCTCGCGGAGATCCGACGGCATGTCGGGCAGGACGGCGGCGGCGGCGGCGGTCACGGCCGTGCGGTTGCGGTCGGTGACCTCGATCTGGGCTTGGCGCCGGGCCATGACGGCGGGATCGGCCTTGGCCGCGGCGGTTGCCGACAGGCCCCGCTCCTTCTGGAGCTCGTGGACGGTGGCGGTGACCTCGGCCAGCAGGATGGTCGCCCGCTCCATCCGGTCCGCCCCGGTGGCCGTGGTGGCCAGGTCGGAATTGTAGGCGACGGCGATGGCCAGGGCGGTGAGGGCGGGGATGGCGATCGCCGCCCAGATCCGCAAGGCAACGCTGCCCTTCCAGAAGAAGCAGGCGGCCCGCCAGGACTTGGCGCGATACCCCGAGCACAGGGTTGCGGCATTGCGTTGCCAGCGGACCATGGCGGCGGACAGGCTCTCGGAGGTCTTGGCGAAGCTGCCCTCGGCCAGTTCGGTGTGGGCGCCGTGGGCGTCGCCGGTCAAGGCCTTGGCCAGGGCCGCCCCGGCGGCGCGGTGAAAATCGGCATGCAGGCGCAGGACGGTGTCGTATTCCTCGGAAGAGCGGACCGAGGCCGGGAGGGACGGATCGTGCAGCCACTTGCCGAAGGCGCATTTGTGGTCGACGGCGACATCCTCGGGCTTGTGTTCGCTATGGCCGCTGTCGATCGCCTGGGCGATGCGCGCCTTCCATGCCCCGTGCGCGCCGAATGCCTTGGCAATTTCCTCGTTGATGCCCATCGCCCGATCCTTACGCCCGAATCCTGAACCCCATTGGCACCTTACACCGCCGGTATAGGGCGGGCAATATACTTAGGGTTATGTTTGGCATACGAACGGGTGTGGGCCGTTTGGAGCAGGGATCCGTTCCGGTTCAACCGGCGGCCGATCCGCCGAGTCTCTCGGCGCGGTCGTCCGCCGCCGCCACCCTATTCCGTCGTGCCGGCCGCCAGCCAGCGAGCAAAGTCCGCCGCCGGCTCCGGCCGGCCGAACAGGAAGCCCTGGACGATGTCGCCGCCGATCCCGGCCAGGGCGTCCCGTTGCGCCACCGTTTCCACGCCTTCGGCGACGACCGTGAGATGAAGGTCCGCGGCCAGGGCAAGGATGGTGGCAACGATGCGGCAGGCTTCCGGTTCGGCGGCGATGTCCTGGATGAACATGCGGTCGATCTTCACCTTGTTGACCGGGAGCCGCCGCAGCCACCCCAGCGACGAATAGCCGGTGCCGAAATCGTCGATGGTCAGGTCGAGGCCCATCCGGCCCAATTCCTCCATGGCGCCGCGGGTACCGTCGAGGTCGGTGACGGCGGCACCCTCGGTCAACTCCAGTTCCAGCCAGCGCGGGGACAAGTCATGTCGCCCCAGCACTTCGCGCACGCGGGCCGGAAAGCCGGGATCGGCGAGGTCCATGGCGGTGGCGTTGACGGCGATGCGCAGGGGGGGGTGTCCCATATCCTGCCAGCGGCGGGCCGTGGCGCAGACGGCATCGAGCATCCAGGCGGTGATGTCGCCGAGTAGCCCGCCCGCGGCGGCGGCGGCGAGGAACTGGCCCGGCAGCAGCAGGCCCCGTTCGGGATGAGCCCAGCGCACCAGGGCTTCCGCCCCGGCCAGCGTGGCATCGGCCAGGTGGAATTGCGGCTGAAGGTAGAGGCGAAGCTGGTTGGCACCCAGCGCGTGCCGCAACTCGGCGATGTCTCTCAGCAGGCGCTGGCTGGGATCGAACTGCCCGTTGGCCTGCTTCTCCAATTCGTGGCGGACCAGCGCCCCCTCGATGGAGGCGGCGAGCACCTCGGGCGCCACCGGCTTGCTGTGGTAGCGGAACACCGCCCCTTCGTTGACCGCCGCCGTGACGGCGTCGAAATCGGCATAGCCGCTGAGGACCAGGCGGACCGTCTCCGGCACCCGCCGCCGCGCTTCGCGCAACAGCTCCAGCCCGCTCATCCCCGGCATCCGCATGTCGGTGACCAGGACGGCGAACGGCCCGTGACTGTCCAGGAGCTCCAGCGCCTCGGCGCCGCTGGAGGCGCAAGCCAACGAAAAGCGGTCCCCGAGGCCGCGCCGGAGGGCCGCAAGCACCCTCGGCTCGTCATCGACGAGAAGGACTTTTCCGGTCATTCCCTTGCCTCCTCGCCGGCTCCCCCGATGGTCATAGATCGGCTGCGACCACCCTGCCTGACCGACTATCCCTTTAGCAAGTGCGTCGTCCTCCCCTGGGCGTCGGTCAATGATGAACGCCGTTGGCAAGAATCTCTCCGGAAAACCCGGCCGCCAGCAGCGCCTTGAGTTCCGGCACGCACGAGCCGCAGCCGGTGCCCGCCTTCACCGCGGCGCCGATGTCCTCGACGCTGCTCACCCGCTGCTCGCGGATCAGGGTCTCGATGGTGGCGAGGCCGACGGCGAAGCAGGCGCAGACGGTGGCGCCGGCATCGGCCTGTCCTGCCGGCGCCCGTCCGGCCAGGATCGCGGCGCGGTCGCCCGCCGCCGCCACCGTGCCGCCGATCAGGCGGCCGATCCAGCCGCGCACCACTTCGGGACGGTCGGGGGCGAGGAACAGGGCGGCCAGCAGCCGCTCGCCCGCCATCCAGGCATAGCGGGCGATGCCGCGGCCGGCATCGACCACTTCGAGGCGGTCGCTGCCGAAGGCGGCGTCGAGGGCGGCCACCAGCCGCTCGCGCTCCGCCGCCTCGCCGCCGGCCATCTCGGTCACCTCGGCACCGTCGATGGGATGGCGGACCCACCACGAGGGGCCGTCGAGAGCGGGAGCGCCGGTGCTGATCAGCAGGCCGCTCCAGGTGGTTTCGAAGCGGCGCAGCCGCACCGGGGCGCACTTTGCCTCCGGCTGGCCGGACAGGGGGTCGGTGTGGGCGGCCAGAAGACGGCCGACCACCGCGCAGGAGGCGAAGCGGTCGTTCCAATGCATGGGCAGGAAGACCTCGCCCGGCTGCTGCGCCTCGGTCAGCCGCGCCCGCGCCACGACCGCACCCAGGCGGCTCTCGACCCGCACCAGGGCGCCGTCGGGAATGCCGAAGCGGCGGGAATCGGCGGGATGGAGGTCGAGCAACGGTTCCGAGCGGTGGCCGCAGAGCCGCGGCGACAGGCCGGTGCGGGTCATGGTGTGCCAGTGGTCGCGGGTGCGGCCGGTGTTGAGGAGGAGGGGAAACTCCGCCGCCGGGGGCTCGGCCGGCGGGCGGTGGCGCACCGGCACCAGGCGGGCGCGGCCGTCGGCGGTGAAGAAGCGGCCGTCGGCGAACAGGCGCTGCCCGGCCCAGGGCGCGGGCGCCAGGGTCTCGTAGTCGTCCGCGGCGTCGATGGCGAGGGCGCGGGCGCCGTGGTTTTCGAAGCGCGACAGGGCGGCGTGCTCGGCGAAGATCGCCGCCGGCCCGCTCCAGGCGAAGGCGGGGCCGAACCCCAGGGCGCGGGCCTCCTCGGCGACCATCCACCAGTCGGCCCGCGCCTCGCCCGGGGCCGGCAGGAACGGCCGCTGGCGCGAGACGGTGCGCTCGGAATTGGTCACCGTGCCGTCCTTCTCGCCCCAGGCCAGCGCCGGCAGGCGGATGTGGGCGTAGCGCAGGGTATCGGTGTCGGCGACGCAGTCGGAGACGATCACCACCGGACACTTGGCCAGGGCGCGGCGCACCGCCTCGGCATCGGGCAGGCTGACCGCCGGATTGGTGGCCATGATCCACACCGCCTTGACCCGGCCGCTGTCGATGGCCTGGAAGAGGTCGACCGCCTTCAGCCCCTCGTGTTCGG
>JACRFY010000167.1 GCA_016212565.1 Magnetospirillum sp. | reverse complement strand
CTCGGGCGCAGCAGTTCGTAGTGGCGGCGGATTTCATCTTCATCGATCATGCCGCCGATTCTAGCCGACCGGCCTACCCCTGAGAATCGCCAACCGTCAGTTGCGCCAGATCGATTCGGCTATTTTGGCGAAACCCCTAACGCCTTTTAGGGGGCCATTTTGGGGTGGCGGTTGGCGGACGGGGCTGGAAGCCACCGGGAAGCCACGGGAAGTGCAATCGCCGACGTGGCCCGGCCTGAATTGGGGCGCCGCGTGGTCAATGTTCCCCTATGTCCCCAATCCGTGGCGGGTTGAGTGGTCCGAGCAGCCTCCCTTGCCGGACGTGTCCGAATCCGCCGAAGATGGCTCACCCCCGATTCCCGGACATCGATCCTCTTTCGAGACGGACTCGAAGCAAGCTATCGGAAGCGGCCAAAGGACGAGTGAGCCTCGGGACACTAATCGCGACAATACGTCATGCGTTTTTCCCGTGATATTGGACGCGCCGGCTCGCGCATGGCGACAATGACGCTGTCTCGCAATTGTAGAGATAGAGCCTTCCTATTCTCCATTCCATCGCCACCGTCCACCCCCATGGAATAGTGGGTTAACAATGCCCGGCCGGGACGGCATACTCGCGCTCTTTGCCGTCAGCGAGGTTGTCATGAGTTCCCGCCGCCGCGTCTGGCCCGGCTCGCCGTATCCCTTGGGCGCCACCTGGGACGGCAACGGCGTCAATTTCGCCCTGTTCTCGGCCCATGCCGAAAAGGTCGAGTTGTGCCTGTTCGACCGCCAGGGCCACCGCGAGGTCGAGCGCATCGCCCTGCCCGAGTACACCGACGAGGTGTGGCACGGCTACATTCCCGACGCCCGTCCCGGCTTGCTCTATGGCTATCGCGTCTACGGCCCCTACGATCCGCTGCGCGGCCACCGCTTCAACCCGCACAAGCTGCTGATCGATCCCTATGCCAAGGCCCTGTCGGGGCCGCTGGAATGGTCGGACACCCATTTCGGCTTCCGCATCGGCTCGACGCGGCAGGACCTGATGATCGACAAGCGCGACAACGCGCGCTTCATGCCCAAATGCCGGGTGGTCGATACCGCCTTCACCTGGGGCAACGACCGCCGCCCCAATGTGCCGTGGCCGGAATCGATCATCTACGAGGTTCACGTCCGCGGCCACACCATGCGCCATCCGGCGGTCGAGGCGCAGTATCGCGGCACCTTCCTCGGCCTGGCCCAGCCGACGGTGATCGATCACCTCAAGCGCCTGGGGGTCACCACCATCGAGCTGATGCCGGTGCATGCCATCGTCGACGAGCGCCATCTCGTCGACAAGGGCCTGCGCAATTACTGGGGCTACAACCCGATCTGCTTCTTCGCCGCCGATCCGCGCTATTACGGCGCCAGTCCGCACGGCGACTTCAAGACCATGGTGCAGCGCTTCCACGACGCCGGCCTCGAGGTGGTGCTGGACGTGGTCTACAACCACACCGCCGAGGGCAATCACCTCGGGCCGACGCTCAGTTATCGCGGCATCGACAACGCCTCCTACTACCGGCTGGTGCCGGGGCAGGAGCGCTGGTACGAGAACTTCTCCGGCTGCGGCAACACGCTCAACCTGCGTCACCCGCGGGTGCTGCAGATGGTCACCGATTCGCTGCGCTACTGGGTCGAGGAGATGCATGTCGACGGCTTCCGCTTCGATCTCGCCGCCTCGCTGGCGCGCGAGAAGGCGGGGTTCGACGGCGGCTCGGGGTTCCTCGATTCGGTGCGCCAGGATCCGGTCCTCAACCGCGTCAAGCTGATCAGCGAGCCGTGGGATCTGGGCGGCGACGGCTACCGCCTGGGCGCCTTCCCGCCCGGCTGGTCGGAGTGGAACGGCCGCTACCGCGATACCGTGCGCCGCTTCTGGCGCGGCGACGGCGGCCTGATCGGCGATCTCGCCTCGCGGCTGACCGGCTCGTCGGATCTGTTCGGCTGGGGCGGGCGGCGGCCGTGGGCGTCGATGAACTTCGTCACCGCCCATGACGGCTATACGCTGAGGGATCTGGTGACCTTCGAGCGCAAGCACAACGAGGCCAACGGCGAGGGCAACCGCGACGGCGACGACGCCAATTACGCCTGGAATTGCGGCCACGAGGGCGAGACCCCCTATGTCGAGATCCGCAAGCTGCGCGCCCAGCAGCGGCGCAACATGATCGCCACCCTGCTCCTCAGCCAGGGCGTGCCGATGCTGCTGGCCGGCGACGAACTGGGCCGCACCCAGCACGGCAACAACAACGCCTATTGCCAGGACAACGAGGTCGGCTGGGTCGACTGGACCAATATCGAGCCCGAGATGTTGGAGTTCGTGCGGGCGCTGGTGGCGCTGCGCCGTGCCCATCCGGTGTTCCGTCGGCCGCGGTTCTTCCAGGGCCGGCGCTTTCCCGGCAGCACGCTGAAGGACATCACCTGGATCACCCCGGAGGGGCGCGAGATGGGGGAGGCCGATTGGACGCTGCCCTATGCGCGCTCGCTGGGCTTCATCCTCAGCGGCGAGAGCTGCACCGGCGATTCGGCGTCGGGCGTGCACGAGGCGGACGACACCTTCCTGGTGTTGCTCAACGCCTATACCGAGACCATCCCCTACACCCTGCCGCCGGCCGAGGTGGCGCATTCGTGGGAAGTGGTGGTGGACACCGCCGTCGGCGGCATGCACGAGACCTATCTTGCCGGCACGCGCTTTCCTCTCAAGGCCCGCTCGCTGGCGGTGCTCAAGCGGGGCGGGATGGTCAAGGCGCGGTAGGGCTTGATCCCTCTCCCCCGCCAGCGGGAGAAAGGCAAAGGAGCGATGCCATGATCCGCGCCCACGCCATGCCCTTCGGCACCGAAATCCGCCCCGACGGCGTCGCCTTCCGCCTGTGGGCGCCCGATGCCGGTGAGGTCCGCCTGCACGTCGACGGCCGGGGAGACCTGGCGATGGAGGCCCTTCGGCATGGCTGGCGCCACGCCTTCGTCCCCGGCCTCGGTCCCGGCGCCCGCTATGGCTACCGGGTCGGCGAGCTGCTGGTTCCCGATCCCGCCTCGCGCCGCCAGCCCGACGACGTCCACGGCCTGTCCGAGGTGATCGATCCCGCCGCCTACGACTGGTCGGATGCGGCATGGCGCGGCCGCAAATGGGCCGAGGCGGTGATCGTCGAGATTCATGTCGGCACCTTCACGCCCGAGGGCAGCTTTCGCGCCGCCATCGCCAGGCTCGACCATCTCGCGGATTTGGGCGCGACGGCCATCGAGCTGATGCCGGTGGCCGAGTTTCCCGGCGCCCGCGGCTGGGGCTACGACGGCGTGCTGCCCTTCGCGCCCGAGGCCTCCTACGGCCACCCCGAGGACCTCAAGGCGTTGGTCGACGCCGCCCATGCCCGCAATCTGATGGTGCTGCTCGACGTGGTCTACAACCACTTCGGCCCGGAGGGAAACTACCTCCACGCCACCGCCAGACGCTTCTTCACCCGCCGCCATCACACGCCGTGGGGACAGGCGATCAATTACGACGGCCGCGGTGCCAAGCCGGTGCGCGAGTTCGTCATCCACAACGCGTTGTACTGGCTGGAGGAGTATCACCTCGACGGCCTGCGCCTCGATGCCGTCCACGCCATCGCCGACGATTCGCGGCCGGGGATCCTCGAAGAGCTGGCGGTCCGCGCCCGCGCCGCCATCGCCGACCGCGAGATCCATCTGGTGCTGGAGAACGACGCCAACGCCGCTCGCCTGCTGGAGCGCGACGGCGCCGGCTTTCCCCGCTTCTACACCGCGCAGTGGAACGACGACCTCCACCACGCCGCCCACCGCCTGCTGACCGGCGAGACGGGCGGCTACTACCGCGATTACGGTCCCGAGCCGTTGCCCCATCTCTGTCGCTGCCTGGCCGAGGGCTTCGCCTATCAGGGCGAGACCTCCGTGCATCGCGGCGGTGCCGGGCGCGGCGAGCCCTCGGTCCACCTGCCGCCGGCGGCCTTCGTGTCCTTTCTGCAGAACCACGACCAGATCGGCAACCGCGCCCTGGGCGAGCGTCTCGACACCCTGGCGCCGCCGGCCGCGGTCGAGGCGATGCTGGCGGTGCTGCTGCTGGCGCCCGCCCCGCCGTTGCTGTTCATGGGCGAGGAATGGGGAGCCTCGACGCCGTTCGCGTATTTCTGCGACTTCGGCCCCGAACTGGCGCAGGCGGTGCGCACCGGCCGCCGGCGCGAGTTCGCGCACGTTCCCCAGTTCCAGGGCGCCAATGCCGCCGCCATCCCCGACCCCGTGGACCCGGCGGCGTTCACCCGCTCCAAACTCGACTGGAGCGAGCCGGACCGGCCGCCCTTCGCCGCCCGCCTGGCGCTGGTCCGCCGCCTTCTGACGCTGCGCGGACGGGATATCGCCCCCCGATTGGAGGGGATGACGAACGGCGCGGCTTGGTGCAGGGTGCAGCCCGCGGGCCACCTGGAGGCCCGCTGGCGATTGGGCGACGGCAGTCTGCTGGCGCTGAACGCCAATCTTAGCGGAAATTTCCTGGAATCGGTCGTACTTGCAAATGGCCGCATATTGTATTCTACCCAAGCGGGGAACGGCAGCAGCCTGCCGGCGTGGGGCGTCCGCTGGGCATTGGACGAACTGGGTTGTGCACCATGAAGGGATGGATGGATGAGTGAAGCTCTCGACCCGTTGGCGGCGCTGGTCGGTATCGAGGATGGCTGGTGGGATTTCTTCGGCACCTGGCGCCCGGTCTCGGACGAGACCAAGCAGGCGTTCCTGGCCGCCATGGGATTTGCCGTCGCCACCGAAGCCGAGGTCGCGGCCAGCCTGGCGGACTTCGACGCCCGTCCGTGGCGGCGCTGGTTGGAGCCGGTGGCGGTGCTGGAGGCGAACGCGGACGCCCCCTCGGTCGCGGTGACCCTGCCCGCGCTCCACGACACCGACACCATCGCCTGGGTCGTCGACGAAGAGGGCGGCGCCACCCACCGGGGTGCGGTTCGCGTCGACGCCCAGGAATGGCTGGGCGAGCGCGAGGTCGACGGCGTCTTCACCAAGCGCTGGCGTCTGCGCCTGCCGCGCTTGACCCGGCTCGGCTATCACCGCCTGACGGTGCGCGTCGCCGGCATCTCGGCGGCGATGACGCTTGCCGTGGCGCCGACGGCCGCCTACGTGCCACCGGCGGTTGCCGAGGGCCGCAAGGCGTGGGGCATCGCCACCCAGGTCTATGCGCTGCGCGCGGCGAACGATTGGGGGGTGGGCCACTACGGGGCGCTGAAGGGCCTCGCCGAGGGAGCGGCCAAGGCCGGTGCGGCGACCGTCGGCGTCAATCCGCTTCATGCCCTGTTCGCCGCACAGCCGGACAAGTTCAGCCCCTACGCGCCGTCGTCGCGGCGTTTCCTCAACACCGCCTATCTCGACATCGAGGCGATCTCGGAATTCGCCACCTCCGCCGAGGCCCGCCGCCTGTTCGCCGCCCCGGCCTTCCAGGCCGGGCTGGCGCGGCTGCGCGAGGCGCCGCTGGTCGACTATGTCGCGCTGGCGCGGGCCCAGCGGACCATCCTCGAAGCCCTCTACCGCACCTTTTGCACCGATCATCTGGCGCGACGGGACAAGCGCGGCCGCGCCTTCCGTGCCTTCCAGAAGGCGGGCGGGCGCTTCGCCGAACGATTCGCCACCTTCGAGGCGTTGCAGGAGCACTTCATCGCCAGGGGCGACGGCTACTGGCGCGATTGGCCCGAAGAGATGCGCCACCCCTCGTCCCCCGCCGTCGCCGCCTTCGCCAAGGAGCACCGCACGCGGGTCGAGTTCTTCTGGTGGCTGCAATTCGTCGCCGACCAGCAACTGGGCGCCGCCCATGATGCCGCCAAGGCGGCCGGAGCGGGGATCGGCCTCTATCGCGATCTCGGCGTCGGCATCGCCGGCGACGGGGCCGAGGCCTGGCTGGAGCAGGACATCCTGGCCCTGGGCGTCTCGGTGGGGGCGCCGCCCGATCCGCTGGCGCTGAAGGGCCAGGACTGGGGCCTGGTGCCGTTCAATCCCATCGCCCTCAAGGAGGCCGCCTACGCCCCCTTCATCGGCGTGATGGCCGCCAACATGCGCCATGCCGGGGCCTTGCGCCTCGACCACGCCATGGCCTTGCAGCGGCTGTACTGGGTGCCGGCGGGCAAGGCCGCCGACCAGGGCGCCTATGTGCGCTTTCCGGTCGAGGACCTGTTCCGCCTGGTGGCGCTGGAAAGCCAGCGCAACCGCTGCCTGATCATCGGCGAGGACCTGGGGACCGTCCCCGACGGCTTCCGCGAGCGCATGGACCGCATGGACCTGTTCGCCTACCGGGTGCTGGTGTTCGAGAAGGACGAGTTCGGCGAGGTCCGTGCCCCGAACGAGTTCGCCGACAAGGCCCTGGCCATCCTCGCCACCCACGACCTGCCCAGTGCGCGCGGGTGGTGGAACGAAGCCGACATCGGCCTGCGCGAGGCGCTGGCCCAGTATCCCCG
Source organism: Magnetospirillum sp. (assembly GCA_016212565.1). Classification (GTDB taxonomy): domain Bacteria; phylum Pseudomonadota; class Alphaproteobacteria; order Rhodospirillales; family Magnetospirillaceae; genus JACRFY01. Next base: position 11,837 of record JACRFY010000167.1, on the reverse strand, counting down.
CGACGGCATGGCTGCCGCCGAGCGCGCCGGTCGCGCCGCCGACCGGCGCAAGATGGTGGCGGCGCTGGTTCACGAGGGCTTGCTGACCGCGGATTTCCCCGTCGAGGGACCGCTGTCGGATGACGAGGCGCTGCGCTTCACCGCGGCCGCCCACGCCTATCTCGGCCTGTCGCGCGCGCGGCTGATGATGGTGCAGATCGAGGACGTGCTGGGACTGGACGTGCAGATGAACCTGCCCGGCACCACCGACCAGCATCCCAACTGGCGCCTGCGCTTTCCGCTGGACGTCGCCGCCATCCTCAAGGATCCGCGGCTGGCGCAAGTGGCGGAGCGCCTGAAGGACCGGCGGGGATAGGGGCGGGGCGGGAGTAGGATCGTCCCCTCGCCCGCGAGCGGGAGACGTCGCCCGAGTCGGAGGATCGCCCGTGCCCCCGCCCGCGATTCCTCGTGCCACCTGCCGCCTTCAACTTCATGCCGGCTTCACCTTCGCCGATGCCGAGGGCGTGGTGCCCTATCTCGCCGCTCTCGGCATCAGCCACCTGTACCTGTCGCCGATCCTCATGGCCCGGCGGGGCTCGTTGCACGGCTACGACATCGTCGACCACGAGGCGCTCAATCCCGAACTGGGCGGCATGGCGGGGCTCGAACGCCTGCATGCCACCCTCGCCGCCCGCGACATGGGGATCATCCTCGACATCGTCCCCAATCACATGGGCGTCGGCGGCGCCGATAACCGGTGGTGGCTCGATGTGCTGGAGTGGGGAGAGGACAGCCCCTTCGCCCGTTTCTTCGACATCGATTGGCGGCCGGCGCGGGCGGAGATGCGCGGCAAGCTGCTGCTGCCGTTCCTCGGTGACCACTACGGTGCGGTCCTGGAGCGCGGCGAGCTGGCACCGCGCTTCGACGCCGCCGCGGGCAGCCTGTCGGTGTGGTACTGGGACCACCGCCATCCGCTGGCGCCGGCCGACTACGCCGAGGTGCTTGCCCCCGCCATTCCCCTGCTGGAGGTGGAGGCCGACCGCGACGAACTGATGGCGGTGATCGAAGCCTGTCGGCGGTTGGCACGGCGCCTGCCGGTCCGCGAGCGGCGGCGGCAGGCCGGCGAGGCCAAGACGCGGCTGGCGGCGTTGGCGGCGGAGCGTCCGCCGGTGGCGGCTGCCATCGCCCGGGTGCTGACCGTGCTGGCCGGCCGGGTCGGGGATCCGCTGTCCTTCGCGCCGCTCCATGCCCTGCTGGAGCGGCAGGCCTGGCGGCTGACCTATTGGCGGGTGGCCGCGGACGAGATCAATTACCGCCGCTTCTTCGACATCAACGGCCTGGCGGCGCTGCGGATGGTCGAGGAGCCGGAGCTGTTCGCCCGTGCCCATCGCCTGCCGTTCGACCTGATCCGTCGCGGCATCGTCCATGGCCTGCGCATCGATCATGTCGACGGGCTGTTCAATCCCGCCGAATACTGCCGCATGGTCCGCGCCCAGGCGCCGGTGCCGTTGTGGGTGGAGAAGATCCTCGCCCATCACGAGCCGATCCGCCGCGATTGGCCGGTGGCGGGGACCACCGGCTACGACTTCTGCAATCAGGTGCTGGGACTCTTCGTGTCCGGCGACGGCGAGGCGCTGATGAGCGCCACCTACACCGACTTCACCGGCCTGGCGATGGACTTCGACGCGGCGGCCATCGAGGCCAAGCGCGCGGTGGTCAACGAGTCGATGACCGCCGAGGTGCGCACCCTGGCGCTGCGGCTGGGGCGCATTGCCGCCAGCCACTGGCGCTCGCGCGATTTCACCCTGTCGGCCCTGTTCCGCGCCCTTCGCGAGGTGATGGCGGCGCTGCCGGTCTATCGCACCTACGTCACCCCGCGGCGGGTGACCGAGACCGACCGCCGCTATATCGACTGGGCGGTGGCCAAGGCGCGCAAGGTCGGCGGCGATCCGTCGGCGACCGACTTCGTCCACGCCATGCTGCTGGCCGACGATTGCGGCGGTGCCTATGCGCGGCGCGCGGTGGTCGATATCGCCATGCGGGTGCAGCAGGTCACCGGGCCGCTGACCGCCAAGGGGATCGAGGACACGGCGCTGTATCGCTGCAACCGCCTGATCGCCTTGAACGAGGTCGGTGGCGATCCGCGGCGGTTCGGCCTCTCGCCCCTGGCCTTCCACCAGGCCGCGGCGGCGCGGCGGCGCAGTCATCCCGACGCCCTGCTCGCCACCGCCACCCACGACACCAAGCGCGGCGAGGACACCCGCGTGCGCATCGCCGCCCTGGCCGAGCGGCCCGAGGAATGGCGCCAGCACGTCGAGCGCTGGCGCCAGCTCAACGGGCCCTTCCGCAAGCTGCTCGACAGCGGTCCGGCACCCGATCCCAACGACGAGTTCTTTCTCTATCAGACCCTGTTCGGCGCCTGGCCGGGCGAGGCCGCCGACTTCGCCGAGCGGATGGCGGCGACCGCGGTCAAGGCGGCCAGGGAAGCCAAGCGGCGCACCTCGTGGGCCGAGCCGGACGAGGCGTACGAGGCGGCAATCGCCGACTTCGTCCGCCGTATTCTCGAAACCGGCCGCCGCAATCCGTTCCTCGACGATCTCAAGACCCAACACCAGCGCCAGTCCGCCGCCGGCATGATCGCCGGCCTGGCCCAGGTGCTGCTCAAGCTGACCTGTCCGGGCATTCCCGATTTCTACCAGGGCACCGAATTGTGGGACCTGTCGCTGGTCGATCCCGACAACCGCCGTCCGGTCGATTGGGAGCGGCGGCGCGCTCTGCTCGGCGGCCTGACGGCGGGGCCGCTGCCGGCCGATCCGCGCGACTGGGAGAGCGGGGCGGTCAAGCAGGAGCTGATCCGCCGCGCGCTGGACCTGCGGCACAGGCGGCCGGCGCTGTTCGCCCGCGGCGCCTACCGCCCGTTGACGCCCCGCGGCCCGCGCTCGGCGCACCTGCTGGCCTTCTCCCGCCACGATGCCGAGGCGGCGGTCGTGGTGGCGGTGCCGCTGCTGCTGGGGCGGCTGTGGCAGGGCGGCCCGCCCGGGCCGGACTTCTGGCGCGGCGCCGCCATCGAGGCACCGCGCCGGGTTTGCAGTCGCTGGCACGACCTGCTCGGCGGGGGCATCGTGCGCCCGGCGATCCGTCGCGGCGTGCCGATGCTGCCGGCGCCCGAGCTGTTCCGCGCCTTCCCGCTGGCGCTGCTGGAAGCGCTGGAGTGATACCGGCGAACGTTCGAACCGCCCCGTTCGCCGGTATTTGCGGCCAAGGGCGCGGATGCGCCCGCCCGGCGAGGGCGAACAGGCGAGTCGCCTCGGCGGCTCGCCGATATGACGCGCGCTCCGCGTTCGATGCCCTGCGTTGGTCACACCGATGGATCCGATCAATTCCTTACATTGGTCCCAGGACGAATGCACAGCGGAGGACCGGGGATGAGCGAGGTGTTGGTCGACGATCTGCGGCGGGTGGTGCTGGGGTTGCTGTTCGTGGTCGCCTTCGGCTGGATGGGGGCGCAGGTGCTGCCGGGGCATGACGGCAACGAGAGCGATCAGGTCGCGTTCAGTGTCGATGTGGTGCCGCCGCAGCCCTGACCTTGGAAAGAAACGGCCCTCGCCGGGCGCGGCCCTCTAACGCCAGGCGATCTCGAACAGCGGGATCGGATCTTTGAAGCCCTTCAGCGCCTTGGCTCCCATGGCGCGGAAGGTGCCGCCCTTGCTGGCGGCGAGATCCTTGACCACGCCCGAGCACAGGATCTGGTCGGTGTCGGTGGCGGCGCAGACACGGGCGGCCAACTGGACGGTGGCGCCGAACAGGTCGTCTTCCTCCTGGATCGGCTCGCCGGCATTGAGGCCGATGCGCAGGTGCATCTCCAGGTTGGGCATCTTGGCATTGTGGTCGGCGACCTGACGCTGGATGGCCACCGCCGAGTCCACCGCTCCGGCGGCGGAGCCGAACGAGGCCATGATGCCGTCGCCGGTATGCTTGATCTCGCGGCCGCCGAATTGCGCCAGCGCCGAGCGGACGATGGCGTTGTGGCGGCGCACCACCTCTTGCGCGGCCGCGTCGCCGCGCGCCTGGGTCATGTCGGTCGAGCCGACCATGTCGGTGAACATCACGGTGACGATCGCCGGTCCCGCCGCCTTCTGCGCCGTCGGCTTGTTCCATTCCTTGATCTGGCTCTTGAGGGTGTCGTGGCTGCGCCCCTCGTCGCCGGCCAGGAAGTCGGACATGGCGTTGCGGCCGGCCTGGAGCACCTGCATGTAGCGGGGCTCCATCAGGTACTCCTCCATCTTGTCGAGGAAGCGCCGCGCCAGATCGCCGCTGGTGCCGAGGGTTTCCAGCGCCTGGACGGTCAGTTGCTTGCGCTCGCCCTCGCCGAGGCGGCGCTCCGAGCACATGGTCTCGACGCCGCCGGCCAGATAGAGGTGCAGGGCGAATTTGTTGTAGGCGTCGAGCGGCGCGTTGGCCGCCTTCACCGCCGCCACCGCGCCGTTGAGGAAACGCATCGCCACCCCGCGGCTGGCCTCGGCGGTGGCCGACGAGGCGGGCGGTCCGGCCGGCGGCTTGGGCTCCTCGGCCTTGGGCTTGGGCGGCGGGACGTCGTCGCCGCGGATGTCCGGCAGCGCTTCGTCGTCGCCGGGACGGATTTCGGGCAGATCGTCGTCGGGGAGCTTGACCTCCTGCGGCGCGTCCTCGCGTTCCTCGAAGGTCTCCTCCGGGGCGGTATCGTAGGCGGCGGTGGCGGCAAACGTGTCGACGGATCGGCGCACCGGCGTCGGGCGCGCCTGTGGCACCGGCTGCGGGACATAGCGGCGGACCGGGGCCTGATTGGGCAGGAACTTCAGGCCCAGCGGCACCGAGACCATCAGGAACACCAGGACGAAGATGGCAAACAGCAGCTTCTCGTAGGACGAGCGGGCGAGATCGGGACGGATGCCCCAATCCCACAGGATGAGAATGATCTCGGGGGTGACGCGAATGGCCAGGAGCGCCATCGCCAGGCCGGCGGCGACGATGGCCAGCAGGCGGGCGACGATGTTGCCGGCCGAGGGGGCGCCGCTGTCGCGCGGCCTGGTGCGGGGCGGTTCCGCCTGCTTGCGGGGGGCCCCGGAGCGTGCGGATGGAGAGGGGGCGGCGCGCGACGGCGTCGCTCCCGGGCGCGGGCGCGGCGGAGTCTGCTGCTGCGGACGGGCATTCTGGGCGGATTTCTGCTGTTGCGCCGCCTGTTCCTGCGCCGCCCGGGGGCTGATGTAGATTTCGGCTTCGTCGAACTTGTTGGTTTCGGGATAGTAGGTTTCGCGCACCACTTTGGTGCGCAGGCCGATGCGCTCAAGCTCCTTGGCTTCGCCCAGCGAGGCCTCGCGTTCGGCGCGGGTATGGCGGGCATGCAGCATCCACCCGCGGGATTCGAGGACGTAAACCTCGTAGTGGATGATCATCTTCTATTGCCCGGCCCGCCTGCCGGCCCTCGTCAAGGCCGGACTTTCCTCCACTTTGTGCTGTATCGCCAAGCCGGCCGGAAGTCCATAGAAAACCCGCTCGGCAAGGACCGGCCGCGACAACAAAAAGCCCCTCCCGCCTGGGGCGGGAGGGGCTTTGTCGACCGCCCGCAGCCTACTTGAGGCCGAAGCTGGCGAACTTCTTGTTGAACTTGGCGATCTGGCCGCCGGTGTCGACCATGCGGTGCACGCCGGTCCAGGCCGGGTGCGACTTGGGGTCGATGTCGAGGCGCAGCGTGTCGCCGGCCTTGCCCATGGTCGAGCGGGTGGTGAATTCGGTGCCGTCCGTCATGACCACTTTGATCTCGTGATAGTCGGGATGGATGTCGGTCTTCATGGCGGTACGGCCCCTGGAATCGGCCCGGATGGGCTTTGAATCGGAAGGCGCTCTCTATAACCAAAACCTCGGCCCGGTGCAAGCGGGAACGACGAGCCATGCGACGGTCGTATTTCCCAACCGGTGCGGACTGGTGTAATAAACCAACAGGCGACGAGCGGGGGGAAAGATAGCGTTTCGCGCCCGGGGGAGGATCACGGCATGAGCGGATTGAACAATCTGGGGATCGCCGCGCGCATTCACGGCGGCTTCGCGGTGGTGCTGGCGCTTCTGGCGGTGGTGGCCTTGCTGGGAGGACTCGGCCTCGATACCACCCGGCGGACCATCGGCAGCTTCGCCGAGCACAGCGAGCAGGCGCTGACCTTTTCGCACATGGACCGCAACTTCGTCGAGATCCGCCGTCTGGTGCTCGACTTCGCCACCAACGGCGACGCCGAGTCCCTGTCCCGCGCCACCGCCTTGCACGGCCAGTTGAGCGCGGCGATCCGCGCCGAAGCGCAAGGGGGAACCGATGAGCAGCGGGCGAGCTTGGCCACTCTGGCCGGCGAGCTCGACGGCTATGGCCGCGGTCTGGCGGCGATCGGGCCGTTGCGCCAGCACCGCGACGACCTCGCCGACAAGGGGCTGCCCAACCTCGAACGCCAGTTGCAGGCCAAGATCGTCGAGGCCAAGCTGGCCGGCCGGCGCGACAACAATTCCGACCTGATGCTGCTGGCCTCGGCGGCCCAGGACTCGCTGGGCGCGACGCGCACGGCCGTCAATCGTCTGGTCGCCTTCGCCAAGGACAGCGACGGCGACGCGGCCCTCAGCAATGTGGCGGCGCTGGCCAGCATCTCGGGGATGCTGGTCGACAAGGCGCCGCAGGTGGCCGACCTGGGCGACAGTGTCGTCGCCTATCAGGCCGCGGTCGCCGAAGCGGTTTCGGTGACCAAGGACTACGCCCGCATGCTGCGCGAGGACATGCGCGCCTACGACACCCGCTTCGCCGAGGCGGTCCATGCTCTGGTCGAGCAACACACCGCCGCCCTGAAGGACACCGAGGCGTCGCTGAAGACCGCCACCGCCACCACCGAGTGGCTGGATGCGGCGGTGTCGCTGGCCGCGCTGGTGCTCGGCCTGGGGGTGGCGATGACCATCGCCCGGACGCTGGTCGGCAGTCTGCGCTCGGTGACCGCCGCCATGGCGCGTTTGGCTGCCGGCGATCTGGATGCCGACTTGCCGCGGTTCGAGGGCAACACCGAGCTGTCGGCCATGGTCCAGGCCCTGTCGGTGTTCCGCGGCAATGCCGCCGAGCGGCACCGGCTGGAACAGGCCGAGCGCGCCGAGCTGGCCCGCCGTTCCGCGCGCCAGGACGCGATGGAGAAGAGCACGCGGGCCTTCGACCAGCGGGCCACCGAATTGGCGCGCAGCGTCGCCGAGACCTCGACGGTGCTGTCCTCGACCGCCACCCGCATGTCGGCGGCGGCCGAGCAGACCGAAGCCCAGGCGGGGGTGGTGGCCTCGGCCTCGGCCCTGGCGTCGGGCAATGTGCAGACGGTGGCGGCGGCGGCCGAGGAGCTGTCGGCGTCGATCGGCGAGATCGCCCGCCGGGTGGCTCATTCCAACGACATTTCCCAGCGGGCCGCCGCCGAGGCGCGGACCACCGACTCCCATGTGCGCGAACTGGCCGGCGCCGCCCAGCGCATCGGCGAGGTGGTCAGCCTGATCAACGACATCGCCGCCCAGACCAACCTTCTGGCGCTCAACGCCACCATCGAGGCGGCGCGGGCCGGCGACGCCGGCAAGGGCTTCGCGGTGGTTGCCAACGAGGTCAAGAGCCTCGCCAACCAGACCGCCAAGGCCACCGAGGACATCACCGCCCAGATCGCCGCGGTGCAGTCGCGCACCGAGGCGGTGGTGGCGGCGATCGGCTCGATCGGCCACGTGATCGAGGAAGTGTCGGGCATCGCCGCCGGCATCGCCGAGGCGGTCGACCAGCAGGCAGCCGCCACCCGCGAGATCGCCAGCAGCGTCGAACAGGCCGCCGCCGGCACGTCGGAGGTCAACGCGACCATCGCCGGGGTGCAGTCGGCCGCCAACGACACCGGCGCCGCCGCCGATCAGGTGCTGGACGCGTCGCGGCACCTGGCGCAGCAGGCCGAGGACCTGCGCAAGGTGGTCGACGGCTTCCTCGCCGACGTGGCGCGGTCGTAGGGAAAGCCGTACATTGGCGTCGTGGCCGGGCCGTCCGGCCACGACGCTCGCGATTTCCCCCTGCGGAGGCCCGATGACCCTGGACGAGACCCGTTTCGCCACCCTGGCCGGCGACAAGCTGGAAGCCATTTCCGATGCCGTCGACGAGGCCCTCGGCGACCGGATCGACGTCGATTTCAACGGCGGCATCCTCACCATGACCCTGCCGGGCGGCGGCCAGTACGTGATCAACAAGCATGGTCCCAATCGCGAGATCTGGCTGTCGTCTCCGGCCAGCGGCGCCTGGCATTTTGCCTATGCCGACGACGCGTGGATCTCGACCCGCGAGCCGAAGGCGGTGCTCGACCGTCTGCTGGTGCAGGAGTTGAAGGACCGCTTCGGCGTCGAGGTGGCGATCTGAAACCCAGGGCAATCGCTTGAAGGCGATTGCCCTTCTTCGTTCCGGCCCCTCAAGCGCCGGGCGCCACCTCCGGTGGCTTGGCTCGCTCCGCTATGCGGCCTTTCGCTGCGCTCCAGGCCCGCTCCGCGGGGCCTCAACGGCCCAGGCGCCCGCTGACGCGGGCTTCAAGCGATTGCCCTTATCTGAAACCCCACCCCTTGGCCTAGGCGGATGGTCGGGGTAAGCTCCCCCCTCGTTCCGTCCGTTTCGCCGAGGGGAATTTCGCATGCTGTCGATCAAGGGGCTTCTCGTTGCCGGCGTCGCCGCCGCCGCACTCGTCACCGCCGCCCAGGCCTCCGCCGCCGAGGGCGAGGTGCGCATCGGCATGATCACCACCCTGTCCGGCCCCGGCTCCAGCCTGGGCAACGACGTTCGCGATGCCTTCGCCCTGGCGGTGAAGGAATTGGGCGGCAAGCTGGGTGGCCTCAAGGCGGTGGTGCTCGAGGGCGACGACCAGCAAAAGCCCGAAGTGGCCAAGGAACTGGCCACCCGCATGGTCGAGAAGGACAAGATCGACTTCGCCACCGGCATCATCTGGTCGAACCTGGCCCTGGCGCTGATGCCGACCTTCGAGCGCGGTCAGGTCTATTTCGTCTCCGCCAATGCCGGCCCGTCGCAATTGGCCGGCAAGCAGTGCAATCCCTACTTCTTTTCCGCCTCGTACCAGAACGACGGCCAGCACGAGGCGATGGGCCACTACGTCCAGGCCAAGGGCTACAAGCGCGTCTACCTGATGGCGCCGAACTATCCCGCCGGCAAGGATGGGCTCAACGGCTTCAAGCGCTTTTATGCCGGCGAGGTGGCCGGCGAGGTCTACACCCAGGTCGGCCAGCTCGACTACGCCGCCGAGATCGCCACCCTGAAGGCGGCCAAGCCGGACGCGGTGTTCGTCTTCTATCCCGGCGGCATGGGGGTCAACTTCGTCAAACAGTGGCATCAGGCCGGCCTCAAGGGCCAGGTCCCGCTGTTCGGCCCCGGCTTCACCTTCTCGGAGGACACCCTGGCGGCGATGGGCGACGCCGCGCTGGGCACGCTGAATGCCGCGCAGTGGAGCCCGGACATCGACAATGCCGAGAACAGGACGTTCGTCGCCGGCTTCACCGCCGCCTACGGTCGTCTGCCGTCGGTCTATGCCAGCCAGGCCTATGACGCGGCGAAGCTGATCGATGCCGCGATCCGCAAGTCCGGCGGCAAGCTGGCGGACAAGGACGCCCTGCGCAAGGGTCTCAAGGCGGCGGAGTTCAAGTCGGTGCGCGGGGCCTTCAAGTTCGGCGCCAACCAGTTCCCGATCCAGAACTACTACCTGCGCGAAGTGATCAAGGACGACAAGGGCCGCTACCTCAACAAGCTGAAGAGCGTCGTCTTCACCGAGCACAAGGACGCCTATTCCGTCGAGTGCGGGATGTAGGTCCGAATATTTCCGTCATGGCCGGGCTCTACCCGGCCATCCACGTGGTGCCGCAACGATAGACGTCCGAGGTGCGGAACGGCGTGGATGCCCGGAACACGTCCGGGCATGACGCTTCAATTTTGGTATGGCTTCATGACATCGCGCCCGTGACCTCGCTTCTCCTCATCGAGCAATCGCTGAACGGGCTCCAGCTCGGGGTGATGCTGTTCCTGATGGCCGCCGGGCTGACCCTGGTGTTCGGGATCATGGACCTGATCCACCTGTCGCACGGCTCGTTCTACATGGTCGGCGCCTATTTCACCGCCACCTTCGCCCGCCTCACCGACAGCTTTGTCCTCGGGCTGCTGCTGGCGTTGCCGGCGGTGGCGGTGGTCGGGATGGCGGTCGAGCTGGTCGCGGTGCGGCGCCTCTATGCCCGCGACCATCTCGAACAGGTGCTGGGCACCTTCGGCCTGATCCTGTTCTTCAACGAGGGCGTCCGCATGCTGTGGGGGCCGCAGCCGATCTTCCTCTCGCCGCCCGCCGCCTTGGCCGGCACCGTCGAGGTCCTGCCCGGCCTGCCCTATCCCGCCTTCCGCCTCGCCATCCTCGCCGTCGGGCTGGCGGTGGCGCTGGCCCTGTGGGGGCTGGTCAATCACACCCGCCTGGGCATGCTGGTGCGCGCCGGGGCGAGCAACCGGGCGATGGCCGGGGCGCTGGGCGTCAACATCCCCACCCTGTTCACCGCGGTGTTCGGCCTGGGCGCGGCGCTGGCCGGGCTGGCCGGCGGCATGGCCGGGCCGGTGCTGGCGGTGCAGGTGGGGATGGGCGAGAGCATCCTGATCCTCACCTTCGTGGTGATCGTCATCGGCGGCATCGGCTCGATCCGCGGCGCCCTGGTGGGCGCGGTGCTGGTCGGGCTGGTCGACACCCTGGCGCGGCTGATGCTGCCGTCGCTGCTGCGCACCGTGCTGCCGCCGTCCCAGGCCGACGGGCTGGGCTCGTCGCTGGCCAGCATGGGCATCTACGTGCTGATGGCGGCGGTGCTGGCCGTCCGCCCGCGCGGTCTGTTTCCGGCCCGGGGGTAAGAGATGCGTCGCACCCTCGTCCTGATCGCCCTGTTCGCCGTCGCCCTGTCCGTGCCGCCGGTGGCCACGGCGCTGGGGCAGGGGTTCTATGTCGGGTTCGCCGCCCGGGTGCTGATCATGGCCCTGGCGGCGGTGAGCCTGGACCTGATCCTCGGTTTCGCCGGGCTGGTGAGCTTCGGCCATGCCGCCTTCGTCGGCGTCGGCGCCTATGCGGTCGGCATCCTGTCGTGGCACGTCTTCGACGGCTCGCCGGTCGCCTTCGGTCTCGGCGGCAGCGAGAATGCGCTGCTGGTGTGGCCGCTGGCAATGGTCGCCGGCGGGGTGGCGGCGCTGGTGATCGGCGCCGTCAGCCTGCGTACCCAGGGGGTCTATTTCATCATGATCACCCTGGCCTTCGCCCAGATGCTGTTCTTTCTTGCCGGGGGGCTGAAGACCTATGGCGGCGACGACGGCATCACGTTGTATTCGCGCAGCAGCCTAGCCGGGCTCAAGCTGCACGATCCGGCGGTGTTCTACTATCTGTGCCTGGGACTGCTGGTGGCGGTGCTGGCGGTGCTGGCGCGGGTGGTGAGGAGCCGCTTCGGCCTGGTGCTGACCGGCATGCGCGAGAACGAACGGCGCATGCGGGCGTTGGGCTTTCCCACCTACCGTTACAAGCTGGCCGCCTTCACCCTGTCGGGGAGCATCGCCGGCCTGGCCGGCGCGCTGCTCGCCAACGCCAGCGAGTTCGTCGGCCCGGCGTCGATGAGCTGGCAGCGCTCCGGCGAACTGATCGTGATGGTGGTGCTGGGCGGCATGGGCAGCCTGTTCGGTCCGGTGCTGGGCGCGGCGGCGCTGCTGGTGGTGGAGGAGGCGCTGGCCTCGTGGACCCAGCATTGGCAGGTGATCCTCGGGCCGCTGCTGGTGCTGATCGCCCTCT
>JACRFY010000166.1 GCA_016212565.1 Magnetospirillum sp. | reverse complement strand
CGACTATCCCAAGGGCCTCAAGGTCACCGACGCCGAGATGGACGCAATCGCCATCAACGGCTGCGACTTCCATCCAGAGTGGAACTACACCATCTCACCCCGAAAGCCGGATCGTGCGGTTGTTTTGGCGTAGATCCCAACTTGAATGTTCCCTCCCCGCTGAAGGCGTATTTCGACCATGTGGTGCGCTCCGGGGAGACCTTCGCCGTAGAACCGGAAGGCTACAGGGGGCTGCTCGTGGGCAAACGGGCGACGGTCATTACCGGCCGGGGTGGGCTGAAATCCTCCGTGGGCGAGGATGATTTCCAGTCTCCTTACCTGAAGGCGATTCTTAGGTTCATCGGCATCGACCCAGTGGATATCGTTACCGTGGAGGGAACCGCCATGCCCGAGCCGACCCGGCAGCGGGCGGCGGCCTGCGCCAAACACCAGGTGGACCGCCTGTTCGACGGGGACGATGCCCTTCCGCACTGGATCGGCGACTTCAGCGACGAGGACATGCGCCAGATCAATGCCCTTCGGCACGGGCAGGCGGATGCCATCGTCAAGGGTGATGCCAAGGCCTATTCGGAGTTGTGCGCGGATGACATCCAGCTTCTGATCCCCTCCCGCGCAATCATTTCCGGGCGAAAAGCCTTCCTGGAGGCGGAGGTGGGGTTGTTCCGTCATGCGACATTCGCCAGCTTCAGGAAGATTCCTGCTAAAATCGAGCGCGGTGGGAACCTTGCCGTCGAAGTCGGGCTGCAGGACGTCGTCATGGCCGATGGTGGGAGCAATGGCGGTGTCTATTCCGCCCGCCAGAAATACACCCATGTTTTCCGGCTTTCCGCGTCCGGCTGGCGCTTCGCTGTGCTCATGTCCAGCCCTTGCGAGTGATCGACATGACCATCGACAAGACCCTGATCTTCGAACAGCACCGGCGCACCCTTGAGGGCATCGCCTACCGCATGTTGGGCACATTGGCCGAAGCCCAGGACGTGGTGCAGGACACCTACCTCAAGTGGCGTGAGGTTGACGCCGCTACACTGCACTCACCCCGCGCCTGGCTGATCACGGTTTGCAGCCGCACGGCGCTCAACCTGCTCCAGTCCGCCAGGCGGCAAAGGGAACGTTACGTTGGTGTGTGGCTGCCGGAGCCGTTGCCGGAACAGGACTCGTTTGATGTGGCTGCCAAACTGGAAGTGGATGAGTCCGTCTCGGTCGCGCTGCTGCTCGCGCTCGAAGCGCTGTCGCCCACGGAGCGGGCGGCATGGCTGCTGCACGACGTCTTCGACCTGGAGTTCGACGAGGTGGCCTCCATCCTGGGGATGACGCCCGCCAACTGCCGGCAATTGGCTTCCCGGGCACGGAAACGCGTGCGCGAGGGGCGCCGGCGGTTTCGATCCTCCCCGGAAGAGCACCGGCGGCTGCTTCAGGCGTTCTTCGACGCGGCGCGGCAAGGAAGCCTGGAACGGCTGACGGCGCTCCTGGCCAGCAATGCGGAACTCTACGCGGACGGGGGCGGGAAGGCCGCGGCGCGCGCAGACATGCTTTGCGGCGCAGCCGAGATCGCAACGTTCTTCATCGAAGTCTTCAAGAATTACGCCGCGCGGGAGGTGGCGGTCCGATCACTGCCGAGCTGGTTCAACGGCTGTCCCGGTCTCCTCGTCTTCGAGGACGGCAAACTGGCCACGGCGCTGACGCTGGAAGTCGAGCAAGGGCGCGTGCTCAGGATCTTTGCGGTCCGAAACCCGGACAAGCTCGGCGTCCTGGCACCCACGCCCGATCCCGCCGTCTGATCAAAGGAATCGTTCTCAACCAGGGATCGCGGCGGCGCAAGCCGCCGGCGAACTGGCTCTCCGTTGGAGATCGCCTTTGGCGATTGGAAATTTTGGCGGGGCGCTGTGGGCTCAGGCCGAACCTTCTCTGATTTAAAATCAATGTGTTATGATGACGGATCGGCATTTGATGCGTCGAAAAGGGCTCTGCCCCCATATTCTGATGGGGAAGAAAACGGGCTGCGAATTATTCGCCGACACCATAAACGTCGGCCGCCTGCTTCTTCACCTCAGTCGAAACTTGCCGCTCAAGGTCCTGAAGGTAGGCCAAAAACGCATCCCTCGTGATCGGCGAGAAGATTTTCGCCCTGACAGGCAGCTTCGCCTTACTGCGCAATGGCTCTTCCGCCAAGTAGGACGCGCATTCGTTGTCGATGAACATGGCATCGACATATGGCGCGTAGCTGGAAATGACCTTGATGTCGTTCATCATACCGCGGCTAGGCAGGCGTTTCTGACCTGCTGCGGCCTTCCGGGAGATCGCTGCGAATAGGTGGGCGCCGATGGCATTCGACGGCATGGTGTCGAGGCCGCGCCAGCGAAGAAATTCGCCAACCTTCTTGCTTACGTCGTCTTTGGAAATTCCGTGCTGGCCGAACATATCTTGGAGGATGCGGAACAAGACGTATGCGTTGTGACCTGTCGCTTCGATAATGGCAAGCGGGTCGGGGGATTGCAGTGCTACTGCCACTCGGTTCGGCGTATCGACGATGATATCTATTGTGCCTTGGCCGAAGCCGCGCAACTCCCGGTCCAATACGACATCATACGAAGGCTTCTCGTTGGCCCACGCCGTGAATAGCCCCGCAAATTCATCGTGGACTGTATCGCGTGCGGCCCGGATCTGGTCGATAAACTGCGAGTAGTCCATGTTCGCTGAAATCTGCATAGGGCTCAGCCAAGCATTGCGTTTCCCGTGCAGGATATCGTCGACGTTACAGGCATACGCTGGCGCTTCGCCATCCTTGAGCCAGGCACGCGCAAACGCGAGGACTTGTGTCCGCGTGATATCAGAGTCGCTGTACAGAGAAACTTCTCCGTTGATTGATTCATACAGAGCACGCAGCTCCTCATAGGCCCGCGCGAGCAGCGATTCATCCTGATGGACGTTGGAGTCCGGAAAAGTGGCGGCTTGGTACAGTACCAGCCGCCGAATCTGATTATCGAGCGCCAGCCAGTAGTCCTTCAGCGGGGATTTGGCGTTCGCCTGTTTGGCCTTGACGATTTCGCTGAGGGCGAACTGATCAAGGTAGATGACCTTCTTTTCAACCTCATTCAGCATATGCTCTGTCTTCGCCCGGCATTTGCCGCAGCGTCGGACGTAATACCCGTCATATACGCTCAGCACTCCTTGGGCCCGCTTTTCTCCACAGGTGGGGCAATCTCGATATGGGGGGAGTTCGAACATGCGACGTCCTCGTTGTGGCCCGGAGATTATGCTCTGGAGGCACCTCGGCGGCCAAGCCGCACTGGCAGCCGCAATGGCCGGAAGGGCGGGCAGGCCGGGTCCGGTTCGAACCTCAGCTTCAGTGAGCCGTTTCCACAGACGGGGGCTTTCCGTCTCTTCGGGATACCGGGGCAGATTCCATTTTCGCCCCATGAACGGGGCGCATCATCCCTCAAACCCGTACTTTCCCAGTCCGGCCGTCAACAGCTTGCGGAGAATATCGAAAAATAGAGAAGGGGAAATCGATCGGGGATTCGCCTTCGGCGGCCGGCGCGGTCAACGGCTTCGGCACATGAACGGCCCATCCCGCCAGGGCTTCACCCCGGCGCCCGAAGGCGGAGAATTCATTCCGAAAGAAAATTGGCGGAGGGGGAGGGATTCGAACCCTCGATACGCTTTTGACGTATACACACTTTCCAGGCGTGCGCCTTCGACCGCTCGGCCACCCCTCCGACACGCGCGGCGAAACCAGACCGTGGTCGGGCGCCGACGCGAGGGCGGCAACCTACACGAGGTGCCGGGGCGGCGCAACCCCCTGTCCCATGCTTTCGCGACCGTGATCAATCGTTCGTGGGCGAAGAAACGAGTCTTGCCAACCCCATGATCGGGCGCTATAAGACAGCCCACGGCCTCGGCCTTTTCCGTAAGAGCAAGGTTTCCCCTGGGAAACCGGCTGACTGCGGGAGGCTCTTTGACCCGAACGAATTCACTGGCGACCGGCGCTCCAGTCATGGGGCGCCGGTCCCGATTTGACAACGGATGACGTGCAATGGAAAGCCAGAACATCCGCATCCGCCTCAAGGCGTTCGATCACCGCGTGCTCGATCAGAGCACCCGCGAGATCGTCAACACCGCCAAGAGGACCGGTGCGCAGGTGCGCGGACCGATCCCGCTTCCCAGCCGGATCGAGAAGTTCACCGTCAACCGTAGCCCGCACATCGACAAGAAGTCGCGCGAGCAGTTCGAGATCCGTACCCACAAGCGCCTGCTCGACATCGTCGATCCGACGCCCCAGACCGTGGATGCGCTGATGAAACTCGATCTGGCCGCCGGCGTCGACGTCGAGATCAAGCTTTAAGGACTGACAACGATGCGATCCGGTCTCATCGCCCAGAAGGTCGGCATGACGAGGATCTTCACCACGGATGGCACGCATGTGCCGGTGACCGTGCTGAAGGTTGACACCTGTCAGGTGGTCTCGACCCGCTCTGTGGAAACCGACGGCTATGTGGCCGTCCAGCTCGGCGCCGGCCAGGCCAAGGTGAAGAACGTGGGCAAGCCTGTCCGCGGTCACTTCGCCAAGGCCAAGGTCGAACCGAAGAAGAAGGTGGTCGAATTCCGCGTTGCCGCGGAAAACCTCCTCGACGTCGGCACCGAGCTCTCCGCCGCCCATTTCATCGTCGGCCAGTTCGTCGACGTGACGGGCACCACCATCGGCAAGGGCTTCGCCGGTGCCATGAAGCGCCATAACTTCGCCGGCCTCGAGGCCAGCCACGGCGTTTCCGTCACCCACCGTTCCCACGGCTCGACCGGCCAGCGCCAGGACCCCGGCAAGGTGTTCAAGGGCAAGAAGATGGCCGGCCACATGGGCGACGTCCAGGTCACCACCCAGAACCTGAAGGTGGTCTCCACCGACGTCGACCGCGGTCTGATCCTGGTCAAGGGATCGGTGCCCGGCTCCGACGGCTCGTGGGTGACGATCAAGGACGCGGTGAAGCGCAAGCTCCCCGACGGCGTGCCGTTCCCGGCCGGCGTCAAGGCCGCCGAGCAAGGATAAGCGCGATGAAGACGAGCATTATCAGTCTGGACAACCAGACCGTCGGCGAGATCGAACTCGCCGAGGCGGTGTTCGGCGTGTCGGTGCGGACCGACCTGCTGCACCGCATGGTCGGCTGGCAGCTGGCCAAGCGCCGCACCGGCACCCACAAGACCAAGGGGATCTCCGAGCTCTCCGGCACCACCAAGAAGCCCTACAAGCAAAAGGGCACCGGCAACGCCCGCCAGGGATCGCTGCGCAGCCCGCAGTACCGCGGCGGTGCCACCATCTTCGGCCCGGTGGTGCGCTCTCACGAGCACAGCCTGACCAAGAAGGTGCGCAAGCTGGCCCTCAAGGTGGCCCTGTCGGCCAAGGCGGCGGACGGCAAGCTGGTGGTCCTCGACCAGGCCAAGCTGGCCGCGCCGAAGACCAAGGACCTGGCGCTCCGCCTCAGGGCCCTGGGTTGGGGCTCGGTGCTGGTGATCGACGGCCCGGCGGTCGACGACAACTTCGCCCTGGCCTCGCGCAACATTCCCCTGGTGGACGTGCTGCCGAGCGTCGGCGCCAACGTCTACGACATCCTTCGCCGCGACACCCTGGTTCTGACCAGGGACGCGGTCGAGGCTCTGGAGGCTCGCCTGAAATGAGCAAGCTCACCATCAGCAAGGAGCGGATGTACGACATCATCCGCGCCCCCGTGATCACCGAGAAGGCGACCATGGGTTCCGAGCACAACCAGGTCACCTTCAAGGTGCCGCTGGAGGCGTCGAAGCCGGAGATCAAGGCCGCCATCGAAGGCGTGTTCGGGGTCAAGGTCAAGGCCGTCAACACCTCGATCCTCAAGGGCAAGGTGAAGCGGTTCCGTGGCCGTCTGGGGCAGCGCAGCGACGTCAAGAAGGCGATCGTGACGTTGGAAGCCGGCCACACCATCGACGTGACGACGGGAGTCTGACGCCATGGCATTGAAGACCTACAACCCGACGACGCCCAGCCAGCGTCAGCTCGTGACCGTCGATCGGTCGGAGCTGTGGAAGGGCAAGCCGGAGAAGGCGTTGACCGAGGGGTTGCGTTCGCAGGGCGGCCGCAACAACCTCGGCCGCATCACCGTCCGCTTCCGGGGCGGCGGGCACAAGCGCCGCTACCGCCTGATCGACTTCAAGCGCGACAAGTTCGACATGCCGGCGACCGTCGAGCGTCTCGAATACGATCCCAACCGCACCGCGTTCATCGCCCTGGTGCGCTATGAGGACGGCGAGAAGCGCTACATCATCGCCCCGCAGCGCCTCAACGTCGGCGACGTCGTGCTCGCATCCGAGCGGGCCGACATCAAGCCCGGCAATGCGATGCCGCTGAAGAACATCCCCGTCGGCACCGTCGTGCACAACGTCGAGCTGAAGGTCGGCAAGGGCGGTCAGATCGCCCGCTCCGCCGGCACCTACGTCCAACTGGTCGGCAAGGATCAGGGCTACGCCCAGATCCGCCTGTCCTCCGGCGAGGTTCGGGTGGTGCGCTCGGAATGCCTGGCCACCGTCGGCGCGGTCTCCAACCCCGACCAGCAGAACGTGTCGCTCGGCAAGGCCGGCCGCATGCGCTGGCTCGGTTTCCGCCCCCACGTCCGCGGCGTGGCGATGAACCCCATCGATCACCCGCACGGCGGCGGCGAAGGCCGCACCTCGGGCGGCCGCCACCCGGTTACGCCGTGGGGCAAGCCGACCAAGGGCAAGAAGACTCGTAGCAACAAGAAGACGGATCGGCTGATCATGCGCCGCCGTCAACTGAACAAGTAGGGAGGGACGAGAACATGGCTCGTTCCATTTGGAAGGGTCCTTTTGTCGACGGTTATCTGCTCAAGAAGGCGGATAAGTCGCGCGCCAGCGGTCGCAACGAGGTCGTCAAGATCTGGTCGCGCCGTTCCACCATCCTGCCGAACTTCGTCGGCCTGACCTTTGGTGTTTACAACGGCACCAAGTTCATCCCGGTGCTGGTCACCGAGAATATGGTCGGCCACAAGTTCGGTGAATTCTCGCCGACCCGGACCTACTACGGTCACGGCATCGATAAGAAGGCGAAGAGGAAATAGCCATGGGCAAGAAGCCTCTCGAGCGCGTTCTGCCGGACAACGAGGCCAAGGCCTTCGCGGCCACGATCCGGACCAGCCCGCGCAAGCTGAACTTGGTGGCGGAGAGCATCCGCGGCCTGAAGGCCGACTCGGCCCTCAATCAGCTGACCTTCTCCAAGCGTCGCATCGCCGTCGAGGTCCGCAAGGTCCTGCAGTCGGCGATCGCCAATGCCGAGAACAACCACCAGCTCGACGTCGATCGGCTCTATGTCGCCGAGGCCTTCGTCGGCCGCGCCATGGTGATGAAGCGCTTCGCGGCTCGCGCCCGCGGTCGGGCTTCGCGGATCGAGAAGCCGTTCTCGAACCTGACCGTCATCGTGCGCGAGCGCGCCGAAGCGACCGGGGAGTAAGCAGATGGGTCATAAAGTCAATCCGATCGGCCTCCGCCTCGGCATCAACCGCACCTGGGATTCCCGCTGGTTCGCCGACGAGGTCTATTCCAAGCTGCTGCACGAGGACATCAAGCTCAGGAAGTACCTGCGCGAGAAGCTGGCTCAGGCCGGCGTGTCCCGCGTGATCATCGAGCGTCCGGCCAAGAAGGCCCGCATCACCATCCATACCGCCCGTCCGGGCGTGGTGATCGGCAAGAAGGGGGCGGACATCGAGGTCCTGCGCAAGGAACTGGGCAAGATGACCGGTGGCGAGGTTCACCTCAACATCGTCGAAATCCGCAAGCCCGAGCTCGACGCCCAGCTGGTCGCCGAGTCGATCTCGCAGCAGCTCGAACGCCGCGTCTCCTTCCGCCGCGCCATGAAGCGCGCCGTGCAGTCGGCGATGCGTCTGGGCGCCCAGGGCATCCGCATCAACTGCTCCGGCCGTCTCGGCGGCGCCGAGATCGCGCGCATGGAGTGGTATCGCGAGGGCCGCGTTCCGCTGCACACGCTGCGTGCCGACATCGATTACGGCGTCGGTACCGCCAAGACCACTTACGGCACCTGCGGTGTCAAGGTGTGGGTGTTCAAGGGCGAGATCCTCGCCCATGACCCCATGGCCCAGGACAAGCGTGCGGCGGGCGAATCCGGCCCGGCCGAGCGCGAACGCCGCTGACGTGAAAGGCTAGAGAGATGCTTTCGCCCAAGCGAATGAAGTATCGGAAGGCCCATAAGGGCCGGATCAAAGGCGATGCCAAGGGTGGCAGCGCGCTCAACTTCGGTGCCTACGGCCTCAAGGCCATGGAGCCCGAGCGCATCACCGCCCGGCAGATCGAAGCCGCTCGTCGCGCGCTGACCCGCCACATGAAGCGTCAGGGCCGGGTGTGGATCCGCATCTTCCCCGACGTCCCTGTCTCGTCCAAGCCGGCCGAGGTGCGCATGGGTTCGGGTAAGGGCTCGCCCGAGTTCTGGGTGGCCAAGGTCAAGCCCGGCCGGGTCATCTTCGAGGTCGACGGTGTGCCGGAGGAGATCGCGCGTCATGGCTTCGCGCTCGCCGCGGCCAAGCTGCCGATCAAGACCAAGTTCATCGCCCGCATCGGGGAGGGCTGATCCATGGCCACCGCTAAGGCTACCGATCTGCGCACCAAGACCGTCGACCAGTTGAAGGACCAGTTGCTGTCGCTGAAGAAGGAGCAGTTCAACCTGCGCTTCCAGAAGGCGTCGGGTCAGCTGGAAAACACCGCCCGCGTCGGCCAGGTGCGTCGCGAGATCGCCATCATCAAGACCGTCCTGGGCGAACGCGCCCGGGCCGGCGTTTAAAAAGGGATCTGAACGATGCCCAAGCGCATTCTTCAGGGCGTGGTCGTTAGCGACAAGATGGAAAAGACCGTCGTGGTCTCCGTCGAGCGTCGCGTGATGCACCCGATCTACAAGAAGTTCATTCGTCGTTCGAAGAAGTATCATGCGCACGACGAGAACAACGCCTTCAAGGCCGGCGATAGCGTTCGCATCCGCGAGTGCAAGCCGCTGTCGAAGACCAAGTGCTGGGAAGTGATCGTCGAGGCGTAAGCCGCGACGATATCGACCTGGAGAGAAAGGAAGACTCGACATGATCCAGATGCAATCCAACCTGGACGTCGCCGACAATTCGGGTGCCCGCCGGGTGCAGTGCATCAAGGTTCTGGGCGGCTCGCACCGGACCATTGCCAATGTCGGCGACGTTATCGTCGTCTCGATCAAGGAGGCGATTCCGCGTGGGCGCGTCAAGAAGGGCGACGTTCATCGCGCGGTGATCGTGCGGACGCGGAAGGAAATCCGCCGTGCCGACGGGACGGCGATCCGCTTCGACACCAATGCCGCCGTGCTGATCAACAAGCAGGGCGAGCCGATCGGTACCCGTATTTTCGGGCCGGTGACCCGTGAGCTTCGCGGCAAGAAGTTCATGAAGATCATCTCGCTGGCTCCGGAGGTGCTGTGATGCCTGGGCTGTTCGTCAAGAAGGGGGACCGGGTCGAGGTCCTCACCGGCAAGGACAAGGGCAAGCGCGGCGAAGTGCTGGCCGCCTTTCCGGCCGAGAATCGCGTGATTGTCCAAGGGGTCAACCGGGTCAAGAAGCACAAGCGGCAGACGCCGTCGCAGCCCGGCGGGATCATCGAGCAGGAGGCGAAGATTCACGTCTCCAACGTCGCTCACATCGATCCCAAGGACGACAAGCCAACCCGTATCGGCCACAAGATTCTCGAAGACGGTCGCAAGGTCCGCGTGGCCAAGCGGTCCGGCGAGGTCATCGACCGGTAAGGGGGGAGAACAAGATGTCCGCACGTCTGCGTGAACACTACACTGCCCAGGTGCGCAAGGCGCTCCAGGAGCAGTTCGGCTACAAGAACCCGATGCAGGTTCCGCGGCTGGAGAAGATCATCGTCAACATGGGCGTCGGCGAAGCCGCCCAGGACGCGAAGAAGATCGACTCCGCCGTCACCGAGATGACCGCCATCACCGGCCAAAAGCCGATCGTGACCAAGGCCAAGAAGTCCATCGCCGCCTTCAAGCTGCGCGAGGGCCAGGTGGTCGGTTGCAAGGTGACGCTCCGCTCGGATCGGATGTACGAGTTCCTCGACCGTCTGATCAACATTGCCCTGCCGCGCGTTCGCGACTTCCGCGGCGTCAACGGCAAGAGCTTCGACGGCCGCGGCAATTTCTCGCTCGGCCTCAAAGAGCAGCTCATCTTCCCCGAGATCAACTACGACCGTGTCGAGACGATCCGGGGGATGGACATCATTTTCGTCACGACGGCGAAGACCGACGAGGAAGCCAAGGCGCTTCTCAAGGGCTTCGACATGCCGTTCGCTGGCTGAGGAGTTCGCAATGGCAAAGATCAGCTCCGTCGAGCGCAATAAGAAGCGCGAGAAGCTGGCCAAGCAGTACGCGGGCAAGCGCGCCCGCCTGAAGGCTCAGTTGATGAATCGCGAAATCACCCCGGAGGAGCGCTTCGAAGCGGCCCTTCGTCTGGCGCAGGTTCCGCGCAACTCGGCCAAGAACCGGGTGCGTCTGCGTTGTGAGATCACCGGCCGCTCCCGCGGCAACTATCGCAAGTTCAAGATCTGCCGTAACAAGCTCCGCGAGCTTGGAAATTCGGGCCAGATTCCTGGGCTGGTGAAGTCGAGCTGGTAAGGGAGGCAGCAGACAATGTCGATGACCGATCCGCTCGGCGATATGCTCGCCCGCATCAAGAACGGGCAACGCGCTACCAAGGCTTCGATCAAGTCGCCGGCCTCGCGGCTGCGCGCCAATGTGCTCGAAGTCCTCAAGCGCGAGGGCTACATCCGTGGCTATTCCCAGGAAGAGAACCGTCCCGGCGTGGCCGAGCTCACCATCGAGCTCAAGTACCACGAGGGCAAGCCGGTGATCACCGAGATCACTCGCGTCTCCAAGCCGGGCCGCCGCGTTTATTCCAAAATCACCGACCTCCCCCGCGTCGCCAACGGCCTGGGCATCTCCATCCTCTCGACGCCGCGTGGCGTGATGAGCGATGCGGAAGCCCGCGTCCAGCACGTCGGTGGCGAGGTTCTGTGCCAAGTGTTCTGACGGAGGCGGAGAGATGAGCCGAGTCGGCAAATATCCGGTGCCGGTGCCCTCTGGCGTCACCGTCCAGATCGCGGGCCGGGACGTTACGGTCCAGGGCAAGAACGGCAATTCCACCTTGACGCTCACCGACGAGGTCGATGCCTCGGTCGAGAGCACCGGCGTGTGGGTCAAGCCCCGGAGCGAAACCAAGCGGGCGCGCATGATGTGGGGAACCACGCGGGCGCTGATCGCCAACATGGTCAAGGGTGTCAGCGACGGCTTCACCGTCAACCTGGACATCAACGGCGTCGGTTATCGCGCCGCGGTTCAGGGCAAGGTGCTGCAGCTGGCGCTGGGCTATTCGCACGACGTCAATTATCCGATCCCGGACGACGTCACCATCAAGTGCGACAAGCCCACCTCGATCAGCATCTCCGGCCGCGACAAGCAGCGGGTGGGACAGATCGCCGCAGAGATCCGGTCGTACCGTGGCCCCGAGCCCTACAAGGGCAAGGGCATCAAGTACGACACCGAGGTCATCCTGCGTAAGGAAGGCAAGAAGAAGTAAGGGGCACCGCCATGATGACGCCGAAGGAACTTTTCGAGCGCCGCAAGCGGCGCTCCCGTGCCAGCCTGCAGAAGAAGTCGGAAGGGCGTCCGCGCCTGTCGGTCTTCCGCTCGGGCAAGCACATCTACGTCCAGGTGATCGACGACGTGCAGGGCAAGACCCTGGCGGCGGCGTCGAGCATCGACGCCGAGCTCAAGGGCCAGATCAAGACCGGCGCGGATATCGCGGCGGCCCAGGCCGTGGGCAAGCTGATCGCCCAGCGTGCGCAGGCGGCCGGGGTCTCTGCGGTCGTGTTCGATCGCGGCGGCTACATTTATCACGGTCGCGTCAAGGCGCTGGCCGATGCGGCCCGCGAAGGCGGCCTGTCTTTCTAAGGGAATCAAACGATGGCACGTACTCCCAATCCGGAACGTGAGTCCCCCGAGCGTCGCGGCCGTGGCCGCGGCGAAGGCGACGGCCGCGGCCGTGGCCGCGGCGACGGTCCGAAGCCGGACCGCGAGGAATCGGAATTCGTCGACAAGCTGGTCCACATCAACCGTGTGGCCAAGGTGGTCAAGGGCGGCCGTCGCTTCGCCTTCGCCGCCCTGGTGGTGGTTGGCGACGCCAAGGGCCGCGTCGGCTACGGCTCCGGCAAGGCCCGCGAGGTGCCCGAGGCGATCCGCAAGGCCACCGAGCAGGCCAAGCGCAACATGATCAAGGTGGCGCTGCGCGAAGGTCGCACGCTCCATCACGACGTGTTCGGCCATTTCGGCGCCGGCCGCGTGATCCTGCGAGCCGCTCCGGCCGGTACCGGCATCATCGCCGGCGGCCCGATGCGTGCCGTGTTCGAGACCATGGGCGTCCACGACGTGGTGGCCAAGTGCCTGGGCACCTCGAACCCGCACAACATGGTCAAGGCGACCTTCGCCGCCCTGGAGAGCCTGGCGTCTCCGCGTTCGGTGGCCGCCAAGCGCGGCAAGAAGGTCGGCGACATCATCGGTCGTCGCGACGGCGCTGCCGCCGCGACCGCTGCGGCCTGACGGAGGGAATGACGATGGCGAAGAAAGCTGCCGCCGCTCCGGCCAAGAAGACGTTGCGTGTCACCCAGGTGGGCAGCCCGATCGGCCGCCCCGACGACCAGCGCGCCACCCTGATCGGCCTGGGGCTCAACAAGCTGCATCGCACCCGGGAGCTGGAAGACACCCCGTCGGTGCGCGGCATGATCACCAAGGTTCATCACCTGGTGCAGGTCGAGGAATAGGACGATGACCAAGCTCAACGATCTGCGCGACAACAAGGGCGCCCGTTACAAGTCCAAGCGCCTCGGCCGCGGTATCGGCTCCGGCAAGGGCAAGACCTCGGGCAAGGGCGTCAAGGGCCAGACCGCACGCACCGGCGTGGCGATCAACGGCTTCGAAGGCGGCCAGATGCCCATCTACCGCCGCCTGCCGAAGCGTGGCTTCAACAACATCTTCGCCAAGGACTACGTCGAGGTGAATCTCGGCCGTCTGCAGGCGGCGATTGCGGCGGGCCGTATCGACGCCGGCAAGGTGATCGGCACCGCCGAGCTGGTGGCCGCCGGTCTGATCGGCAATCCGCGCGATGGGGTGCGCCTCCTTGCCCGCGGCGAGCTGACGTCCAAGGTTTCCATCGAGGTGTGCGGGGCGTCCAAGGCCGCCATCGCCGCGGTCGAGAAGCTGGGCGGTTCGGTGACGTTGCCGGTTGCGGCTGCGGCCGAGTGATTGCGGGTCCGGAATTTCCGGGCACCAACGCGCACTGACGCCGACGGGTGGGGAGGTCTCCATCCGTCGGTCTCGGTGCGCGATGCTTTGAGGGATGGCCCGATACGGGCCGCGAGGGGTGGCCCGTGCCGGGCCGCCGCAACGATTTGATTTCGGGGAGACGGGCATGGCTTCGGCTGCCGAGCAACTGGCCGCGAACTTGAACTTCGGTGTTCTGGGCAAGGCGACCGACCTCAAGAAGAGGCTGTGGTTCACCCTTGCGGCCCTGGTGGTCTATCGCTTCGGCACCTACGTCCCCATCCCCGGCATCAATCCCCAGGTGATGGCCGAACTGTTCCGCGAGTCGGGCGGCGGCATCCTCGGCATGTTCGACATGCTCGCCGGCGGCGCGTTGCAGCGCATGACCCTGTTCGCGCTGAACATCATGCCCTACATCTCGGCATCGATCATCATGCAGCTGATGGCCACCGTGGTGCCGTCGCTGGAGGCGATCAAGAAGGAAGGCGACGCCGGGCGCAAGAAGATCAACCAGTACACCCGCTACCTGACGGTGCTGATCGCCACCTTCCAGGCCTACGGCATCGCCGTGGGCATGATCGGCATGCAGGGCGCCGCCGGTCCGGCGGTGATCATGGACAACACCGTCCTGTTCACCTTCTCGACCGTCGTCACCCTGGTCGGCGGCACCCTGTTCCTGATGTGGCTGGGCGAGCAGATCACCGCCCGCGGCATCGGCCAGGGCACCTCGCTGATCATCATGGCCGGTATCGTCGCCCAGTTGCCGCAGGCCATCGCCCACACCCTGGAACTGGGCCGCACCGGCGCCCTGCCGGTGTGGGTGATCCTCGGCCTGCTGGTCGGCTCGGTGGCGGTGATCTTCTTCATCGTCTATGTCGAGCGCGCCCAGCGCCGGCTGATCGTTCAGTATCCCAAGCGCCAGGTGGGCAACAAGATGTTCGGCGGCGAGTCCTCGCATCTGCCGCTGAAGCTCAACACCTCGGGCGTGATCCCGCCGATCTTCGCCAGCTCGATCCTGCTGATGCCGATCACCGTCGCCCAGTTCACCGCCTCCGGCGGGCCGGAGTGGCTGACCACCTTCACCGCGATGATGGGGCGCGGCAAGCCGGTGTATCTGGCGGCCTATGCCGCCCTGATCATCTTCTTCGCCTTCTTCTATACCGCGGTGGTGTTCAACCCCACCGAGACGGCGGACAATCTGAAGAAGTACGGCGGCTTCATCCCCGGCATCCGCCCGGGCAAGAACACCGCCGATCACCTCGACTACGTGCTGACCCGGCTGACGGTGGTCGGGGCCGCCTACCTGACCCTCCTGTCGGTGCTGCCCGAGCTGCTGATCGCCAAGTGGTCGGTGCCGTTCTACTTCGGCGGCACCAGCCTGCTGATCGTGGTGACGGTGACCATGGATACGGTGGCGCAGATCCAGTCGCATCTGCTGGCCCATCAGTACGAGGGCCTGATCAAGAAATCGCGTCTGCGCGGCCGCCGCGGCTGAACGGGAGGGGGCTCGCCTCGTCCCGACGAGTCGCATGGCTCCGCTCCGGTCCCTCGTGGGCCGGGGCGGAGCCTGTTGCGTTTCCGGGGCGGCGAAGACCGCTGGCCCGGCGAATGATGCGCTGGTAGTGCACCTCCCCATCCGGTGAGCGTTTTCCTGCCCATCGGTATGATCGCGTCATATTATTGTATCCTGGTATAGTAATATTCCTCCCTGAGCGAGGCGGTTGCGGCCTACCTGACTGCCTTTCCAATCCTGCCCGAAGTGTGGATTGCCTTTGGCGCACTTCCCTTTTACTTTGGAGCATCGTTCGGAAGGTCGCGCTCCCGGCGGCCGTGTTGCGGTGGCCGGGAAGACGTCGACCTGCAAACTGCCGGGGGGCTTGGCCAAGCGGGCCCGTCGCGAGCAAGGCGCGGTAAAGCGCCGGTAGGGAGGAGCATGAATCTCGTTCTTCTGGGGCCGCCCGGCGGCGGCAAGGGAACCCAGGCCAAGCGCCTGCAGGACAAGTACGGCTTGGTGCAGTTGTCGACCGGCGACATGCTGCGCGCCGCGGTCGCATCGGGCTCCGAGGTCGGCAAGCGGGCCAAGGCGGTCATGGATGCGGGGCAACTCGTGTCCGACGAGATCGTCATCGCCATCATCGACGAGCGCCTCGAACAGCCCGACACCAAGCCCGGGGTGATCTTCGACGGCTTCCCGCGCACCGTGGCCCAGGCCGAGGCGCTGGACGCGATGATGGAGCGCAAGGGCCGCAGGCTCGACGTGGCCATCGAGGTCCGCGTTCCCGACGCCCTGCTGGTCGAGCGCATCACCGGCCGCTATACCTGCGCCAAGTGCGGCTCGGGCTATCACGACAGCTTCCAGAAGCCGAAGGTGGCCGGCGTGTGCGACAAGTGCGGCGGCAGCGAGTTCGTCCGCCGCGCCGACGACAACGCCGAGACGGTCACCAAGCGGCTGGGGGCCTACCACGCCCAGACGGCGCCGCTGTTGCCCTACTACGACGGCAAGGGCAAGCTGCACCTGGTCGACGGCACCCAGGAGATCGGCAAGGTCACCGTCGATCTGGAAGGCATCCTCGACGCCTTGCGGTGACGCGAGGCCGACGGCACACTATCGGGGAGGCGCGGCGGCGCTTCCCCCTGTCGTTTGCGGCGGTGAATATTCCGTTTCGTGACCGGTTGACTCTGGGGCCAATCGCCCTATAATCGCCCACCTTCGGTTTCCCCGCCCGGGAGAAGCCCGGTGGAATCGTTTGGTCCGCGTCCGGCCACTTGGTCAGGACGCCGGTCTGCTTTGAAGGAGTAACCAGCTTTGGCCCGTATCGCTGGCGTCAACATTCCGACCAATAAGCGCGTTCAGATCGCGCTGACCTATATTCATGGCATCGGCCCGGCCAAGGCGCGGGAGATCTGCACCAAGCTGTCGATCCCGTCCGAGCGTCGCGTCAATCAATTGAGCGACGACGAAGTCTTGAAGATCCGCGAAATGATCGACCGCGACTATCATGTCGAGGGCGATCTGCGTCGCGAAGTGGCGATGAACATCAAGCGGTTGATGGATTTGGGCTGCTATCGCGGCCTGCGTCATCGCCGTGGCTTGCCGGTCCGCGGTCAGCGTACGCATACCAATGCGCGCACTCGCAAGGGCCCGGCCAAGCCGATCGCCGGTAAGAAGAAAGTGACGAAGTAAGGATCACCTCCCATGGCCAAGCCCGCTGCCGCTGCGCGCCCTCGTCGTCGCGAGCGCAAGAACATCACTTCCGGTGTCGCTCACGTGAACGCCACCTTCAACAACACGATGATCACCATCACCGACGCCCAGGGGAACACGATCTCGTGGTCCTCGTCGGGCATGCAGGGCTTCAAGGGCTCGCGCAAGTCGACCCCCTACGCCGCCCAGGTGGCGGCCGAGGACGCCGGCAAGAAGGCGATGGAGCATGGCATGCGCACGCTGGAGGTCGAGGTCAAGGGGCCCGGCGCCGGTCGCGAAAGCGCCCTGCGGGCTTTGCAGGCGGTGGGGTTCTCCATCTCCTCGATCCGCGACGTCACCCCGATCCCGCACAACGGCTGCCGTCCGCGCAAGCGTCGGCGGGTCTGACGGGTTCACACTCCCGGTTGTCGGACGGGCCGCCGCTCGCATTCTCCCCTGATCGGGGAGATGCGGCGGCGGTGTCTTTCCGGAACTCTCGTTCCTAGCATGAGGTCACGCTCGTGATTCAGAAGAACTGGCAGGAACTGATTAAGCCCAACAAGCTCCATGTGGAGCCCGGGGCCGATGCCCAGCGTACCGCGACCGTGGTCGCCGAACCGCTGGAGCGTGGCTTTGGCATGACGCTGGGCAATTCCCTGCGCCGGGTGCTGCTGTCGTCGCTGCAGGGTGCCGCCGTCACCGCCAT
>JACRFY010000165.1 GCA_016212565.1 Magnetospirillum sp. | reverse complement strand
TCGGATGGTGGCGGCGATCCGCGCCAGCAATTCGGCGGAGCTGAACGGCTTGACGATGTAGTCGTCGGCGCCGGCATCCAAGCCCTGGATCCGGGCATCCGCTCCGGCCCGCACCGATACCAGGATCGCCAGCACGCCTTCGGTCTTCGGGCTGCTGCGCAAGGCACGCAGGAGGGCGACCCCGTCGAGTTTGGGCATCACGATGTCGATCAGGATCAGATCGGGGGGCGGCTCTTCGCGGGCGGCGGCAAGCGCGGCCTCGCCATCGCCGACCGCCCTCACGTCGTATCCCGCCCCTTCCAGCAGGCGGACGGCGTAGGCCCGCATGTCGCGATTGTCTTCGGCCACCAGAATGCGCAGGCGTTGCCCGCCGACCGGCGGCGCGGCGCGTTCTTCACCGCCCCCGGGGACGGTCTTGGCCTCGGCGGCTTCCTCCTGGTGCCCCTCCCAGCTGAGAATTTCGGCCACATACTCCTTCGCGCCCGCCGCCGTCGGCGTGACCTCGGGCGCCGCCGAAATGCGGTCCGCGGGCAGATGCGCGGTGCCAAGGGGAATCCGCACGCGAAAGGAGCTTCCCGCTCCCGGCGTGCTGGCGACGTCGATCGAGCCGCCGTGCAGGGCCACCAGGTCGTGGGTGAGGGCCAGACCAATGCCGCTGCCCTCGATGCTGCGTCCGCGCGCGCCCTTGACGCGGTAGAACCGCTCGAAGATATGCCCGATGTCGTCGGCGGCGATGCCGATGCCGGTATCCTGAACCACCAGTTCCGTACCGCCGTCTGCCTTGCCGACGGCCACGCGGATGGTGCCGGTGAACGTGTACTTGAAAGCGTTGGACAGAAGGTTGAAGACGATCTTCTCCCACATCTCGGGATCGACATAGGTCGGTTCGTCCATGGGCGGGCAATCGCTGACCAGGGCGAGTCCGCAATGGGCGCAAGCGGATTCGAATTGGCCGGTCAGTTCGGCGGTGAAGCGTCCCAGGTCGATGGGACGGTAGGTCGCCTCGGCTTGCCGGGAATCGACGCGGGAGAAGTCGCGCAGCGAAGCCACCAGCTTGAGCAGCCGCAACGCATTGCGATGCGCCAGTTCCAGCATCTCGCGCTGGACTCCCACCCCCGATGCGGCGCGGGCCAGTCCGTCTTCCAGCGGCCCCAACATCAATTGCAGCGGATTGCGGAATTCATGGGCGATGTTGGAGACAAACGTTGTCTTGGCCTGGTCCACGTCGACCAGGCGCTCGTTGACCCGGGCAAGTTCCTCCTCGCGCAGGGCCAATTGGGCCATGGTGTCGTTCAGCCTGCGGGTTGCGTCCCTCATGTCCTGCGTGAAGCGCAGGACATCGGCGCGGATCCTGTCGGTTTCGTTGCGCAAGAGTTGCTCCGGCGTCCCGGTCGGCGGGACGGGCGCGGAAACGACGTCCGTGAATTCCATTTCCTCCATGGGGACCACCTGACAAGGGGCGGAGCCGCTTTGCGGAAACACGCCAA
The DNA here is from genome assembly GCA_016212565.1 of Magnetospirillum sp. Classification (GTDB taxonomy): domain Bacteria; phylum Pseudomonadota; class Alphaproteobacteria; order Rhodospirillales; family Magnetospirillaceae; genus JACRFY01. The sequence goes on along the minus strand of JACRFY010000165.1, from coordinate 2,886 downwards.
TGGGCCGGAGGCGCTTCGCCGCGGTCGGAACTCGGAACGGTCGACAACGGGACCCCTGCCGGATGCGGACTTCACATGGGGGGCGGCGCAGCATGGTGAGTCCCCCCCCCCCCATTTTTCTGCGACTACCGCAATCGTTGCCACCGCCGCCATTGGGGCGAGGCTCTGGGAGCCCCCGGGCGCTCGAAGCGTGGGCACACCACCTGCAAAGCCTCGTGACCCCTGGAACCATTGGGGGCAACGTCGTGCCACTGCGGAGGTGAGGGAAAACGAAGAGCCCGCCACGGGGATCGGGCGGGCCCTTTGCGGCAATCGGTGGGCTACAGGTCGGAAAGCTGCACGACCTTCAACTTCGGCATTGCGATTATGGAGCCCGGTCATCTCTCTCACCTGTTTTGCCGCACCTCACCAACCTAGGGTGTAATGCGAATGCATAGTTTGCAGTAGTCGCGCTATGGTAGACGATGCTTCTGTGCGTATCGATATCGGGGGTTTCTATGTCCATTTCTCCCCACTGCCATCATTGTGGCTCTACCGTGTCGTTTCAGACGGTTGCCGACGGTGATGATGTTCTTTTTTGGTGTCGCGAGTGCTGTCGCGTCACTTTGCAAGCAAAGGTTGATGTCGGGGGGGGGTGACTACTGCGAAGCAACCCATTTTGCCAACGGACACAAAGCGAACCGCTCGGCAAAGCGGCCGGGTAACGAGTGTTTGCGGCGATAGGTAACGGGTCGTCTTTCGAGGCTTTGGGTAACACCCGGCGGGGCCGTGGGTAACAAGCCTGGGTAACAAGCCTGGGTAACAGGGATTGCTTGTTGTAGGTGGCGCGAGGCTGGGGTTTGCTCCCCAGTGTGCCCCGGCATCGCATCAGTCCCGTGACCACATTCCTGGAAGGCGAGGGGCGGGAAGGCGAGAGTTTCCGCCATGTTTCGCCATTTACCCATTCCTGGATTTGTTACCCAAACCACCAGAAACGACCAAGGGGTTAGCCCATCTCTGAGCTAACCCCTTGAAAACTTTGGTAGCGGGAGAGGGACTTGAACCCCCGACCCCAGGATTATGATTCCCGTGCTCTAACCAGCTGAGCTACCCCGCCATAGATGCCATTTCCGGCGCCCACGCTCGAACGCGCGAGAGGGCCGCCGTATAAAGCCTTCTTGCCCCCCTGTCAAGCCGCAGGCGCGCAGTCTACCCAATGGTATATCCACCCTGTCGGTTTCTCGCCGGTCCTGCTAGGATCGGGCCAACACATCACGGAGACATGTGCCTATGCCCGCGGGCCGTCCCGTCGACGACGACGACCCCCTCGCCATCGAGACCTGCCGGGTTCTCGTCGTCGAGGACAACGTCATGAACCGCATGGTCGCGGCCTCCTTCCTCAAGGGAGCGGGGATCGTCGACATCGTTTTCGCCGGCGATGGCATCGAGGGGCTGGCCAAGATCGAAGCGGACCGGCCCGACCTGGTGCTGCTCGATCTGATGATGCCGCACATGGATGGGCATGAGTTCCTGCGCCGCCTGCGCGCCATGCCCGAGCACGCCGACCTGCCGGTGCTGGTGGTGACGGCGCTGTCGGGGGTGGGAGAGCGCAACGCCGTCTTTGCCCTCGGCGCCACCGATTACATCGAAAAGCCGGTCAACGGGCGCGAGCTGGTGGCGCGGGTGCGGATCCACCTGCGCAACCGGGTGCTGCTGCGCGGCTTGCGCACCTACCGCGACCGCATCGCCCAGGACCTCGACATCCTGCGCAGCATGCAGACCTCGATGCTGCCTTCGCCGCAACGCGTGCGCGAGGTCGCCGAGCAATACGGTATCGGCGTCCACTCGTTCTTCGAGGCCTCGTTCGAATTGGGCGGTGACCTGTGGGGCCTGGTGCCGCTCGACGAAGAGCGGCTGGGGGTGTGGGCGCTCGATTTTTCCGGCCACGGCGTGGCGGCGGCGGTCAATACCTTCCGTCTTCACCTGCTGCTGGGGCGGGCGGGGGTGTCGATGGCCCATCCCAACGCGCTGCTGCGCGAGCTCAATGCCGCCCTCTACGCCATCCTGCCGCGCGGGCAGTTCGCCACCATGGTCTATGCGGTGATCGACATCGCCGCCGGCACCCTGAGCTTCGCCTCGGCGGCGGCGCCGTCGCTGATGATCGGCCAGGGGGCGGACATCCACCCGTACACCATCCGCGGCCTGCCGCTGGGCATCGTCGAGAACACCACCTACGAGGTGCGGACGCTGCCCTTCCCCAAGGGCTCGATCCTGTGCCTGGCCAGCGATGCGCTGCTGGAAATTCCCGACAAGACGGGCCGGGTGCTGGGGGAAGAGGGAGCGGTGGATCTGGTGCGGGAGACGGCGGCGACCTGCGGGCCGCAGCCCCTGTCGTGCCTGATGGACGCCTTCCGCGGCCCCGAGGTGGGAACGCTGGACGACGACCTCACCCTGGTGTGGGTGTCGCGGGACGAATAAGCGTGGCTACTCGATGGTCAGCAGGGCATCGAAGCTGGCGCGTTCCAGCGCCGAACGGACATTGCCGGTGGCGTTGCGGATGATGACCGGGAAGCTGGCGGCCTGACCGGCGTCATGGGCGTAGATGAACAGGCTGAGTCCGGTCGAATCGATCATTTCCAAGTCGCCGAGATCGAAGACGCAACTGCGTGTGCCGGGCGTCAAGCGGGTGAGAAGAGTCAGAAACGACGGCATATCGGAAAAGGTCAGGCGGCCCGACATGCGCACCGTCAAGTGACCGTCGGCATCGGTGACGGAATACTTCATCATCGGTCCACTTGCTTCCCTTGTCCCCGCGAACGTTGCGGATCATGCCCCGCGTTGCCGGCCGGTGCAACCGTGGAACTGCCCATGCCCACCAAAGGCGGGGCTTCCACCGGGCCGCGATCC
>JACRFY010000164.1 GCA_016212565.1 Magnetospirillum sp. | reverse complement strand
CTTCGACTTGGCCACCGAGCCGGTCAGCTTGCGCAGTGCCTGGCTCATCAGCCGGGCATGCAGGCCCACATGGGTGTCGCCCATCTCGCCTTCCAACTCGGCGCGCGGCACCAGGGCGGCCACCGAGTCGACCACCAGCACGTCGATGGCCCCCGAGCGGACCAGGGTGTCGGCGATCTCCAGCGCCTGCTCGCCGGCATCGGGCTGGCTGAGCAGCAGCTCGTTGAGGTTGACCCCCAGCTTGCGGGCGTAGACCGGGTCGAGCGCGTGCTCGGCGTCGATGAAGGCCGAGGTGCCGCCCTTCTTCTGCGCCTCGGCGATCACGTGCAGGGCCAGGGTGGTCTTGCCCGAGCTTTCCGGGCCATAGATCTCGATGATGCGCCCGCGCGGCAGGCCGCCGATGCCCAATGCGACGTCGAGACCCAGCGAGCCGGTGGAGACCACGTCGACGTCGACATGCTCCTTCTGCCCCAGCTTCATGATCGAGCCTTTGCCGAACGCCCGCTCGATCTGGGTGATGGCGGCGTCGAGTGCCTTTTGTCTATCCATGGTGTCCTTGTCCACGAGACGCAACGTAGCCTGCGACATGGCGATTCCCCTCTAATAAAGGCGAAGCGGCGGTGTGATGCAACTGAAGCCTAGGCTACACCGCCCGCTGGGGAACGCAAGGGGAATGTTCGCGTCCGTTCGCATAATGTGCGCGGCAGTTCTGTCAGCCGCGGCGTTCCTCGACCGCGGCGGCCAGGGCGGCGGCGAGGGCGAGCGAGGCGTCCGCCCGGTCGAACAGCACACCGGCGCGGGCCGCGACCTCGCGCCGCCACGGCTGCGGGTCGGCGGCCACCGCCACCGCCATGGCGGCGTAAGCGGCGGCGGCGGTGGCGATCAGGCGCTCGAGACCGGCGCTGCCGAGCAGGCCGGCGGTGACGCGGCCGCGCATGAACCCGGTCGGCAGGGTGACCACCGGGGTGCCCATCGCCAGGGTTTCCAGCGTCGAATTGCCGCCGCTGAACTGGGGAACGTCGAGAACCACGTCGGCGGCGGCGCACAGGGCGAGGAAGTCGGGGCGCGGCATCGGCTTGAGGAAGCCGATGCGGCCGGCGACGTCGGGGATGGTGGCGGCGAAGCGGGCCTCCAGGGCGGCGCGCCAGCTCGGCCGGTTGGCGATCAGGGCGACGATGGCGGCCGGGTCGCGGCGCAGGATGTCGGCGAGGACGGCATCGAAGGCCGGGTGCAGCTTGAACAGCGTCTGCGGGCACAGATAGACCCGCATCGCCGCATCGAAGCCGAAATCCTCGCGGCTCATCCCTGCGGCGGCGGGCGGGGCGCGGAAGCGCAGCGGCGGCGCCGGCAGGCGGAGCAGGCGTTCGCCGTAATGGGCCTCGCCGTCGGCCGGCTCGAAGGCGGCGGCGGAGAGGAAGGCGTCGACGGTGGGAATGCCGGTGGTCACCGGATGGCCGAGCGACACCATCTGCACCGGCGCCAGGCGGGCGTGGGCGAGGAAATAGGAGAACGGCTCCATGCCGATGTCGGGATAGAGCAGGACATCGAGCGCCGCCTCGGCGATGGCCTCGCGGGCGGCGCCGAACACCGCCGGCAGGCGGATATAGACGTCGGCGGCGGCGGCGATCTCGGCGGCCATCGCGTCGTGGGGCGAGGGCAGGGCCAGGACCACCAGCTCGATGGCCTCGCGCGGCAGTCCGGCCAGCAGGGGGATGAACAGGCGGCCGATGGTGTGGTCGTGAAGGTGGCGCGACACCACGCCGACCCGCAGCCGCCGGCCCGGCTGCCAGGCGCCCGGCCGGCAATGGGGAGCGGTGAAGTCCAGGCCCGGGCAGGCGCGGCGCAGGACCTTCGACAGCAGCTCCTGGAGCGGGCGGTCGTCGCGGCCGTGATAGCCGAGATAGAACTGCGGCAACTGCCCGATCTCGACCAGCGGATCGGCGACCCGCTGCGACATGGTCGTCAGCGCGTCGAGGTTGGTGCGATAGGCGGTGCGGCATTCGTCGATGGCCGCCTCGTCGGCGACGATGGCCGGCAGCAGGGTGGCGCGGAGGATGCGGGCCCCGGCCCCGGGGACCTTGGCCAGGCAACGGTCGGCCTCGGCGACGGCACCGTCCTCGCGGGCCTGGATGCCGAGATTGCGCAGCGCCTCGGGATGGTTGGGGGCGACGGCGAGGGCGGCACGGAAGGCCTTTCCCGCCTCGTCGGGGCGGCGCAGGTCGTGCAGCACCGAGCCCAGGCTGTTGAGCGCGTCGGCGTTGTCGGGTTGCAGCTTGAGCACCGCCTCGAAGGCTTCGACCGCCTGTTCCAGGCGCCCGCCCTGGCGCAGGGCGATGCCCAGGTTGAGGTAGGAGACCGGGGCCTCGGGCATCAGGTCGACCATGCGGGCGAAGGCGCGGGCGGCATCGTCGAAGCGGCCGATCGCCGCCAGGGTGTTGCCCAACGCGTTCCACGCCTCGGCACTGTCGGGCGCCGCCTCGGTGGCCTTGCTCGCCCATTCCGCCGCCTCGTCGTAACGCTGCTGCTGGAAGCAGACCAAAGCGAGGAAGCGCAGCGCCTCGCCATGGCGCGGCGCCTTGGCCGCCACCTTGCGGTAGATCAGCTCGGCGCCGGGCAGGTTGCCGGCCTGGTGCAGGGTCAGGGCTTGGTGGAACAGCTCGTCGCGACGGGGGGCCATGGGATCTCCGGGAGTGATGCCGGCGCATCATGCCTGCAAACCGCGCCGCGACCCATGCCTTTCCGCAGGGGGCGGGGCTTTGCGGCCCCGCCCTCCCGATGAGCCGGACTCAGGCGAGGCTGCCGACGCGGTAGCCGAGGATGGTCTTCAGCGTCGAGCCCTTGAGGACGGGAGACGTGGAATTGGAGCACCACATGAAGAACTGACAGGTCAGCGACTGCCCGCCAATGCCAAGACCGGCGATATCGAAGCAGAACACCCGCTTTGCCAGGCTCAGATATTGGTTGCCGATATCGTCGGAAAACCCGGCAAAGGTTGATCTCGTTCCGTTTGGCATGAGGTAAAGCCAGCAAGCACTGCTGGTATCCTTTTGCAAGACGGGTGCCGGGATGTAGGCATCTCCAATCTTGATCCCGATTCCAACCAGCGGATCTACACTGCCGCTCGTGACGAACCGATACTGGATGGCGGCGATGTCGAACAGCCCCTGCTGGGGGAAGGTGACCGAGAACGACGAGCCGACCATGGTCGGCGAGGCGAAGGTCGCCCCGGAAATGGTGATGTCGGTCTGGTCCTCCACCCGGTTGAACAGGACGGCGTCGTAGCTGATGCCGCAGCAGCCGCCGCCGCTGTCGAGCAGCCAGGGGATGAAATCGGTCAGGGTGCTCATTGGAAGACCCTCCAGGTGGCGCCGTCTAAGCGCAGGGCGAACTCGACATTGTCGGTGACCACGGTCATGTCCTCGGCGAGGGCCATGATGGTCTGGCCGTTGCGGCCGATGGTCAGGGTGTGGGTGGCGGCGCCGCGGGCGCGGACCCGCAGCTCGGCCCCGGTCGACGGCGCGGCCGGCAGGGTGAGGGTGAAGGCCCCGCTTGCGCTGTCGGCCTCGATCCGGTCGTCGGCGCTGGCGGTATAGGCGGCGGTCTTGACCACCCAGCCGCGGGTCAGCCACAGCGGCCGCAGATCGTCGAGGTCGGCGTTGGCGATCGCGGTGGTGGCGGTGGCGAGGCGGACCCGCGCCACCGGGGTGGTTCCCGCCGGCAGCACCGGGTCGGCCGGGCTGGCGGCCTCGGCGCCGGTGACCACGGCGACGTCGCCGCTGCCCTGGGCGATCACCACCAGATCATGGCGGGGATGGGTGGTGGGGGCGGTGATGGTGGCGGTGGTTTGCAGCGATTTGGTGATGCGGGTGCTGCCGGCCAGGATGGTGCCGCCGTCGACCGCCACCTTCATCTCGCTGGCCGGCGATGCCGTCTGATGCGGCGCAAAGGCGCCGGCCAATTGATGGAGAACGGCGAAGTCGGCATCGATGGTGCCCGGATAGGCGGCCACCGTCTGGCTGGTATGGTCTGTCTGGGCGTATGTCGATACGGCCATGTCGCTCCCCCCAAGAGTCGTCGATGGTTGTATGCAGACGATACGCGAGGACTAGGCGGTTGGAAAGGGGGTGTGTTCCCCAGGGCAACGACTCCAGATTTCGAATTGGTTCATTTTATCGTCTTGGCCGGGCTTGTCCCGGCCATCCACGCCCATCCGTCCGGCAAAGTGCCGGTGGAATGGCGTGGATGGCTTGTCCCGCTGTTTCAGGGGACCTGCGACATGTTCACCACCAAGATGGGGTAATCGGGGCTGGCGCTGAGGCTGGCAAGCAAGGTGGCTGTCCCGCAAGCTGTTGTTGGATACGGAGTCCGCGAAGCGGCTCGAAGCAACAGAGGGGACAGCCATGAAATACTATGCCGCAT
>JACRFY010000163.1 GCA_016212565.1 Magnetospirillum sp. | reverse complement strand
GCGCGGCAACGACCTCACCGCGGCGGCGATTTCGCTGGTGCCGGCGGTGGGCGTGGCGCTGGCGGATTTGCAGGCCCGGGCCGGCTGCCTGCTCGCCCGCATGTCCGGCTCGGGAGCGACCTGTTTCGGCCTGTTTGCCGGCGAAGCCGAGGCGCGGGCGGCGGCAGGAGCGGTGGCCGCGGCGCGACCGGGATGGTGGGTGGAAGCGGCGGAGCTAATCTCCGCTTGATTTTCCCCGCCCGGCCCCTTAAAAACGCGGCTTCCCCGCGCCAGAAGCGCGGGTACGAGATTGAGACGAGAGAGGACCGACACCATGTCCCGCCGCTGCGACATCACCGGCAAGGGCGTCCTGACCGGCAACAACGTCAGCCACGCCAACAACAGAACCCGCCGCCGCTTCCTGCCCAACCTGCAGGAGACCTCGGTGCTGTCCGACGCGCTGGGCCAGATGGTTCGCCTCAAGGTTTCGACCCGCGGGCTGAAGACCATCGAGCACAACGGCGGCCTCGACTCCTTCCTGCTGTCGCGGTCGGACATGTCGCTGTCGGCCGAGGCGCGGCGCATCAAGAAGCGCATTCAGCGCGCGATGGAAAACCGTCAGGCCGCCGCGGCCTGACGCGCGACGTCGTTTCCCTCTTCCGCCCGGCGGGAGAGGGCGGGGCCCGCGGCCCGGCCGCGAGAGGGTGAGGGAGCCACGGACTCGGAGTCCGTGGCTCCCTCACCCGTCTCGGCGTCGCCTCGTCCCCGCGCGCCCGCATCGGCGCTGACTTAAGCCTTTTTCTCGCCACCAAGTCACCGAGGGAGATCGATCCGGTTCGGGGATTTTCCGCACCTTACATCTTGGTGTCTTGGTGGCGAATCGTTCCCCTTCGCTCCGAACACGCGCCTCGTCTTCGCCGTAAGTCAGCGTCTATGCGCGCGCCCGGGATTGTGCCCCAGTTGCGGCCAAACGTCATACATCCGTGAAACTATTCCAATTTTGCCCGTTCCTATCTACTATGGCGGTCGGTTTTCCACCGACGGAAGGGATCCGGATGGTCGCCAGCGCCTGCCTTCCCTTCGCCGAACTCCGAGTCGCGGCTTTGGCGCTTCAGGCCGCCGAGGGGGCGGCAGAGATCGTCGCCGAGGCGCGCCGCTTCCGCAGCACCGCCGGCGCGCTGTGCGACAGCGTCGTCATCCTGATCGATGCCGCCGCCCGCGACGAGACCGCCGGCGCCGTCTTCGCCGCCGAGGCCCTGACCCTGCCGGTGGAACGGCTGATCGACGGCCGCGATGCCTTGCTGTCGACGTTGCGGCGGAGCTGCCTTTACTGCGGCGGCCGTTCCCCGTTCGACCTGTCCTCTCATTGAGGCAACGCCCCGACAGGGTCATCGGGTGAAGGGATGCTGTCTCATAAACAAGGTCGTCATCCCCGCGAAGGCGGGGATCCAGGCGTCCGCGGGCGTGATCTTCGGCCTTGCGTATCATCCGTCCCGACCATGGATCCCCGCCTTCGCGGGGATGACGGACAATGCAAAGGACTGAGGTCCTTCACCCGATTGCCCTGAACGCCCCGAGCCCCCCTTGCGCTGCCGCACCCGCGGATGCTAGGTGAGGCCCCATGGCTGGCCCTCCTCTGCTCGCGCTTCGCGACGTCCGACTGACCTTCGGCGGAACTCCGCTGTTCGAGGGCGTCACCACCTGGGTGGGGCGCGGCGACCGCACCTGCCTCGTCGGCCGCAACGGCTCGGGCAAGTCGACCCTGTTGAAGGTGTTGGCCGGCGCCATCGAGGCCGATTCCGGCGAGCGCTTCATCCAGCCCGGCACCCGCGTCGCCGTGCTGCCGCAGGATCCGCTGCTCGACGGCCCGTCGGTGGCGGCCTATGTCGCCGCCGGCCTGCCCCCCGACCGTCACGGCGATCTGTGGCGGGTGGAGACGGTGCTCGATGCGCTGAAGCTCGACGGCACCCGCGAGCCGGCGGCGCTGTCGGGCGGCGAGGGGCGGCGGGCGGCGCTGGCCCGGGCCCTGGTCGGCGAGCCCGACGCCCTGCTGCTCGACGAGCCGACCAACCATCTCGACCTGCCCACCATCCTGTGGCTGGAGGAACGGCTGGCCGCCTATGACGGCGCCCTGGTGATGATCAGCCACGACCGCCGCTTCCTGGAAACGGTGTCGCAGCAGACGCTGTGGCTGGAGGGCGGCATCGTGCGCCGCTCCGAACAGGGCTTCGCCAATTTCCCCGCCTGGCAGGAGGAGGTCTACGCCGCCGCCGAGGCCGAGCTGGCGCGGATGAACACCCGCATGCGCCAGGAACTGCACTGGCTGGCCCGCGGCGTCACCGGCCGGCGCAAGCGCAACATGGGCCGCCTGCGCGCCCTCAACCAGTTGCGCGGCGAGCGCGCCGAACGCAAGGATTCGGTGCTCGACACCGGCCGCCAGGCCAAGCTGGCCGCGGAAGCCGGCGAAATCTCCGGACGCCTGGTGATCGAGGCCGACAAGATCGGCAAGAGCTTCAACGGCCAGCCGGTGATCGCCGGCTTCTCCACCCGCATCCTGCGCGGCGACCGGGTCGGCCTGATCGGCCCCAACGGCGCCGGCAAGACCACCCTGTTGCGCATGCTGACCGGCGACCTGGAGCCCGACAGCGGCACGGTGCGGCTGGGCACCAACCTGGAGCCGGCCTATTTCGACCAGCGCCGCGACCGCCTCGACCCGGACATCAGCGTGTGGGATACGCTCACCGACGGGCGCGGCGACAATGTGTGGGTGCGGGGACGGCCGCAGCACGTGGTCGGCTACATGAAGGACTTCCTGTTCTCCGAGGCCCAGGCCAAGACCCCGGTGCGGGCCCTGTCGGGCGGCGAGCGCAACCGCCTGCTGCTGGCCAAGCGGCTGGCCAAGCCGTCGAACCTGCTGATCCTCGACGAGCCGACCAACGACCTCGACATGGACACCCTCGACCTGCTCGAAGAGGTGCTGGCCGATTACGAAGGCACCCTGCTGGTGGTCAGCCACGACCGCGACTTCCTCGACCGCCTGGTGACCAGCGTCATCGCCGTCGAGGGCGACGGCACCATCGCCGAGTATCCCGGCGGCTATGCCGACTACCTGCGCCAGCGCCCCGCCCGGATCGACGCGCCCGAGGCCCGTCCGCAGCCGAAGGCCGAAGCGGTGGCGCGGCCCAAGGTGGCGACCCGGCTGTCCTACAAGGACGTCCGCGAGCTGGAGCAACTGCCCGGCCGTATCGATGCCCTGGCCGCCGAGATCGCCGCCCTCGAAGCCGCGTTGGCCGATGGTGCCCTCTACAGCCGCGACCGGGCCCGCTTCGACCGCTCCGCCGCCCGCGTCGATGCCGCCCGCGCCGAACTGGCCGCCGCCGAGGAGCGCTGGCTGGACCTCGAGACCAAACGCGAGGAGCTGGGCGGGTGAGCCCCGCCGCCGACCGCCTCCCGCCCCTCGACCTGTTGGCCGCCACCCTGGTGGTGACGCTGTGGGGCTTCAACTTCGTCGCCGTCAAACTGGCCCTGGGGGCCTTCCCGCCGTTCTTCCTCACCGCCTTGCGCTTTGCCGTCGTCGCCCTGTTGCTGGCGCCGTTCTTCCGCCCGCGGCGCGACCAGTGGCGCGGTCTGGCGGGCGTGGCGGTGGTGCTGGGGATCGGGCATTTCGGCCTGCTGTTCCTCGGCATGAACGGGGCCGGAGCCTCGACCACCGCGGTGGCGATCCAACTCGGCGCGCCGTTCAGCGTGCTGCTGTCGTGGCTGCTGATGGGCGATTCCCCGGGGCGCAAGCGGGTGATCGGCATGGCGGTGGCCTTCGCCGGCGTCGCCCTGCTGGCCGGCGAGCCGTCGCTGCCGTCGCCGCTGCCGCTGCTGGCGGTGGTCGCCTCGGCGGCGTGCTGGGCCAGCGCCAACATCCTGATCAAGCGCATGGGGCCCATCGCGCCGATGACCCTCAACGGCGGGATGGCGCTGATCGCGGCGCCGCTGCTGCTGGCGGTGTCGGCGCTGGTCGAGACCGGCCAGGTCGAAGGCCTGCAAAGTGCCGGCTGGCTGCCGTGGTCGGCGGTGGCCTTCACCGCCGTCGGCTCGACGGTGGTCGCCTACGGCCTGTGGTATCGTCTTCTGTCCCGCCATCCGTTGAGCCGGGTGGTGCCGTTCACCCTGCTCGGGCCGGCGATCGGCTTCTTCGCCGGCATCGTTCTCCTCGGCGAGCCCGCCTCGGCGTTGAAGGTGGTCGGCGGGCTGCTGACGGTGGCCGGGGTGGCGGCGATCGAGCTTGGTCCGCGACCGGTGGCGCCGCCCGCATGATGACCCCCGTCCCCACCCCCTCGCCCAACCACGAGCCGCGACGGGCGGCCGTCGACATGCTGGTGCTGCACTATACCGGCATGGTCGACGGTCCCTCGGCGCTGGCGCGGCTGATCGACCCGGCGGCCAAGGTCTCGGCCCACTACCTGATCGACGAGGATGGCACCGTTTACGCGCTGGTGGCGGAAAGCCAGCGCGCCTGGCATGCCGGGGTGGCGTCGTGGCGCGGCGCGGGCGACGTCAATTCGCGGTCCATCGGCATCGAGCTGGTCAATCCCGGCCATGAGTTCGGCTACCGCGCCTTCCCCGAGGCCCAGATCCTGGCGCTGATCGAATTGGCGAGCGGCATCCTGGCCCGGCACTCGATTCCGCCCGGCAACGTGGTCGGTCATTCCGACGTCGCCCCCACGCGCAAGCAGGATCCCGGCGAGTACTTCCCGTGGAAGCGATTGAAGGGCTACGGCATCGGCCTGTGGCCGTTCGTCGGCCACGAGGCGGCGCCGGTGCCCGATCCCGGCGAGGTGGCCCGGCGTCTGGCCGCCTACGGCTACGACGTCGCGGTGCCGGAGGCGGCCATTGCCGCCTTCCAGCGCCACTTCCGCCCCAGCGCCATCGACGGGGTGATGGACGAGACCTGCATGGGCCGGCTGGCGCGGCTGCTGGCGGTGCGGTGAGCCTACTCCACCCGACACACCTCGTCGAAGTCGAAGCGCGGCCCGCGCGGATACAGTCCGCTCGGATCGCCGTAGCCGAGGTTGCACAGGAAATTGCTCCTGACCGTGGTGCCGGCGAAGAACGCCTGGTCGACGGCGGCGTTGTCGAAACCGCTCATCGGCCCGCAATCCAATCCCGCCGCCCGGCAGGCGAGCAGGAAATAGCCCCCTTGCAGGGTGCCGTTGCGGAAGGCGGTCGATTCGATCAGGGCATCGTTGCCGACGAACCACGAGCGGGCATCGGCATGGGGGAACAGGCGCGGCAAGTGGTCGTAGAAGGCCAGGTCGTAGCCGATCACCGCCGTCACCGGCGCCGCCATGGTCTTGTCGACGTTGCCGGCCGCCAGGGCCGGCTTCAGCTTGGCCTTGGCCGCCGCCGAGCGGACGAAGACGATCCGCGCCGGCAGGCAGTTGGCCGAGGTGGGCCCCATCCGGGCCAGATCCCAGGCCTGATGCAGGACGGTGTCCTCGACCGGGCGGTCGAGCCACGTGGAATGGGTCCGCGCCTGGCGGAAGAGAAGGTCGAGGGTAGCGTCGTCGGCGATTCGGCTCATGGTCGTTCTCCCGCGGGGATCAAATCGCTTGGCATCGGGCATGACAGCGGCTTACATGGCACAATCTAAGCGTTCCCGGGGGTTGAGGGTAGTGGTGGCGCGGTATCGAACCAAAATCACCGGCTTTGGCCGCCTTTTCCTCGCCCTCGCGGCGTTGACGGCGGCCGTGCCGGTCCAGGCCGCGGATTCGGCGGTGGTGCTGATGTACCACCGCTTCGGCGACGGCCGCACGCCGTCGACCAACACCCGCCTCGACCAGCTCGATGCCCACATCGCCGAATTGCAGCGCGGCGGCTACCATGTCCTGCCGCTGCCCGAGGTGGTCGAGGCCCTGCGCAGCGGCCGCTCGCTGCCCGACAAGGCGGTGGCGATCACCGTCGACGATGCCTGGGCCACCACCTACCGCCACGCCTGGCCGCGCTTCAAGGCCGCCGGCTTTCCCTTCACCGTGTTCGTGGTCACCGACGAGACCGACCGCGGCGGGACCGAATACATGACCTGGCCGCAACTGCGCGAATTGGCCGACAGCGGTCTGGTGACCATCGGCAGCCAGGGGGCCGCCCACCCGCACATGGCGGCGATCCCGGCCGCCGCGGCGATGGGCGATCTGTCCCGTGCCGCCGAACGCTTCGCCGCCGAACTGGGCCGCGTCCCCGACCTGGTGGCCTGGCCGTTCGGCGAGACCGCCGCCGCGGTGATGGACCTCGGCCGCATGGCCGGCTTCAAGGCCGGGTTCGGCCAGCATTCCGGGGTGGCCTGGGGGAAAAGCGATCCCTTCTACCTGCCGCGCTTCGCCCTCAACGAGACCTATGGCGAACTGGACCGCTTCCGCATGGCGGTGCGGGCGTTGCCGCTGCCGGCGGTCGATATTGTTCCCGCCGACCCGCTGGTCGGCGTCAATCCGCCGGCCTTCGGCTTCACCCTGGCCGACGCGACCCTGCCGAACGGGGTGGCCTGCTACGGATCGTTCGTCAACGGTGGCGCGGTCACCGTCGACCGCGTGGGGCCGCGGGTCGAGGTGCGGATGAGCAAGCCGCTGCCCAAGGGGCGCTCGCGCCTCAACTGCACCCTGCCGTCGCTCGACGGCCGCTGGCGCTGGTTCGGCTGGCAATTTTACGTCGATTAGAGCGGTTCTTCCGCAAACTCAAAGGGTTCCGGGTGATCGCCACCCGCTACGACAAACTCGCGACAACCTTCCTCGCCGCCGTTCAGCTCGCTTCCGTGCTGGTCTGGCTCAACTGACGACACGCCCTAGGCTACCGCGACGCCCCGCTCGCGCGTCTCGACCCGCAGCATCGACAGGCCCAGGCACACCACCGCCCAGGCCACGGTGACCGCCGCCGAGACCAGGAAGGCGGAATCGGCGACCAGCGTTGCCGGCCCGGCGTAGAAGGGGGCGCGGATGACGTTGAGCGCATGGTGGACCGGGTTGGCCTGCATCAGCACGCTCAACCAGCCGGGCACCCCGGAGACCGGGAACAGGGCCCCGGACAGCATCCACAGCGGCATCAGGAACACCATCATGATGGCGTGGAAGCCCGAGGTCGAGCGCATGCCCCAGGCGAGCAGGAAGCCCAGTCCGGCGAAGCCCATCCCGGTGACCACGAAGCCCAGCGTCAGCACCACCAGACTGCCGGCGCCGAGATGCAGGCCGAGGAAGGGGGCGGCGACGGTAAACAGCAGCACCTGGATCATGGCGATGGCGGTGCCGCCCATCACCTTGCCGAGCACGATGGCGAGGCGGGAGACGGGGGCGACCAGCACGCCTTGGAGGAAGCCGGCGTCGCGGTCCTCGATGACGGTGATCGAGCTGAAGATCGAGGCGAACAGCATCATCATCAGCATCACGCCGGGATAGAAATACTCCAGGTAGGTGACCTGCTCCAT
>JACRFY010000036.1 GCA_016212565.1 Magnetospirillum sp. | reverse complement strand
GGTGGAAGGCGGAGTGGCTGGTCAGGCCGGGATAGGCGCAGGCGGCCAGCACCCGCTCCTCGCGGTCGAAGTGGTAGACGGCATAGTCTTCCAGCGCCTTCAGCACGCTGCCCAGGGTGGCGTATTCCTCCTCGTCGCCGATGGCGCGCTGGAGGTGATTGATCAGCCCGATCAGGGTGCGGTGATCGGCGTCCAGGGCGGGAACCCCGACGCTCATCAACTCGCTCCACGTGACCCCGGCCATCGTGTGTTTCTCCGATGCTTAGCGGCGTTCGATCTGCGCGACGTCGCGGACGGCGCCGCGGGCGGCGCTGGTGGTCATGGCGGCATAGGCCCGCAGCGCCTGGGAGACGTGGCGCTCGCGGCTGACCGGCTTCCATGCCTTGGCCCCCTTGGCCTCCATGCGCGTGCGCCGCTCGGCCAATACGGCTTCGGAGAGGCGCACGGCGATGGAGCGGTTGGGGATGTCGATGTCGATGATGTCGCCGCTCTCAACCAGGCCGATGGTGCCGCCCTCGGCCGCTTCCGGCGAGGCATGACCGATCGACAGGCCCGAGGTCCCGCCCGAGAAACGGCCGTCGGTGATCAGCGCGCAGGCCTTACCCAGGCCCATCGACTTCAGGTAGCTGGTCGGATAGAGCATCTCCTGCATGCCCGGTCCGCCGCGCGGGCCTTCGTAGCGAACGACGACCACATCGCCTTCCTTGACCGCGCCGCCGAGGATCTTGGCCACCGCCTCCTCCTGGCTCTCGCAGATCACCGCCGGGCCCGAGAAGGTGAGGTTCTTGTCGTCGACCCCGGCGGTCTTGACGATGCAGCCGTCCTTGGCCAGGTTGCCGAACAGCACCGCCAGCCCGCCATCCTTCGAGAAGGCATGGGCGGCATCGCGGATCACGCCCGTGGCGCGGTCGGTGTCCAGCGCCTCGAAGCGCTTGGCCTGGCTGAAGGCCTCGGTGGTGCGCACGCCGCCGGGCGCGGCCTTGTAGAGCTGGTGAACCGCGGCGTCATTGCCACGGCTGATGTCCCAGGTATCGAGCGCCTCGGCCATGGTCGGGGCGTAGACGGTCGCGCACGCGCCGTGCAGCAGCCCGGCCGCCTCCAGGCGGCCGAGGATGCCTATGATGCCGCCGGCGCGGTGGACGTCCTCGATGTGGACGTCGGCGATGTTGGGGGCAACCTTGCACAGGCAGGGAACGCGGCGGCTCAGGCGGTCGATGTCGGCCATGGTGAAGGCCACCCCGGCCTCCTCGGCAGCGGCGAGGATGTGCAGCACGGTGTTGGTCGAGCCGCCCATGGCGATGTCCAGCGTCATGGCGTTCTCGAACGCCTGGCGGGTGGCGATCGAGCGCGGCAGCACCGAGGAATCGTCCTGCTCGTACCAGCGCTTGGTCAGGGCGACGATGCGCCGGCCGGCTTCGAGGAACAGCGCCTTGCGGTCGGCATGGGTGGCCACCAGGGTGCCGTTGCCGGGCAGGGCAAGGCCGAGGGCCTCCATCAGGCAGTTCATCGAATTGGCGGTGAACATCCCCGAGCACGAGCCGCAGGTCGGGCACGAGCCGCGCTCGTATTCCGCCGCCTCTTCATCGGAAACATTCTTGTCGGCGCCCTTGATCATGGCGTCGATCAGGTCGACGGCATGGGTCTCGCCCTTGACGGTCACGCGACCGGCCTCCATCGGCCCGCCGGAGATGAAGATGGTGGGGATGTTGAGGCGCAGCGAGGCCATCAGCATGCCCGGGGTGATCTTGTCGCAGTTGGAGATGCACACCAACGCGTCGGCAGTATGGGCATTGACCATGTACTCGACCGAATCGGCGATGATCTCGCGCGACGGCAGCGAATAGAGCATCCCGGCATGGCCCATGGCGATGCCGTCGTCGATGGCGATGGTGTCGAATTCCTTGGCCACGCCGCCGGCCCGTTCGATCTCGCGCGCCACCATCTGGCCCAGATCCTTGAGGTGGACATGGCCGGGGACGAACTGGGTGAAGGAATTGGCGATGGCGATGATCGGCTTGCCGAAATCGGCGTCGGTCATGCCCGTCGCCCGCCACAGGCCCCGGGCCCCCGCCATGTTGCGGCCGTGGGTGGAGGTCCGGGAACGATATTCGGGCATTGCGGCAAGCCTTTGGCAGGGTGGCGACAGGGGACGAAGGATAGACCCGCCGGCTGGCGGCTGCCAAGTGCGCTTCGCGGGGATGGCACTTCAATCGAAAATACCGGCACTTTCCCTACCGTCATGCCCGGACGTGTTCCGGGCATCCACGCGGTGCCGTCCAACATGTTGTTACAACGAGCGTTTCTGCGGACACACGTGGATGGCCGGATCAAGTCCGGCCATGACGGGAGTGGTCAGGGCACCACCAACTAAGCCACGTCGACGTATTTGCCGGCCCTGGCCTTGCACACCGGGCACTGGTCGGGAACCTCGCCGATCACCGTGTGCCCGCAGACGGCACAGACGTGAATGTCGCCTTCGGACAGGTCATGGCCGGCCTCCACCGCCGCCAGCGCGTCGACGAACAGGCCGTGGTGCACCTTTTCCACGTCCAGGGCATGGCGCATCCCCAGGGCCGCCACCTTGGCGCCTTCCGCCTCGGCGGTGGCGAGAAAGCCGGGGTACATGTCCTCGAACTCGTGCTTCTCGCCGGAAATGGCGGCCCTGAGATTTTCGGCCGTCGCCTTGACCCCGCCCATGGCGCGAAGATGGGCGTGGGCATGGATGGTTTCCGCCGCCGCCACCGCCCGGAACAGCTTGGCCACCTGCGGCAAGCCATCCTTGGCGGCGGCATCGGCATAGGCGAGGTATTTGCGATTGGCCTGGCTTTCTCCTGCGAAGGCCTCGGCAAGATTCTCATTCGTCTTCATCGGTTATCCCCAGCGTATTTTGTTCGTGAATTCGGCGCTATCGTAGCGGAAGTGACCGGGGGCGGAAATACGGGGAATTGCGCCCCATTCCCTGGACATCGCCGGGCGAGGGTGGCACCATCCGCCGCCCGTTATCGCCAGGGACCTTCGATGAATCTGTTCAAGCATTTCCGCGACGAGATCGATGCCGTCGTCGCCGGCCTGATCGCCGCCGGCCGTTTGCCGGTCGGAATCGACACGTCCAAGGTAACCGCCGAGCCGCCGCGCGAGGCCGAGCACGGCGACGTCTCGACCAATGCCGCGATGGTGCTGTCCAAGCCCGCCGGCATCAAGCCGCGCGAACTGGCCGAACTGCTGGCCGCGCAACTGAAGGCCAATCCGGCGGTGACCGCGGTCGAGATCGCCGGCCCCGGCTTCATCAACCTGCGCCTTGCCGAGTCGTTCTGGGCCGCACGGCTCGCCGACGTGCTGCGCGCCGGCATCGCCTATGGCGATTCGACCGCCGGCGGCGGACGGCCGGTCAATATCGAGTACGTCTCCGCCAATCCCACCGGACCGATGCACATCGGCCATGCCCGCGGCGCGGTGGTCGGCGACGCTTTGGCGGCACTGCTCGAAAAGGCCGGCTTCGCCGTCACCCGCGAGTACTACATCAACGATGCCGGCGCCCAGGTCGATGTGCTGGCCCGCTCGGTCCATCTGCGCTACCGCGAAGCGCTGGGCGAGGCGATCGGCGAGATCCCCGAGGGGCTCTACCCCGGCGACTACCTCAAGCCGGCCGGTACCGCCCTGGCCCAGGCGCACGGAGAGGCCTTCCGCGCCGCCGCCGAGGCCGCATGGCTGCCGGTGTTCCGCCCCTTCGCCATCGCGGCGATGATGGACATGATCCGCGAGGATCTGGCGGCGCTGGGGGTGCGCCACGCCGTGTTCACCTCCGAGCGGGCGCTGGTCGAGGCCGGCAAGGTCGACGACGCCCTGGCCTTCCTCGACAGCCACGGCCTGATCTACCAGGGCGTGCTGGAGCCGCCGAAAGGCAAACTGCCCGAGGATTGGGAGCCGCGGCCGCAAACCCTGTTCCGGGCCACCCAATTCGGCGACGACGTCGACCGGCCGCTGAAGAAGTCCGACGGCTCGTGGACCTATTTCGCCACCGACATCGCCTACCACCTCGACAAGTTCCGCCGCGGGGCGCTCGACATGATCGACGTATGGGGCGCCGACCACGGCGGCTACGTCAAGCGCATGCAGGCGGCGGTCAAGGCCATCACCGGCGGCCAAGGGGCGCTCGACGTCAAGCTGTGCCAGATGGTCAACCTCTTGAAGGGCGGCCAGCCGTTCAAGATGAGCAAGCGCGCCGGCACCTTCGTCACCCTGCGCGATCTGGTCGAGGCCGTGGGCAAGGACGTGGTGCGCTTCATCATGCTGACGCGCAAGAACGACGCCCATCTCGATTTCGACCTCGACAAGGTGCTGGAACAGTCGCGCGACAACCCGGTGTTCTATGTGCAATACGCCCATGCCCGCGCCCACTCGGTCATGCGCCATGCCCGCGAGATGTGGCCGGAGGTCGAGCTGGAGGGCACCGCTCTTGCCGGTGCACCGTTGGGCCGCTTGACCGATCCGGCCGAACTTGCTCTGATCAAGGGGCTGGCGGGTTGGCCGCGATTGGTGGAAAGCGCCGCCGAGGCTCACGAGCCTCATCGCGTCGCCTTCTATCTCTACGAGCTGGCGGCGCTGTTCCACGGGTTGTGGAACAAGGGAAAGGACGAAGCGAGGCTGCGGTTCCTCCTCGAGGACGACCGCGAGGTTTCGCTGGCCAGGCTGGGGCTGGTGCGGGCGGTGGCCTCGGTGGTGGCATCCGGATTGAAGATCTTCGGCGTCGAGCCCGTGGAGGAGATGCGCTGACATGGCACCGCGCCCCGGTGACGAATTCGACCGCAACATTCTCGACATCATCCCCGAGCGCTTCGACGCCGACGAGGACTCGCGCCAGGCCCGCAGCGGCTATCGC
>JACRFY010000162.1 GCA_016212565.1 Magnetospirillum sp. | reverse complement strand
ACCGTCGGCGCCGGCGTTGTTGCCAAGATCGTCGAGTAGGATGTGAAATCCGGAAAACGCCCGGCGGGGAGACCCGCCGGGCGTTTTGTCGTTTGCAGGCCGCCAAGAGTCTGACTCGAAATTGAACTGCTATATATCAATGCATTAGCGGTCACCCCCGCGAAGGCGCTACGGCATTCACACATTTTGTCCATTTAAATCAAGAAATTACCCTCATGGCCGGGCTTGACCCGGCCATCCACGTGGTGCCGCTTTCGACAACGATAGTCATGCGGAAAGACGTGGATGCCCGGATCAGGTCCGGGCATGACGATTATTCTGGGGTCGCGGCAAAACCAAATAGAGATGTGCGAATGCAGTAGCGCGAAGGCGGGGGGCCATGGTGCAGATGGAACGCTGCGGCCGGCATGGATTCCCGCTTTCGCGGGAATGAGGGCTGAAGTGCTTTAACGCATTAAATTCAATTGGTTTCATTTTTCGGTCAGCCGCCAAGACAACGTTCGCCAGAGCGCCGCACCTTAAATGCGCTTTTGCGAGCATTGAGCGAGCGGCCAAGCGGGCGGACGCGCCCGCCCGGCGAAGGCAAAACCATAAGGACTAAAACGTGATGCCCACTTTGGGCATCACGTTTTAGAACTTCACCCCGACGCCGGCCCCGAAGCGGAGATCCGATTCGGGCTGGCTGGGCCCCCCGCCCCCGGTGGAGCGGGGCGCGGCGCCAAAGCCGCCGAACGACAGGCTGGGCGTGATGTCGCGGGTGAACGACAGCGACAGCGAAAAATCGTTGTCCGGCCGGCGAACCGGGTCGATGGCCACCAGGCCGGTGTGACTGAGATTGGGGCTGAAGCCCTGCCCGCCGCGCGCCCATTCGTAGCCGAGCGTCAATGCCGCGGTGCCGAAGGCACCGGAATGGGTGGCCGAAAGGTCGGCAGACAGGCCCTGACGGTCGCCCTTCAGCGACCCGGCCAGACTGCCGCCGTCGAGGGCATAGGCCACGTAGCCGCCCAGGGCCAGACCGCCGCCGGCCGAGTCGAGGCTCGGCGCCTCGCCGACCGCCCCGAAACTCAAGCCGCTGCCGCCATGGAACAGCTCGGCCCACACCTCGGGCCCCGCCGGCGTCGAATCGAGCCGCGCGACGTCGGCCCCGCCGGGAACCAGCTTGAGTCGCTCCCCCCCCACCGCGGGAGCGGCGAGCACAAGCGACAGGGTGAGGACGGCAAAGGCTCGAATCATGACCGCGGAACCGTTTAGAGACGCACAAGAGATAGGACGGCAACGCACATGGGGGAAGGCCGACACGCCTGCGAATGATTTATTCCCGCCACACTGTTGCAAAGCGGCAACTAACGCCCCAGCGCATCGGACAGCACCGCCCGCAACCGCATCGGATCGAGCGGCTTGCGCAGGACCGGGAACCCCAAATCGGCCGACGCCGGCGCTTCGGTGTCGCCGGTGAACAGGAAGGCCGGCACGGGGCGGCCGCTGTGGGCGATGATGGCGTGGATGACCGCGATCCCCGCCCGCGGCTGGACGAGGTGGAGATCGGCGAGGATGACGTCGGGCTGCAGCCCGCTGCGGTCGAGGCCGGCGATGGCGTCCCCGGCGGTCGCCGCCACCACCGGATGGCAGCCCCAGTCTTCGAGGATCATCGCCAGCGCGTCCTGGATGTCGCGGTCGTCGTCGACCACCACCACGGTCGCCCCGGCGACGTCGCGGGACTCGTCGTCGTTCGCGGCGGCGTCGAGACGGCCGGGCACCCAGTCCTCGGCCATCGGCACCGCGACCGAAAACGCCGTTCCCTTGCCCATCACCGAGGCGACGTCCAAACGATGGCCGAGCAGGCGCGCCAGGCGCTGGACGATCGCCAACCCCAGTCCGAGGCCGGACCCGCGACCGGACGGCGCCGCCGTCCCCACCTGATGGAACTCGCGGAAGATCTCCAGCCGCCGGCTCTCCTCGATGCCCGGCCCGCTGTCGCGAACCTCGATCCGCACCTGGTCGCCGCGAAGCCGCACCCCCAGCAGCACCCGCCCCGAGGGGGTGTAGCGGATGGCGTTGGACAGGAAGTTGCCGAGGATGCGGGCCAGCAGGCGCGGGTCGCTCTTCACCGCCACGCTGGACGGCACCACCCGCAAATCCAGCCCCGCCGCCGCCGCCTGGGTCGCGTAGGTGTTCTCCAACTGCTCGAAGACGTCGTTGATCAGGAACAGTTGCGGCTCGGCCGTCATCACCCCGGCGTCGAGCCGCGACATGTCGAGCAGGGCTTCGAACTGCTCCTCCATGCCCCGCAGCGAGGTCTTCATCGACTGCACGATCGAGCGGCCCTGCGCCGAGCCGACGTGATGGTCGAGGGCGGCCGCGAACAGCGCCAGCGCCTGCAAGGGCTGGCGCAAATCGTGACTGGCGGCGGCGAGGAATTGCATGCGGGCGCGGATGGCCCGCTCGGCCTTCTCGTTGGCCTCGGTCAGCGCCTGCTCCTTGCGCTTGAGCGGCGTGACGTCGTGGAACACCACCAGATGGCAGACCTCGCCGTTGCGGATATAGCGACGCGCCGAAGCCAGCACCCATAGCGGGGTGCCGTCGTCGCGGCGGATCCGCATCTCCACCCGCCGGGCCCCGTCGCGGCGCATTTCCTCGCACAGCCGCTCGCAGCCTTCGTCGCCGGGGGTGGAGAAATCGGCGACCGGACGGCCGATCAGGCTCTGCCCGGACGTGCCCAGGCACAGCTCGGCATCCTCGTTGGCCTCGACCACCGTTTCATCCGCACCGACGGTGATCATCGGCAGGGGGATCGACTCGGCCAGGGCGCGCAGACGCTCCGCGCTCATCCGGATCTCGGCCTCGGCGGTGCGTCGCGCCGTCACGTCGGCCAGCGCGCCGACGAACGCCACCAGCTGGCCGGCATCGTCGTAGACCGGACGGATGCGCACGCCCATCCAGAACGGGCTGCCATCCTTGCGGTAATTGAGAATCTCGACCGCCACCGGCCGCCGGGCGGCCAGGCCGTCATGGAGGTCCGCCACCGCCGCCGCATCCGAACCGGGGCCCTGCAGCATTCGCAGCGAACGGCCGACCACCTCCTCGGCGGTATAGCCGGTGATGGCGGTGAACTCGTCATTGACGTAAAGCACCGGATTGCCGGGGTGGTGCGCGTCGGCCACCACCATCCCCACCGGGGCCGCCGCGACCGCCCATGCCAGTATCTCCGGATTCCCGGCCAGTGCCGGAGTCGGCCAGGGCAGGTCAGATCGGGCCATCCCGCATCCCTTTCGCTATCACCTCAAGCCGCCGCCTCTACGCCAGGCGACGACAGGCCCCAATCATCGACAAATTGGAAGACCGAACAACAGCACACCGTGCATAGATGGGAGATAGCCACAATGCGTGCGGTCACCATATTTTGCATAACCCGAAATATTCCACCGCGGTGCATCCGCGTTAGCTCGCCCATGGCATCTTTCATTATCTGCCGTCCGCCTATAGATTTCGTCTGTATTTGACGTCTCTCGCCTATGCCGAAAGTATTCGTTGCCGCAAATCCGCCGTCGCCGGGAGAAAACCACCAGGAGGGGCACTTGATGCCACACCGCAGGGCGCTGATCGGGAAGGGCCGAAAGGTCATGGCAAGCGACGGGGCAAACGACCGGCGGCCCAGCCGTCGCAGTCCAACCTGAGGAGGATGGCGCCATGGCCGAACCCAGTGTCAACCTCATGCCGGCTTCGGGGCCGCCGCCTCTCGCCCTCGCCGTCGAAGACAGCCATCTGATCAGCGAGATCGTCGGCCGCTTGGAGCCGCGCGAGCGTCAGGACGCGCGCATTCTCGACGACCCGCGGGCCCTGATCGAGCAGGGCGACCTGACCATGGCCGAGGTGATCATCATCTCCTATCCGGTGATGCGGCAGCTGGCCAAGTATCACCTCGACGAGCTGACCAGCTTCTGCCGCCGCAACAACGTGGTGCTGCTGATCCGCAGCCCGGAATTCCTCGATTCCATCGGCTTCCTGGAATTCGTCGACGGCGTGATCTTCGCCGATGCCACCATGGAGCGGGTGCGCGACATCCTGCTGTTGAGCAAGTCGGGGTACTCGATCCTGCCCTCGGCGGCGGTGATGGACATCGTCAGCGACCGCCTGCGCTGCGACACCCTGGCCAAGCTGTCGGTGATCGAGCTGTCGATTCTCGATCAGGTCCGCCTGGCCAAGACCAACCGGGCCATCGCCCGCTCGCTCGGCCTGACCGAGGCCAATGTCAAGACCAAGGTCCGCGCCATCCTCAAGGCGCTGAAGTTCCAGAACCGCACCGAGGCGGCGGTGTTCGCCGCCCGCCAGAGCGAGCTGATCCGCCAGATCGTCGGACGACAGGGCCACGAAAAAGGGGTGGAAGCCTCGGATAAGGGATTGCCCCACTGATGGCGTCGCCGCCCGCCGCCCACGTCCCAGGTCGAGCGAACCCTTGGAGCGGAGAAGCGACATGGACGTGAGAGCCCTTCTCGGCACGGCAGCCGCCCTGCTGGTGGCCGTGCCGGCGGCCGCGCAATGGAACAACGAGGCCTTCTCGTTTCGCGGCAGCAGCGGCGGCGTCGGCATGAGTCTGGCCTACCGGCAGGCCATCCTCGCCGACGAGCTGTTCGGACGGCGCCCCGACGCCCGGGTCCGCGGCGCCGACGGCCGCCTGGTGGAGGTGATCCGCCGCAACCGCCAGGCCTTCCTCGCCACCCCGGATCCGGACCTGCTGCCGTTCAACGCCCCCGGCCCGGCCGCGACCCGCTGGGTGGCGGCGCCGGTCCCGGCCCGGCCGCCGGTCGATGCCTGGATCGGACAACTGGCCGAGTTGCAGGCGCTGCGGTAGGGCCCTGCCCCCGGGATATCGACACGGATGAATGCCGATTGCGTTCATCCGTGTCGTTGCGCCGGCATCACACCACCGGATTGACCTCGACCGCCCCGGCCTGGCCGCCCCGGCGGGGGGCCAGGGTGACGTTATCGGCCGACAGGCCGTTGTTGAGGGCCCAGATCGCCGCCTGGGTGCGATTGGCGGCGTTGATCTTCTTCAGCACCCCCTTGAGGTGAACCTTCACCGTCGCCTCGGTGATGCCGAGCTTCTTGGCGATCACCTTGTTGGGATGGCCGTTGAGCAGGCAGCGGAGGATCTGGATCTCGCGCTCGGACAGCCCTTGCAGGTCGGGCGAGGCGGCGGCCGGGCGCTGGGTGTCGACCTGGCCGGAGATCAGCATCGCCGCCAGCCGGGTGGGAAACACCTTCTCGCCCAGCAGCACCAGCTTCAGCGACTGCTTGAGGGCGTCGGGCGAGATGTTCTTGAGCAGGTAGGCGTCGGCCCCGGCCTCGAAGCAGCGGGCCAGGTTGTGGATGTTGCGGGT
>JACRFY010000161.1 GCA_016212565.1 Magnetospirillum sp. | reverse complement strand
TTCGCCAGGGCGCGGCGGACCAGGCCGGCCTCTGGCATGCTCACTGCCGGGTTGGTGGCCATGATCCACACCGCCTTGACCCGGCCGGATTCGACGGCCCGGAACAGGTCGACCGCCTTCAACCCCTCGCGCGCGGCCATGTTCGGTGCCGACCAGAAGCGGCGCACGCGGTCCACCTCGGCCGGCGCGAAGCCCATATGGGCGGCCAGTTGGTTGGCCAGGCCGCCGACCTCGCGCCCGCCCATGGCGTTGGGCTGGCCGGTGACCGAGAACGGGCACGATCCCGGCTTGCCGATCCGCCCGGTGGCCAGATGCAGGTTGAGGATGGCGTTGACCTTGTCGGTCCCCGACGAGGACTGGTTGACCCCTTGCGAGAACACGGTGACGGTCCTGGGCGTCGTCGCCACCCAGGCGAAGAAGCGCTCCAGGTCGGCGGCGGCGAGGCCGCAACGCTCGGCGAGGTCGGGGCGGTCGAGGGCGGCGGCGGCCAGGGTCTCGGCGGCGCCCTGGGTGTGGTCGGCGAGGAAGCGCCGGTCCAGCATCCCGGCGGCGTGGCAATGGGCGAGCAGGCCGTTGAAGAGGGCGACGTCGCTGCCCGGCCGGATCGCCAGGTGCAGGTCGGCGATGTCGCAACTGTCGGTGCGGCGGGGATCGATCACCACCACCCGGGTGCCGCGCCGCTCGCGGGCCTGGCGCAGGCGCTGGAACAGCACCGGATGGCACCAGGCGAGGTTGGAGCCGACCAGCACCACCAGATCGGCCAGTTCCAGGTCCTCGTAGCAGCCCGGCACGGCGTCGGCGCCGAAGGCACGGCGGTGCCCGGCCACCGTCGAGGCCATGCACAGCCGCGAATTGGTGTCGACATTGGCGGTGCCGAGGAAGCCCTTGGCCAGCTTGTTGGCGACGTAATAGTCCTCGGTCAGCAACTGGCCCGACAGGTAGAAGGCGAAGGAGTCCGGGCCGTTGAGCTCGATCACCGAGCGGATGCGTCCGGCGGTCTCGGCGATGGCGTCGTCCCACGTCGCCGGACGCCCGTCCACCAGCGGATGCAGCAGCCGCGTCTCCAGCCCCAGCGTGTCGGCGAGGGCGGCCCCCTTCGAGCACAGCCGGCCGTAATTGGCCGGATGATCGGGATCGCCGCGGACCACCCAGCCGTCGTCCTTGGCGGCGACCACCAGGCCGCAGCCGGTGCCGCAATAGGGGCAGGTGGTCCGGATCGCCTCAGCCATGCGCCACCCGGCGCGCGGCGTCGAGGCCCAGCCACAGCCGCCCGTCCTCGATCCGCACCGGCAGTGCGGGCGTGCAGCCCTTGTCGGGAGCGGCGGCCTCGCCGCTTTCGAGGTCGATCACCCAATTGTGCATCGGACAGGCCACCAGCTTGCCGGAGACGATCCCCTCCGACAGCGGGCCGCCGCGGTGGGGACATTTGTTGATGAGGGCGAACACCGTGTCGTCGGCGGTGCGGAACACCGCCACCGGCCCCGAGGCGGTCTCCACCGTGCGGGCGCCGCGGCGGGGGATGTCGTCCAGGCCGCCGATCTCGATCCATTCCATGACGATCACTCCACCACGGCCAGGGTTTGAAATTCGTGGGCGTCGACGCCGCCCCGGGCCCGCTCGGCCCAGGGGTCGGTCTGGGCATAGCGCTGGGAATGGAGGAAGCGAGCCTCCAGCGCCTTGCGGCCGGCGGCATCGTCGACGATGCGTCGCTTGACATAGGCCATCCCCACCCGCTCGACCCACGGGGCGGTGCGCTCCAGGTAGCGGGCCTCCTCGCGGTAGAGCTGGAGGAAGGCGGCGGCGTATTCCAGCACCTCCGCCTCGCTGGCGACCCGGCACAGGGGGTCGGTGATCCGCACCTCGATGCCGCCGTTGCCGCCCACCACCAGGTCGTAGCCGGCCTCGACGCAGACGACGCCGAAATCCTTGATGGTCGCCTCGGCGCAATTGCGCGGGCAGCCGGACACCGCCAGCTTGTACTTGTGCGGGGTCCAACTGCCCCACAGCAGCTTCTCCAGCCTGATCCCCAGCCCGGTCGAGTCCTGGGTGCCGAAGCGGCACCATTCCGAGCCGACGCAGGTCTTCACCGTGCGCAGCCCCTTGGCGTAGGCATGGCCGGACACCAATCCGGCGGCGTTGAGGTCGGCCCATACCGCCGGCAACTGCTCCTTGCGCACCCCCAACAGGTCGATGCGCTGGCCGCCGGTGACCTTGACGGTGGGGATGGCGTGCTTCTCGGCGACGTCGGCGATCGCCCGCAGCTCGGCCGGGGTGGTGATGCCGCCCCAAAGGCGGGGCACCACCGAGTAGGTGCCGTCCTTCTGGATGTTGGCGTGGACGCGTTCGTTGATGAAGCGCGAGGAATAGTCGTCGACGTACTCGCCCGGCCAGGCGCACAGCAGGTAGTAGTTCAGCGCCGGCCGGCACTTGGCGCAGCCGTCGGGGCTGGCCCAGCCCAGCGCCCGACGAACGGCGTCCTGGGTCTTCAGCCCCTGATCGAGGATGGCCGCGCGCACGGCGTCATGGCCCAGCGCGGTGCACTTGCACATCGCCTCGCTGGCGGCGGCGGTGGTGCCGGTGACATGGGCGAGGAGCGCCTGGACGGTGGCGGTGCACTGGCCGCAGGAGGCGCTGGCCTTGGTGTGCGCCCGCACCTCGTCCAGCGTGGTCAGGCCCTTGGCGGCGATGGCGGCGACGATGGTGCCCTTGGAGACGCCGTTGCAGCCGCACACCTGGTCCTCGTCGCCCATCGCCGCGACGTCGAGTCCGCCGCGGCCGCAGCAGGCGGCATCGGCGAAGGCCTGGCCGAAGATCAGGCGGTCGCGCAGCGGGCCGACATCCATGGCCTCGCGCATCATCCGGAAGTACCAGGCGCCGTCGGCGACGTCGCCGTAGAGCACGGCGCCGACCAGACGATCCTCGCGCACGATCAGCTTCTTGTAGGCGCCCCGGGCGCCGTCGCGGAAGATGATCTCGGCGTCGCCGTCATCGGCGGCGGCCAGGCGGCCGGCGGAGAAGACGTCGATGCCGGTGATCTTGAGCCGGGTCGACAGCGGCGGGGTGACGTAGATGGCGGTGGCATCGCCGGCCAGGCGGGCGGCGGTGACCTTGGCCTGCTCCCACAGCGGCGCCACCAGGCCGAAGACCTGGCCTTGATGCTCGACGCATTCGCCGACGGCGAGGATGTCGTCGTCCGAGGTCGCCATGCCGTCGCCGACGACGATGCCGCGGTTGACGTCGAGGCCGGCCGTCTTGCCGAGGTCGACGTTGGGGCGGATGCCGATGGCCACCACCACCAGATCGCCGGGAACGGTGCGGCCGTCGGCCAGGCGCACGCCCTCGGCGCGCTCGGTTCCGAAGATCTCCTCGGTCTGACCCGAGGTGAAGAAGTGCAGGCCGCGCTCGGTGAGGTCCTTTTGCAGCAGATGGCCGGCCTCGACGTCGAGCTGGCGCTCCATCAGCGTCGGCATCAGGTGCACCACCGCCACCGCCATGCCGCGGCGCCTGAGGCCCCAGGCCGCTTCGAGGCCGAGCAGGCCGCCGCCGATCACCACCGCCCGGCCCTTGGTTTCGGCCGCCGCCAGCATGGCATCGACGTCGGCGATGTCGCGGAACGGCAACACGCCCGGCAGGGTCAGCCCCGGCAGCGGCGGCATCAGCGGCTTGGAGCCGGTGGCCAGCAGCAGCTTGTCGTAGGCCACCACCCGCCCCGAGGCCGAGGTCACCGTCTTGACGGTACGGTCGATGGCGGTAACCGGGTCGCCGGTGAACAGGGTGATGCCGTTCTCGGCATACCACGAGCGGGGATTGATGACGATGTCGTCCATCGCCTTTTCGCCGGCCAGCACCGAGGACAGCATGATGCGGTTGTAGTTGGGATGGGGCTCGGCGCCGAAGACGGTGATCTCATAACGGACCGGGGCGCGGGCCAACAGCTCCTCGACCGTGCGCATGCCGGCCATGCCGTTGGCGTTCACCACCAGCGGCGCCACGGTGAGGATGGCCACCATA
>JACRFY010000158.1 GCA_016212565.1 Magnetospirillum sp. | reverse complement strand
GGACGAGGACCGCCGGCCGTGCCGACGGTTCAAAACACCAGCACCTTGTCGGCCTCCAGGGTGGCGGCGGCCAGCGCGTCCATGGTGCTGCGCCGGGCTCCCTCGACGAGTTCGGCCTCGCCGATGCCGCGCGCCTCCAGGCAGGTGCCGCAGAGCAGCACCTCGCCGCCGCCGTCCACCACCCGCTTGACCATCTTGGCGATATTGTAGAAGCCCTCCGGGGTCTTCTGGCCGGCCTTGGCACAGGCCACGGCATCGCCCATCAGGAACACGGCGACGGCGCCCTCGGGGTCGTTCTTGCGCAGGGAATGGGCCAGACGCAGGCCGTTGTAGCTGCGCTCGCTGCCATAGGGGCCTTCGTTGAGAATGATGACCGCGTTCATGATCCGCATCCCTCCAGGAAGCTGGTCTCGACCGCTTCCAGGCGTTCGAGCAGGTGGGGCCATTGGGCAACCGGAACCGCCAGCGCGGCAAGGCCGCTGTGCACGTCCATGGGCGAGAGGATCAGCCCATCGGCGGGCGCAATCGCCCCCTCGCCGACCAGCAAGGCCGGCGGTTGCGGCGCGGCGCCGGCCGCGGGGTACACCACCTCGACCGCACCGCCGCAGCATTCGGCGATGGTCCGCGCATAGGCCATGTAGAGGGTGCAGCGTCCGCCGGGCGGGGACTTGGACACGACGGTGATCTTCATCGTTTCAGCCTCCCAGGGTCTCGCGGAAGACGATGTAGGCCGCCACCGCCATCAGGAAGACGGCAAAGCCCTTCTTCAGGCCGTCGGCGGACATCCGCTTCGAGACGGCGGAGCCGAGAACGCTCCCGGCGACGGCGATGGCGGTGAAGGTCGCCATCAGCGAGGCGTCGATGGCGATGGCCCCGACATACCCGGCGAAGCCGGCGACGGACTTGGCCGAGACGATCACCAGCGAGGTGCCCACCGCCTGCTTCATCGGCAGCCCCGACAGCAGCACCAGGGCGGGGACGATGAGGAAGCCGCCGCCGACGCCGACCATGCCGGTCAGGATGCCGACGACGATGCCATGGGCGGCGATGTGGCCGACCCGCGCCATGTCGAAGCACATCATGGTCGCCGCTCCCGAGCAGTCGAGACGCACCAGCGCCCCGGTCTTCGCCGCCACGGCGCTGGGCCGGAACATCCGGTACGCGGCCGCCATCATGATCGCCGCGAACATCAGCAGTTGAACCAGCTCCGGCATCGCCACGCCGATGCGCGCGCCGCCATAGGTTCCCGCCACCCCGAACAGGCCGAAGACGGCGGCGACCGGGACGTTGACGTTGCCCCGCCGCCAGTGGGTGACGGCGGAAATCGCCGCGGTGACGCCGACGATGCCCAAGCTCATGGCGATGGCCGGCTTGGTCTCGACGCCCAGCAGATACATCAGGGCCGGCAGGGTGATGATCGACCCGCCGCTGCCGAACAGCCCGAGCATGAGGCCGGTGGCAAGACCGGCAACGATGGCAAGCGGCGACATGGGCCCCCCTCTAGCATTCAATTATTATCTTTAATAGTAGATTGTCGACGTCGCCGCGTCAACACCCAGGAATCACCAGGGCGCATCACGTCCAGGGCAATCGGGTGAAGGACCGCTGTCCTTTGCAATGTCCGCCATCGCCGCGAAGGCGGGGATCCATGGTCGGAACGGATGATACGGAAGGCCGAAGATCACGCCCGCGGACGCCCATAGGCGCTGACTTGGGGGCGGACCGGCCGTCCTCCGCTCATCGTCATCCCGGGTCGCGTTGCGCTTGCCCGGGGGTGACGCGCGCTTAAGTCAGCGCCTCTGCGCACCAGCGGGGATGACGGAGGATTGAACAGCCCTGCCTGCACAGCCCATGCTGCGGATTCCCGCTCGCATTTTTGGCAAACATTCGGGTGAGGTGCGAGCCGCAGATTAGGGCTTGGGCGCCGCCTTGACCAGATGGAGTATCACGACCCCTGGCTTCGATACCGGCGTTGCATCCCGCACGACGATGAACCCGTTGGAACCCCATTGCCACGTCGTCGTTTTCGTCTGCCCGTCCGGGGACGTTCCCTCCGACACCGGCTGTCCTAGATTCATGTTCTTGACCAGAACGTCTTTCATCTTCTGGCCATCGGGGTCCCCTGCCGAGATACCGCACGAGTTGGCGTTACCGTTTGGCCCGTTGGCCTCGGATGCCGTCAAGGTGTGGGGACCATCCGTCAGCAACACCCCCCCACGTCTTGGCATGCGCGAACTGACCACTTGCCTGAGGCGTCCCCATGTCCTCAAGGACGGGCAGCTTCATTGCCGCCGCCTGTGCGTCCATTCGGGAAAACTGAGGAAGGTCCAGGGTGCAAAACACCTGGAACGAGTTCACAAGGGACTCGACCCGGTCCATCGCATGGGCGGCATTGGCCCAGAGGGCGCTCAACACCACTGCGCCAACAAGCGTCCGTACCATTTTCATTGGCCCCCCCGATCCATCGGTGCGGCACGAGTTATTTGCCATGCGCAGTTGAGGCCCCTGCACATCGTATCATCGGCCATGGATGCGGCCCTCCCCACGCCCAAGGCTGCCTTCGGGTCATCATGCCGAGGGCCCGCCGGGAACGGCAAGGGGCAAAAAGACAGCGGCCGGCGTGAGGGGGAGCACGCCGGCCGCTCAGACCCTGTTCGCTGCCGCAGCCACCCGGTGTTGCGGCGGCGAACGTCGTGGAGGGTCTCGACGGGCGGGAGTAAAACAAGCGAATGTGGCGAAGGTATGGCCCACAGGCCGCGCATCCCCCATTCCGTCCCCACCCTAAAGGATGGTACTCTCCTACGCTGAATTGGCATTCCGACGTTGAGAGGATCCCCGCCGTGCTCGAAGCCTACCGCCAGCATGTTGCCGAACGCGCCGCCCTTGGCATTCCCCCCGTGCCGCTGTCGGCCAAGCAGACCGAGGAGCTGGTCGCCCTGTTGAAGGCGCCGCCGAAGGGCGAAGAAGCGGCGCTGGTCGAGCTGCTCACCCATCGGGTGCCCGCCGGCGTCGACGACGCCGCCAAGGTCAAGGCCGCCTTCCTCAACGCCGTCGCCCAGGGAACCGAGGCCTGCGCGCTGATCTCGCGCGTCGAGGCGACGCGCCTGCTCGGCACCATGCTGGGCGGCTTCAACATCCAGCCGCTGATCGCCCTGCTCGCCGATGCCGAATGCGGCGCCACTGCCGCCGCGGCGCTGAAGACCACGCTGCTGATGTTCGATTCCTTCCACGACGTCAAGGCGCTGGCCGACCAGGGCAACGCCAACGCCAAGGCGGTGATCGCCTCGTGGGCCGAGGCCGAGTGGTTCACCCGCCGTCCGCCGGTTCCCGAGAGCCTGACCGTCACCGTCTTCAAGGTCACCGGCGAGACCAACACCGACGACCTGTCGCCGGCTCCCGACGCCTGGAGCCGCCCCGACATCCCGCTGCACGCTTTGGCGATGCTCAAGAACGCCCGTCCCGGCATCGAGCCCGACGAGCCCGGCGCCCGCGGCCCGCTCAAGCAGCTCGAAGCCCTGACCGCCAAGGGCCATCTGGTCGCCTATGTCGGCGACGTGGTCGGCACCGGCTCGTCGCGCAAGTCGGCGACCAACTCGGTGCTGTGGTTCACCGGCGAGGACATCCCCTTCGTCCCCAACAAGCGCTTCGGCGGCGTGTGCCTGGGCGCGAAGATCGCCCCGATCTTCTACAACACCATGGAGGATGCCGGCGCCCTGCCCATCGAGCTCGACGTCAACCGGATGGAGATGGGCGACGTGGTCGAGCTGCGTCCCTATGACGGCAAGGCGCTGAAGAACGGCCAAGTGATCGCCGAATTCACCGTCAAGTCGGACGTCATCTTCGACGAGGTCCGCGCCGGCGGCCGCATCCCGCTGATCATCGGCCGCTGCCGGACCGCCAAGGCCCGCGCGTCGCTCGGCCTGGCGCCCTCGACGCTGGTCCGCCTGCCGCAATCGCCGGCCGAATCGGGCAAGGGCTAT
>JACRFY010000156.1 GCA_016212565.1 Magnetospirillum sp. | reverse complement strand
TCGTGTTCTACGACAAACCGTTCATCAAATTCGAGCGCCTGCTGGAGACCTATCTCTCCTTCGCACCGCGCGGCTTCGCCTCGTTCCGCATGGCGATGCCGCTGTGGCTGAAGGAGAAGCTGTTCCAGAAAGACCTGCTGACCAAGGACTTCAAGAAGTTCGCCAAGGACTTCGACTGGCAGACCAAGCTGTGGTTCGCCGAGCACCATCTGTCCCACGCCGCCTCGGCCTTCTACCCCTCGCCGTTCGAGGACGCCGCGGTGCTGACCATGGACGGGGTCGGCGAGTGGACCACCTCGTCGCTGGCCATGGGCTCGGGCAACAAGCTGGAGATCCACAAGGAGCTCCATTTCCCCCATTCGCTGGGCCTGCTCTATTCCGCCTTCACCTACTACACCGGCTTCAAGGTCAATTCCGGCGAGTACAAGGTAATGGGCCTGGCGCCCTATGGCGAACCGAAATACGCCCAGCTGATTCTCGACAAGGTGATCGACGTCAAGGAGGACGGCAGCTTCTGGCTCGACCAGTCCTACTTCGACTATTGCACCGGCCTCAGGATGACCAACGACAAGTTCGCCGCCCTGTTCGGCCAGCCGGTGCGCCGCTCCAGCGAGGACTTGACCCAGTTCCACATGGACATCGCCGCCTCGGTGCAGGCGGTGACCGAGCACGTGGTGATCAAGCTGGCCCGCTCGATCCGCAAGGAGACCGGGGCCAGGAACCTGTGCCTGGCCGGCGGCGTGGCGCTCAATTGCGTCGCCAACGGCAAGGTGCTGCGCGAGAACATCTTCGACAACATCTGGATCCAGCCGGCGGCCGGCGATGCCGGTGGTGCGCTGGGAGCCGCCCTGGCCGGCTACCACATCCACAAGGGCCAAAGCCGCACCGTCACCGGCGGCGGCAAGGATGCCATGAAGGGCTCCTATCTCGGACCGGTCTACGAACAGGCGGACATCGAGACGCGGCTGACCGCCGCCGGGGCCAAGTTCCATGTCCTCGACGACAGCGGTCTGGTGGCCCAGACCGCCCAGGCCCTGGCCGACGGCAAGGCGGTGGGCTGGATGCAGGGGCGGATGGAATTCGGCCCCCGCGCCCTGGGCGGCCGGTCGATCCTCGGCGATCCGCGCTCGCCGACCATGCAGAAGCTGCTCAACCTCAAGGTCAAGTACCGCGAAAGCTTCCGTCCCTTCGCGCCGTCGGTGCTGCGCGAGGATGTGGCCGAGTGGTTCGACCTCGACGGCGATTCGCCGTACATGCTGCTGGTCGCCCCGGTCAAGGAAAAGCACCGGCGGGCGATGACCGCCGAGGAGCAGGCGCTGTTCGGCATCGAGAAGCTGAACGTGCCGCGCTCGTCCATCCCGGCGGTGACTCATGTCGACTATTCGGCACGGGTGCAGACCATCCATGCCGACACCAATCCGCGTTATCATGCGCTGATCTCGGCCTTCAAGGCCCTGACCGGGTGTGGGGTGGTGGTCAATACCAGCTTCAACGTCCGCGGCGAGCCGATCGTCTGTAGCCCCGAGGACGCCTTCCGCTGCTTCATGGGCAGTGAAATCGAGGTCCTCACCGTCGGGAACTGCTTCCTGATCAAGGACGAGCAGGATCCGGCCCTGAAGCTCGATTACAAGAACGCCTTCGAGCTGGACTGATCGACCTTGGGTGCCGGCAGCAGTAATCTTCGGCGTTGGCAGGTGGTGGCCGAATTCTGCGCCATCCTGCTGCTGGCTGGAGCCGCTGCCGCCATTGCCGTCTCCGCTGCCGCCACGAAATCGACGGTATCCGTGGCATTCGGCTGGTCCGCGCCGCGCCTGCTCGTGATTGTCGTCGCCTCGCTGGCGGCCTCCACCCTGCTGCTGGCCGGTCTGTGGTGGCAGCCGGTGCGCCGGCTGGCCGTGGTGACGGGGCTCAATCTGCTTTTCATCATTGCCGGTTGTGAGGCCATCCTCCGGCTGCTGGCCGATCGCCTGCCGGTGCAGATGGTTCAACTGCTGCCGGTCGAGGCCGCAGCCGACGTGATGGCTCGGCGTGGGTTGTTCACCGCCGCAACCATCCGCGGCGATGGGCTGCTTTATTCTTATCAGCCGCATCTGACCCTTCGTGGGCAGCCATGGGTGACGATCGATGTCGACGGCTATCGCAATCCACCCAACGCGGCGCCGTCCGATGTCATCCTGCTGGGCGATTCGGTAACACTGGCCCGCACCGCTGAACAGGATTTGGGTGCTCACCTACGCGCTGCCGGTCATCGGACGATCAACCTCGGCTTCGATGGATACGGTCCCGGTCACTACGCCGAGGCCTACCGGCGGCTGGTCCTCGACCGCCAGCAGCCGCATCGGCTGGTCGTGGTGACATTCTGTCACTGCAACGACCTGGACGATGCCGTCGCCTTCGATCGTTTGCTGGCCGGCGGCGGATCGTGGCGCGAATACTTGCGCGGCGGCGCAAGCGCGGTTGTCGAGCCGCCGTTGATTCGTCTCTCGTGGGTACTCAGTGCGTTGCTCAAAGCCCCCTCGGCACTCCTGCAGTGGCGGAACGTCGATCGCCTGCCGCCGGTGACGGTGAACGTCGCCGGACGTACCGTGACGGTCCCTGGTGCCGCCCTGGCTCCCGATGGGCGCACGCCTGATGGATTGGCCTGGCAAACGGCAGAGACCCACCTTCGGGCGCTGGCCGACGCAGCCCACGCCCACGGTGCGACCGTGGTGTTCGGCTATTATCCCAACCTTGCCGATATCTACGCGCCCTGGATGGGTCAGGAGGAACGCGAGGGCGCAGCACAGCAGGCGGCCAACTTCCGCGCCCTTGCCGAACGAGTCGGCGCCACGTTCGTCGACTATACCGCCGTCATCCGCGAGGCCGCGGCAGCGGGGGGGTTCAGTGCTGTCGAGTCGGACTACCATCCAGACGATCGCGGCACCAAGGCCGTTGCGGCAGCCCTGCTGCCGGTGGTCCGCGACGCCTTGGCACAACATCTTGCGCGGTGAGTCCACTTCGGCAACCGACGGTTGCCGGTGATGATGCTCGGTTGGCTGTTCTTCCGCCGTCAGACTCTTGAGCAACTGATACCAACGGCCGATGAGGTTGACTCATCGGCCGTTGGTTAAGCCAGCGCAGCGCTTGAGTGAAACCCGCGCGGCATGAGCGGGTTCCGGTCACGCTTGGTGACTCCGTCGGCCTATACCACGGTTACCACCCATCACCGTTCCTACTTCG
Organism: Magnetospirillum sp.; assembly: GCA_016212565.1. Taxonomy (GTDB): domain Bacteria; phylum Pseudomonadota; class Alphaproteobacteria; order Rhodospirillales; family Magnetospirillaceae; genus JACRFY01. Next base: position 3,761 of record JACRFY010000156.1, on the reverse strand, counting down.
CGGTGGTGGCCGGCCCGACCGTTGCGATGCTGCCGCCACGCTGATCCAAGAATCCGGCTGCTCGTCGGCTTGCGCCGACGGTAAGCCGGCCGGTGAGGCGGCTTATGTCTGCTTCCTTGCCGTCCTGCTGGTGGCGATCGTCGTCTTCCTCCAGCCGGTCAACCGGTTCATCTATTTCCAGTTCTGAGCTTGGCTTCGCAGCACCCGTTGCATTACACCGTCCGGCCGTAGACGTCCTCGACGCGAACGATGTCGTCCTCGCCGACATATTCGCCCGACTGAACCTCGATCAGCCGCAGCGGCACCTTGCCGGGATTCTCCAGGCGGTGAATGGCGCCGGCGGGAATGAAGGTCGATTCGTTCTCGCGCAAAATGAACGATTCCTCGCCACGGGTCACGATGGCGGTGCCGGTGACGACGATCCAATGCTCGCTGCGATGCCAATGCTTCTGCAGGCTGAGTTTGGCGCCGGGATTGACCTGGATGTGCTTGACGCGGAAACGCTCCCCCTCGTCGATGGTCTGGAACCAGCCCCAGGGACGCCAGCCGCGGCTGCCGGTCACCGCCTCGGGCCGCTTCTTGGCCTTCAGCGCCTCGACCACCTGCTTGACCTTCTGATCGTGAGCCTTGTCGGCGATCAGCACCGCGTCGTCGGTGGCCACCACCACCAGATCCCGCAGGCCGATCGTCGCCACCAATTGCCGCTCGGTGCGAACGTAGGTATTGGTGGTGTCGAGGGCGATGACATCGCCGAGCAGCGCATTGCCGGCCGCGTCGTGAGGCGTTTCCTGCCACAGCGCCGACCACGAGCCGATATCCGACCAACCCATGTCCACGGGAACGACCGCGGCCTTGTCGGTGTGCTCCATCACCCCATAGTCGATGGATTGCCCGGCCAGGGCCGCAAAGGCGGCGTCGCCCAGGCGGAAGAAGAACAGGTCGCTGGAGCCTTCGGCCAGGGCGCGGCGGCAGCCCTCGACCATCTCGCCATGGCGCCTGGCCAGCTCGGCCAGATAACCGCGGGCGGGGAACAGAAAGATGCCGCTGTTCCACAGATAGGCCCCCGAGGCCAGGTAGCCCTTGGCGGTGTCCAGGTCGGGCTTCTCGACGAACCGCTCGACGGCAAAGCCGCCGTCCAGCGGCGGGCCGCTCTTGATGTAGCCGTAGCCGGTATTGGGCTCGGTGGGGCGAATGCCGAAGGTCACCAGCCGCCCGGCCTTGGCCAGCGGCACCGCCTTGGCCACCGCGGCGCGGAAGGCATCGGGATCGCGGACCAGGTGATCCGAGGGCATCACCAGCATCAGCGCCTCGGGCTCGCTCTCCAGCAGCAGGGCGGCGACGGCGGCGGCGGGGGCGGTGTTGCGCCCGACCGGCTCGATGATCACCGCCCGGGGCTCGATGCCGATCTCACGCAGCTGCTCGGCGACGATGAAGCGGTGCTCGTGGTTGCACACCACCACCGGCCGGCCGTCGATGCGCTGCGCGGTGTCCTGCAGCGGGGTCTGGTCGGAGGTCAGCGGCAACAGCTGCTTGGGGCGCAGCTCGCGCGACAACGGCCATAACCGTGTGCCGGCACCGCCCGAAAGGATCACGGGGACGACGGTGTCGGGCATGGTGCTCTCCGCTGACGGCTTGATTCGGGGGGGATTAGGCGCAAGCGACACCGGCAAGTCAAGCCTGCGCGCTTACAGCAACGATTGCCGGGGCTGCCACCATGGCGGAGTGACCAGGAATTCGCCCGCCGGGTCGTGCTCCTGGAAGCCTCGCTTGGCCAGGGTGCGCGAACCGACCGCATAACAATAGGTGCAGCCGTGCGGGCAGCTGTCATAGGCACCGATGTCGCGGCTTTCGGCGCACAGGCAGTCGGGACGGTTGCCCTTCTGTTTGACGGCGATGGTGCGGGGCAGGCCCCAACCGGCGGCGACGTCCTCCAGCCGCCTGGCTTCGACGCAGGCGGCGGGGCGGATGCCGGGGACCACATAGCTGTCCTGGCTACACACGGTCACCGCCAGGCCGCGCTCGCGGCCCAGCACCCCGAGCTGCATGGCCAGGTCGCGTTTCTCTTCGCCGGGAGGATCGCTCCACGCAAAGTGATGTGCACGGGCGGCGGCGGCGAGATTGCGGGCGGTCTTGCGGTAGATGTTGGCGAAGGAGACGACGCACTCGTCCACCGCGCCGGCCAAGGCGTCGGCAAGACGGGTGAAGGTGTGGCGATGAACCGCCGCCGGAGTCAGGGAGGAAAAGATGATCGGGTCGTAGCGCCACACCACCGCACGGGGCCCGTACTCTTCGGCCAGGGCGCGGATATCGCCCACCGCCCGCTCGGCCTCGATCACCGAGGTCTCCAGCGCCCGGGGATAGCCGGTCACGGTGTATTGAACGACAAAGGGAATCGCCGCCCGACGCACCTCGGCCAGGGCGGCGCGAAACGGGGCGGCGTTGCGGGTCCAAAATACGAAGCCGTCGACGCCGGCGCGCAACGGCACGGTCGAAACCTGCCGGCCATAGGGATTGGCCACCCGGGCAAAGCCGGCGCGGAAGCGGTTCAAAAACCACGCGCCGTAAAACGCCGGAATGTCGGTGCGGTAGCTGGCGGAGACGATCATGGGTCCAAGTATGGAATTGAACCCGCCTGGAAGGAAGCTGTTGCCCGCCACACAGTTGCGCCCCCTTGCTCCCACCCTATATAACGCCGGTGTGACGGTATCGCCGTCACCGATCGGTTTATCCATTTGTCGTCAACGCCCCTGGGGGCCGGCGCGGCTGCTCGGATTTGAAGGGCCGCGAGACCCGCTGCAACGAAGAGGACCACCATGAGCAAAGTGATCGGTATCGACCTCGGCACCACCAATTCGTGCGTGGCCGTGATGGAGGGCAAAAATGCCCGCGTCATCGAGAACGCCGAGGGAATGCGCACCACCCCGTCGATGGTCGCCTTCACCGATTCCGGCGAGCGCCTGGTCGGCCAGCCGGCCAAGCGCCAGGCGGTGACCAATCCCTCCAATACCTTGTTCGCCATCAAGCGCCTGATCGGCCGCCGCTTCGAGGATCCGATCACCAAGAAGGACATGAACCTCGTCCCCTATCACATCGTCTCCGGTGACAACGGCGACGCCTGGGTCGAGTCGGCGGGCAAGAAGTATTCCCCCTCGCAGGTCTCCGCCTTCATCCTGATGAAGATGAAGGAGACCGCCGAGTCCTATCTCGGCGAAAAGGTCACCCAGGCGGTGATCACCGTTCCCGCCTACTTCAACGACGCCCAGCGTCAGGCGACCAAGGACGCCGGCCGCATTGCCGGCCTGGAAGTGCTGCGCATCATCAACGAGCCGACCGCGGCCGCCCTGGCCTATGGCCTGGAAAAGAAGGGCGCCGGCACCATCGCCGTCTACGACCTCGGCGGCGGCACCTTCGACGTCTCGGTGCTGGAGATCGGCGACGGCGTGTTCGAAGTGAAGTCGACCAACGGCGACACCTTCCTCGGCGGCGAGGACTTCGACGCCCGGATCATGGATTATCTGGCCGACGAGTTCAAAAAGGAGCAGGGCATCGACCTGCGCAACGACCGTCTGGCGCTCCAGCGCCTCAAGGAGGCGGCGGAAAAGGCCAAGATCGAGCTGTCGGCCGGCATGCAGACCGAGGTCAACCGGCCGTTCATCACCGCCGACGCGGCCGGGCCCACGCACCTCAACATCAAGCTGACCCGCGCCAAGCTGGAAGCCCTGGTCGAGGATCTGGTCGCCCGCACCGTCGAGCCGTGCAAG
>JACRFY010000153.1 GCA_016212565.1 Magnetospirillum sp. | reverse complement strand
TGCTGGAAGGCAACCGTCCGGGCCGCATCCGCTTGGAGGTGGTGCCCGACTACAAAGGGCCGACGCTCAAGGGCTTCATCGAGCGACATGTTCAGCCCGGCAGCCATATCTGGACCGACGACAACAAGAGTTACTACGGGCTGCGCTGCTACGAGCACACGCCCCGCGTCATCGGCAGGATGGCCGCCCACATCCTCATGCCTTGGATTCATCGGGTCTTCGCCAACATGAAGCGGTGGGGCCTGGGCGTGTTCCACGGCTTCCGCGACAAGTACCTCAACGCTTACCTGAACGAATTCGTGTTCCGCTGGAACCGCCGCCACAGCTACCGTTCGGCCTTCGAGCGGTTGGTCGGCATCGGCGTCGCCATCACCCCGGCGACCTGCGCCGACATCCGGGCGACGGCGGCCTAGAAGTCTACCTTCGTGGCCTTTGTGAGACCGGGCGCACCCGGCCCGTACCACTCGATAAGTTCCTTCCTTCGCGCCACTTCATGGGCAATACGAGCCACCTCGCGCTTTGTGAGACCGGGCGCACCCGGCCCGTACCACTCGATAAGTTCCTTCCTTCGCGCCACTTCATGGGCAATACGAGCCACCTCGCGCTGAAAGGACGCCGGAGCAACCTTGAGGATACCGTGATCCAGCTTGTTGATATCGGGGAACCACGTTGGCGTCATGGGTAGAACGCCGATGCGGCGGGCATCGAGGACGAACGACTTCTGCCCAAGTTCGGCTGCCTGCTTCGTCGGGACGGCGATGACACCAAACGGCAGCGGCTTGTCGCTTGGCCATGTTACGGAGGTCGTGTAGATCGAGACCGCCCTGGTGTCGGCGGTGTCCTGAACATAGACCAGATGGAGATGGTCTTTCGGCCCAGGCTCCCGATGGGCTTCCCGCAACGGGAAACGGCACCACACGAAGGCCCCCACTGGCAAGATCAGAGATGACATCTACTCGCCCCGGCCCCAGCCGGTGATGATGTCCAGGTACTCTTGACGGCTGGCTACATCTTCGGGCGTGTCCCCATCGCGGGGGTCGGTGATTAGTCGTTCAGTGGTCGGCTCAGCAAGAAAAACGGTCATCGGGGCATCGTCACGCGGGGAGATGGACAGCGACTGGGCTGGCATTTTCTGACTCATGGTGATGTCTTTCCGAATGAGCGTTTCAATGTAGTTGGTCAGCGTGCGATTCTCAGACTTGGCGCGAACCTTGGCCACCTTGAGAACGTCTTGTTCGAGGCGGATTGTCATCGACTGGCGCATGTTTTTCCTCCGTTGCCCATCAATGTAATGCAGGTAGGTTGCGTTTGTCAATACGTTTGACCCTGAATGGGTGCGATAGCCATGGCTAGTGGGCACCGGAGCCAACGGGATAAGCCGTCCAGGAAATCATAGCGCCAGTTCTCGTCATCGTTCGCCAGGTCAATCGGCTGCGCAATCAAGGTCGGGATGCCGCGCCTGGTGACGATGATCACCTGCCCCTGTTCGATCAGGCGAAGCATCTTTTTCAGTTCGCGGCGAAACCGGGTCATGGGAACGTGGATCACCTCCATGGCCGCCTCAATGCTGGATCGGCCGGTCGGCGACGCACGAACACAACGCCCGTTCATATGCCGCGCGTACCCGGCGCAGGCTGATCCCGCGCTGACACCCCCGACGGATTTGAGTATCGAGGTGCTGGGGAAGATCAGGGAGATCGTTTTCGCCCACCCCAAGGTCGCCCGCGATATCCCGGCGCACCCCGAGCAGGACCGCATCGATGTGTTCCGGACCGGGCGCCGGGACCTCGATCACCCGCAGCCTGGTCAGCAGCGGCCCCCGAAGGGAATGCACATCGTTCGCGGTCAGCACCCAGCTGACGCCACTGATGTTGACCTGGGTGGCCAACCCTTCGTCGAGCCAGGCCTTCGCCGTGGTCGGCTCAAGCATGCCGAGCAACGTCTGACGGACATCGCCATTGCGGCCGTCGGCCTGCGTCTTATCGATCTCATCCACCAGCATCAGCGGGTTCGCCACCCGTGACTGCCGGACAATCTGCAGCACGTAGGACGGCATGGCGTTGCTCCAGCCACGCGCCGTGCCCGCCAGCAGCCGGTTGTCCGCCGACCCGGCGGCGCTGACCTCGCCATACCCGGTGCCGACCAGCTGGGCGAGGCGGCGGGCGAACGTCGTCTTGCCGGTGCCGGGCGGTCCCACCAGCAAGGTCGGGCGGAAGCGGAACCACGGCACGCCCATGGCCTGGCGCAGATGCAAGTCGCCGAAGATGGCGTCGATGACGTTGGCCATCCACGGGAACTCCAAGGTGAGCACCGTCGCCAACACGGAGAGGTCCGGCCCCTGCGCCAGCGGAAGTGGCTGTGCGAGGAACTTCCATGCTTCCACGAGCGCCTTGTCGTCGCGGTCGCCACGCACCAGCGGGATGCCGTTGGGTGCCACCACCATGCTGACACCATCCGTCGGGGCGGCGACGGTCGCGGCCTCTGCCGATGTGGCCTTCAGGCGCCAATGCTCGATGCCGGTTTCGGCGATCTCCAGCCACATACCGCGACGGCCGCTGAATTCTCTCGCCACCGTCTTGATGAGAGGCCGCAGCCAAAGGTCCCCCAGCATCCGCAAGCTCGCCTTTCGGCGCGAGTCATCTTCGCCCCAGGCGAGCAAGCACAGTTTCGCGCCCAACTGGATGCGGGCAGCCTTGTCATCGTAGAAGGCGGCGAGCAGCAGCCAAGATGCTGAGAGGTCGCCCGCGAAGTCGCCGAGCAGGTCCGCCACTCCGACAATGGCCTCGACATTGCCGCTCATGGCAGCGGTCATCACTTCCCGCCCTTCCTCCGATGTGAACGCGGTCTTCTCCAGCAACAGCGCCTTGAGCGCAGCGATGTTGGCTGAACTTCCTAGTTTGGTGGGAGACCGCTCGCGCCAAGTGCTCAACGTGATGGTGGTGTTGACCTGCTCGACCTCAACATCGTCGTCGAGGTCGTCCAAGCTGGGCGGCTGATTATGAGACGGGCGGCGGGGCAGCATTAGCTTCCCCGCATGTCGACGACGGAGGAGCGCAAAATGTTCATCGGCGTGACAACGCGCAGAGGCGCCCCCGAATGTTGGCAAATGCGTTCCCGCCGTCGCGCGGGCACGGCCCCAACTCCTTCAGGGCGTCAATGATTTCCTTGAGCCTTCCCAGGTGCTCGATCGCTTGTCGATGAAGCTCCTGCTGGTCAGTCATAGCGCTGCTCCTGGTCCGGGATGGGCGCGCAGACGTTCAACTCCTTGCAGAGGTCATCCAGAGGACGCGGGATGCAGATTGCTCGCCCGGCCGCCATGATTATCGTGGTGTCCTGGAAGGCATCGCCGTCTGCCAGGAATTGGATGGATGAAATTTTGATGGCGAATCGGCGCCCTTCGTCATCAATCACGGTCAGGAAGATCGGCGGCAGGCGGTTCGACGGCATGATCGCCTCCAGATCACTGAAGATGGCGGGCCAGCGCCCACGCTAAGGGGAGCGGCAGCGGCCCGGTGGCGGTGCCGCCAAGGGAATAGAGGGATCCGGATCGGGTTCGGATCATCGCGGCATCGGCGTCGAACATCACCACCGACGACGTGCAAATCATTCGACCGCGTGCCAGTGCAGACCCGACGCCGAACACGGCCTCGGTGACGGCCAGGGCACCTGGATGCGGGGCAACCCCGCGCAAGGCGATGAGGCGCCAGCCCTCCAAGACATCCTTGATCATGCCGTCGCCCGTCACCGTGCCGGTGATGGCGCCGATTTCTTCGATGGTTGCCAGTTCGAGGATGAAGGGCATGGCCATCTACCATCCCGCATAGAAGGCGATGAGCGAAAGGAAGTCCTTCTGCAGGTCGGGAGGTCCCTCCAACATCGTCGTGACCGCATCGACAGCACCGGGAAGCCTCAGCCCGGGCATGAGGTGGCGGCCACCGTCGCCGCTGTACAATCCGATCAGGGTCGCAGCCATCACCTTGTCCGGTGCGGACAGGGAGTTCCATTGCTTGCGGGGCAGTTCACGCGGGCGGACGGCATATCGGGTCGGGGGGAGAGCGGGATCGACCGTAAAGCAATTTACCAGGCGATCGGCCTGACGAATTACGATTGGGTCGAAAGCGCCCGCGTTTCTGTAGCCCGAGGACGCAATGCCAGCCAAAGCCGCGATGGTGCGCCGCTCGGCCAGGTCCATGCTGGGAACACGAGCCAGCATCTGCGGCAATTTGAGGTGTTGGTAGACCTGCTGCGCCATCGGTGGGTCGACCCATGCGCCCACCGTCACGGCCACCGGAAGGACGGTGGGGTGGAGCTTTCTTCCCCACCGATAGATGAGCATGTCTCCATCGATGGCAAGGAAATCTGAGAGGATGGATGGCTGCATCAGCGTCGCGCGGAGGAATTGTCCATCTTCTGCGGCATCGGACAGCAAGGCGCGTGATTCTGACATAGGTTTTCCTTCCGTGAGTCCTTCAGTGTTATTAGTTGCTGTTAGTTTTGCGTTACGGCGCTATGTCAACATTTTATCTTGGTCCTGTTTAATACTGGCTATCGACTCGTAGCATCAGAGATTGATTTGAGGCAGTGGAAATATGGATGACGGTGTTCTCTTATGGACGTGCCGGAAGGATAGCGCCCGCCCCAAACGCGCCAGAAGGGCGACGGTGGAGCGCGGGAATATCACGTTTGCGCAGAACGATTATCGCTTTTGCCCAGAATCGGAGATAGGCTCCCGCCCAGTCGTTGGGGGCTGGGAGGGGAAGGGTGGAGGACGATTGGGACACGTTCTGTCGTCGTTACGAAATCGAAGCGGCCTGCCGTGATCACCTGGAGCGCAGTTGGTGGCCGCAGGGTCCGATCTGCCCGCGTTGCGGCACCGTCGGTCGCGCCGGACGTCTCAACGGCCGCCCGGGGACTTACACCTGCCTTGCCTGTCTTCGGCAATTCGGCGTCACCACCGGGACCCCACTGCAGCGATCGCACCTGCCACTGGCTGTCTGGTTCCGGGCGATGTACCTGGTCGCCGTCCACCCGAATGTCTCGGTGCGGCACCTCAGCCAGCGGTTGTCCTTGCCCTATGCCACGGCATGGGCGCTTCACCAGCGGATCGCCCTCTTGCGGGCCGATGGCCGCTTTCCGTTTGAGGGCATCTTGCCCTCCGCGTCGGTGGCAGACGAAGGGCGCGCCGCAGTCAACATGCGGATGGTGCCGGTGCCCGAGCTTTCCTGCGGCAAGGGGACGACGGGCAACCACATTATCGAAGGGGACAATCTTCTCGCCCTGGCTTGGTTACGCGAGCGCTATCGTGGCCAGGTGCCGTGCATCCTCACCGATCCCCCCTACGGCACGGGCAATCCAGATCTCCCCTACAGTGACCGATTTTCCCGGGCGGAGTGGCTCTGCTGGCTGAAGGAGCGTCTGCTGATCGCCCGCGACCTGTTGAGCGCTGATGGGGTGCTGATGGTCTGCATCGACGATGACCGCCGTGCCGCCCTTGACCTCCTGCTCGAAGAGGTGATGCCTGGCCGTCGGATCGGGGCTTTGGTCTGGCGCTGCCGCAGCGGCGCCAACGATGCGCGTCTAAGGCATTACTCCGCCGACCACGAACACGTCCTTGTCTACGGCAATCCGAGTTTCCGGTTCGGCGGTGTGCCGCGCGACCAGAGCTATATCGACGACGGTGACGCGCGGGGACCATGGACCAGTTGCCAGCTGTCGAAGGCCCATACCCGGCACCAGAGGCCTAATGCCTATTACCCCATCCGGGACCCGAGCACGGGGTATTGGTATCCGTGCAACCCTCGTTCGGTGTGGCGCTTCGCTTCCGAGCACCGCGTCGATGCCGCTGCTCGAAAGCGGTTGCGCAAGCCGACCATGGAAACCTTCATTCGGGAGGGGCGGATCCTTTTCCCGCAGGGCGACCGTCACATCTGCTTTGACAGTTTGGAGGCACTGGTCGCCGGGATCGAACGCGGTCAGGTGCCCACCGACAAGCGCGGGGTGCCACTGTTGAGCCGGGACCTGCCCGACCTGGCAAGTTGGGTGGGAAAGCCGATCGGCTATGGCCGTCCCCGCTTCAAGCGTTACCTGTCCGATCTCGCCACCGAGACCCGGCCGCTGTCTTCCTGGATTGCCCCCCAGTGGTCGAAAGAGGAATTGGAAGGATCGGCCTCCACAATCGTGCGCAGCGGATCGACCGCCGAAGGGTCGTGCACTGTGCAGCGCATCCTCGGCGACAAGGCTTTCGACTACCCCAAGCCCGTGTCATTGTTCCAAGCATTGATCACCCAGGCGACACGGCCGGATTCCGTCATCGTCGACCCCTTCGGCGGTTCCGGCACCACCGCCCACGCAGTGCTGGCGGCCAATGCCGCCGATCATGGACACCGGCAGTTCATCCTGATTTCCGAGGCCGGGCCGGACCCGGCGCGCAACCTCTGCCGCGAGGTCACGGCCGAGCGGGTTCGCCGCGTCATTGAACGCGGCGATGGCGCCTTGAAGCCATTGGATGGGGATCCTGCCGCTGGATTTTCCTATGCTCTGGCCATCCAGATGCCGGATGGCGACGGTCACTGACCGTCCCAATCATCCTCATCGATGACCTTCCACCGGCCAGCGAATGGTACGGGAGAATCGGCTGAGAAACGCCTCAGTGTGACGGCAACTATCCCCGTCGTGCTGCTGAAGTTCAGTGTGCTGGCGATGGCGTCGTCGCTCTTGAGGGCACCGTAGAGCGTCCTGGTGAGGTTTCCGTAGTAGCTCTCCGCAGTCTTCGCAACTGTGACCTCCTGAGCGGGGCGTTGGGACCGCGCATGGAGGGAGCGCGGACGCCATCCTTCAATGAGACGAGCGACAGACCACGCCCATACGAACGCAGCGCGAGGGTGATGACGAACATGCTTGCCCGCCTTCCGGTCGCGTTCGATCTCGGTCAAGGCGTGATCGGCCGCATCCACGAAGGAGCCCGATGCCATTCATCTCACCATTGAATATTATGGCTGCGCCGTGGCCCGCGAGCAGGGTGGGCCGTGCCCCGGTTGCCACGTCAAGGACCGGCGCCGCAAGCGTCCGGTCGCCCATGTCCCCCTCGATCGCCCCCTGATCGTCACGCCGGTCGAGATCCGTCTCGACCATCCAGAGTGCATTCCGCCGCGTGCCCCGGCCCCGTTCATCGTCGAGCGTTGGGGGATGACCGAAGTGGCGGCGCGATGGGCACTGAAGGCCGCCATGACTCGGACCTTCACCTCGGTCGAGACGGCGCTGGGCGTAACCCCGGGCAAGGTCAGCGCGCTGTACCACGCGGTCGAGCCTCAGATCGCGGCCTTCGTGCCGCCCGCGCCGCCCCGGTGCCTCGGCCTCGACGGCGTTCATCTCCTCAAGAAGACCTTCACCATGGTGGCGGTGCTCGATCGTGGGGGCAATTGGGTCTTCGATCTGCTCGATACCCACAAGCCGGAGCGGGTCGAGGCCCGGCTGAAGGAAATCAGGGTCAATGCGAAAACCGGGGGGAGATCCCGCTGCCAAACACGCGGTAACCTACGGTTATCAGGGGTGAGAAGTACCTGAAAAGGCTATGCTTTTTCTACATCATTCGCGTCTTGCGCCTCCCTCCAAAGAGGTAGACTTCCCCCCACTTTGCCGGACGACCCGTGGCATGGGGTGATCGCGCCAGGAGACGTTCAGGAGCGCTGGAGTGCGATCCCGGATTTGTCGGCCGCGATCGCAGCCACGCTCGCAATCTGGCGTGATCGCCCCCGTCATCGCGGCTTGCCCTCGTCCGACCAGCCCGGGATCCCGGTCAAAGGCGAGGTGTCGAACATCTCGCCCCGGCGGATGTAGCCGCGCAGGGTGCTGATTTGCTTTTGCCCCGTGTGCTGCATGATCGCCCACTCCGCCACCCCCGCCCGCGCCGCCGAGGTGATCAGACCGGCCCGAAGCGAGTGCCCTGCCACCCCCGCCTTCCGGGCCGCAATCTCCGCTCGGCACCACCCGTTCTGCCGCCCGACCCGTTCGATCGCCTTCATGACGATCTGCGCCACCGCCTCCCCCGAGAGACCATCGGCGAACAGGTTGCCGTGCCGGTCGATGCGGCGAAACAGAGGACCATCATCGAGCTTAGCGGTGAGCACCCAGGCACGCACCGCCCGCACCGGGCACATGGTATCGGTCGCGGCGAAGGGGATCGCCTTGAGGTGGCCGGTCCCGTCCTGATCTTCCTTTCCGCGCCGAACCGTTACCGCCAGCCCATCGGACGTCCACAGCAGGTCACGGGTGGTAAGGGCCGCGAGTTCGGAGCGGCGGAAGGCTCCGGCGAACCCCAGCAGGATGACCGCCCGATCGCGCAGACCGGTCAAGCTCGGGGGCTGCACGGAGGCCATCAGCCCGATGTCTTCGGTGGAGAGGGCTTCCTTCTGGGCCGGGGCCGTGCCCAGAGTTCGGCGGATGCCCGCCAATACGTCAGCAATCGCCGGGGTGCGGCCGTCGAGGGCGTAACCAGCCGCCCGGTGGGCAACGATGATCGCGGCGAGGCGGCGCTTCAATGTGCTGGGCTTCAGGTCGCCCGCCCGCGCCGCCAGATAGCGGCCCACCGCGGCGGGGGCGGCTGGAAGCGGCCGTTCGCCAACGTCATGGCACCAAGCGGAGAAATCGCGCCAGTCGCTGGCATAGCCGCGCTTGGTGGCCGCAGACCGGGCAGCTTCCATGAAGTCGTCAACGGTGTTGGCATGGGAAGGGCACATGGGCGTTTCGGTTGCTGGAGATGGATGGTTAGGTGAGGTGCCGATCTCGCCGTGGCATCACCCGAACGGCGCCTCCAACGGGGAGAAGACTTCATTCTTCTGATGCGCCTTCCGGTTCATGGCTTATGATGCGGAACGGTTGTGCTGGTGATGGGAGAGACAGGTGTGACAACGGTCGATGAGTTGCGGGACGGCATCCGGGCGCTGCTCGCCAGCCATCCGGCGATCCGGAAATTGGATGAGGATGGGCTGCGCGGTGCCGATACCCTCTACGTCGAGCGCTATTCCTACGGCGTCGATCGCGGCATCGGCCACGAGGCCCGGCTGAAGACGCAGCAGAACCTGTGGGTCCATCGGGATGCCGTCAGCCTCGACTGGCTGAAGGACATCAAGCACGAGGTCAAGCCGGGTTATGAGAAGGGCCAGGACCCCGGCCGCAACAGCAACCTCGAACAGATCCCCGGCTTTCGTCAGGAGCCGCTCATCTGCTTCTATCCCAAGACCTTGTGGGAGGCCGTCCGCGTCATCCAGACCGCCCCCGGAGCCGGAGGGGGCCATGACTAAGGGACGCTCCATCCGCCTGTTCCTGGCTGACGGCAATCCGGGGGGTATCATCACCGCCGAGATCATGAACTGGACCGGCCATGTGATGTTCGCTCCGCGCTCGCGGCTGGCCGACCTGATCCGCCGCCCGGAGGCCGGTCGGACCGGTGTCTATTTCCTGACCGGTTCCGATCCCGAGGGCGCCTGGCCGTTGGTCTATGTCGGTGAGACCGACAACGTGGGCAAACGGCTGGCACAGCACAACAAGGACGAGAGCAAGGAATTCTGGGACCGCGCCTGCGTCATCACCAGCAAGGACCACAACCTGACCAAGGCCCATGTCCTCTATCTGGAAAGCCGCCTGATCGCCATCGCCACCCAAGCCGGGCGGGCCAAGCTGGTCAACGGCACCGCGCCCGAATACGGCCAATTGTCGGAGGCCGACATTGCGGACATGGAGTTCTTCATCGAACAGGTCCGCATCGTTCTCCCGGTGTTGGGGTTGGAGTTCCTGCGGGAAGCGCCGAAGGTGTCGGCCGCTCCGTCCGCCACCGAGGCCGTCGGCCCGGAAACGCCCGTTCAATCGCCTCTGTTCGAGATCATCAGCCGCAAGCACGACCTCAATGCCGAGGCCCGCGAGGTCGATGGCGATTTCATCGTCCTGGCCGGGTCGCTGGCCAGGAAGGAGTGGTCGGGGATGGAAGGCCATTCCTACCAGGGCCTCTACCACCAACTGGTGGCCAGCGGCACCTTGGTGCCAAACGGCACTGGCCACCTGGTTTTCAAGCAGGACACCGTGTTCCGCAGCCCGAGCGCCGCCGCCGCCGTCGTTTTCGGTCGGGCGTCGAACGGCCGCAAGGAATGGTGCGTCAAAGGAACCCGCAAGACCTACGCCGACTGGCAGGAGGAGCAGGTCGAGGCGGTCAGTCCGGCTGCAAGTGAGGTGTAGCTGCCACCGTTCCTGCATGGGCGTCCGGCGCGCGTTGGGCAGGGGGCACAAAGGAGTGTGTCCTGCACCACCATTGCGCACCACATATACCTATGGTAAATTCAACCTGCTGGTCTTTTCGCCTGTCCTGACTGGGCCGCTGGGCGGTGCCATGGCTGTGGCGGGCGGGGCGAGCGTCATCGTCGATGGCGCTGCGCGGGTCGTTGCCGACGCACCTTTGCGGGTGCCGACGTGCCCCGAAGATCGGTGACGCTTCAGTGGTCGGGACAGGTTTGCCGATGGGTCCCGGCAGAGAAGAGGGGCGAATGGGGGAGCTATTCCGCGAAGTCCGGAAGATGCGGGCATTGGAAGCGGCGTGGCGGAAGGTCCGCGCCCGTGGGCTGCTGTCCGCGTCCAAGGAAATCCGGGCTGAGGTCGCGGCGTTTGACGAACACCCCATCGGGTGCCTTCGAAGCCTACAAGATCGCCTCCAAGCCAACCGTTTCCGCTTCGCCCCGCAAAAGGGCGTCGCGCTGAAGCGCCAAGGGAAGTCGTCCCGGCCCATCGTTATTGCGCCGGTTGAGAACCGCATCGTGCAACGGGCGATCCTCGATACCCTCTCGACGAAATGCCGGGCAGTCCAGGCAGTCCTCGACATCCCGACGAGCGTCGGCGGCATTGAAGGCGTCGACGCTGCACTGGCCCAGGTCGTTCAAGCCATGGCTGAAGGGGCGACCTGGTGCGTCCGCTCCGATATCCCTCAGTTCTTCACAAAGATCCCCAAGCAGGTCGTCGAGACCTTCATCACTGAGGCGACCGAAGACGTCGACTTCACCGCGTTGTTTCGCGCAGCCGTCGAAGTGGGCTTGGCCAACGCCGAGCAACTCGGCGACGAGGCCCGGCTTTTTCCGACGGCGGATATTGGGGTAGCGCAAGGTTCCGCCCTCAGCCCCCTCATCGGTAACATCCTGCTGCGGGAATTCGACCGTCAGCTACAAGGTCGGGGCGTGACCTGCATCCGCTACATCGACGACTTTGTGCTCCTCGCTCCAACCCGCGCCAGCGCCTTGGCGGCCTTTCGGTCAGCCAAAGCGTTGCTCGCTGCTCTGGGGCTGGAAGCCTACGATCCAGCTGAGCGCCCCGACAAGGCCTCTATCGGTCCTTGCGCCGACGGCTTCACCTTCCTCGGGTGCCATATCCAGCCAGGGCTGATCCAGCCCTCCGACGAGGCGAGGGGCGCCTTGATGGCGAGGGTGCGCGATATTCTCCGCGATGGTCGCCACGCCATTTCCCTGGTGCGAAGCGATAGGGCCTTGACCGGCCAGAGGTTCGCTCAGACCCTTGCTCTGCTCGATCGAGTGGTCAAGGGATGGGGGGACGCGTTTTCCTTCTGCACGGGTCGCCACGCATTCCAGGCGTTGGATCGAAAAATAGATGATGAGGTCAACCAATTCATCGAGCAGGTCCATCGTCTTCGGCAAAGCGCCCCTGACACCGTGGGGCGACGGATGCTGGGCGTGCATGCCCTTATCGATACACCGGTTCGGATGCTGTCGTCTCCCCGCGCCGCCGCCGTCAAGGAGACGTTGGCCCCGGTATGATGCTGCGCAGCCGCGAGTGCGGCGCAGCACAGGAGAAGGCCCTTACCACCTAGGTGGAAGGAAGCTGCGCATCAGACAACGCGCAGGGACATTGGGCGAGGATGCGGAACGAAGGACACCTGCATGGTCGCGGCGCTTCCACCCGACCAGTGCCGCGCCAACCTGCGTGGAAACCGTCCCCGGCGCCCAGCGGTAACAGGACGCGGTAACATTTCACGGTAACACCCCTGTTTCGGGGTGTTTTTACCGCCTTGATTTTCCAGAAAAAAAGCCCCCACCGAAGTGGGGGCTCAAGTTTAGGGAGGAAACGTCCAAGAAAGGCAACATGGGGATCGTCCTCGGACGACCCGCTTGCTGCACTGCAATATATACGGGCTCGGATTCGGATCTGCAAGGGAAAATCCATGCGGAGGTGATACCGGTTCGGCCCGAAGGCCTGGAGCCGGCACCATTGGGCGGAGGGCGCCGCCGCGCTGGCGATCCTGGCACAGGCTGTGCAAAGATGGGGCAGGGCATCATGCCGCCGGGAGAGCCAGGGTGAGGGCAGGGTTGCGCATTTCGGTCACTGGGGCGGCGTTTGCCGTTCTCCTCGCCGTCGGGGCCATGAGGGTGGCCGTGGCCGCCGTTCCCGGCCTGCCGCCCGAGGCCATGTGTGCCGCAGAGACCGCTCGCTACGAGCGTCTGTACGGCATTCCGCCGCAGTTGCTCGATGCCATCTCGATCGTCGAATCCGGCCGTTGGGATGCCGCCCGGCGGGCCACCCTCGCCTGGCCGTGGACAATAACTGCCGACGGAGAGGGCAAATTCTTCCCCACCAAGGCCGAGGCCCTGGCCGAAGTCCGCCGCCTCAAGTCCCGGGGCGTCACCAACATCGACATCGGTTGCATGCAGGTCAACCTGCGCTACCACCCGGAGGCCTTTTCCTCGATCGAGGATGCCTTCGATCCCGCCGCCAACGTCGCCTATGCCGCCCGCTTCCTCAAGGGGCTGTACGGGGCCACCGGGGTGTGGCAGACCGCCGCCTCCTACTACCACTCCCAGACTCCCCACCTTGCCGCCGCCTACAAGGCCAAGCTGATGAAGGTGTGGAGCGGGGCCGGCGCCAGCGCGCGCAGTGCCCTGGCCTCGGTGCAGCCGGTCCCCCATGCGCCGCAGCTCAAGCCGGTGCCGCCGTCCTCGCAGCGGGTCGAGGAGATGCGCCAGGCATGGCGCGACCAGACCGCCGGCAATCGCGACGAGGCGCGGCGCATCGCCGACGCCTACCGCAGGGCCCGGCTGGCCGAATACCAGCTCCGCCGTGCCCGCATGGTCGATGCCCGCCGCGCCGCCGGATTGTCTTCGGATGGCTATTGAGACCGTGACTTCCGCCCCTGCGGCCCCCACTTGGCCGTCATGACCGCCATTGCGCCACCGCCGCCGCAAGCCGATTGGGCCTTGTTCCTCGACGTCGATGGGACCCTGATCGACATCGCCCCGACCCCCTCGGCCATCCGTCGCCCGCCCGAATTGCCGGCGCTGCTGGAGGGGCTGTCCCGCCGTCATGGCGGCGCCGTGGCCCTGATCAGCGGCCGGTCGGTCGACAATCTGCGCCAGCTGATGGCACCGGCTCGCCTACCCGCGGCAGGCCTGCACGGTCTGGAGCGCCTCGATGCCGGGGGCCGCCTGCACCGGCCGCGGCCGCTGCCCGGCCTCGACACCCTGCGTCGCGACCTTGTCGCCTTCGCCGCCCGTCGTCCCGGGGTGGTGGTCGAGGACAAGGGGCTCAGTCTGGCCCTGCACTACCGTCTGGCGCCCGCCTGCGAGGAGGAGTGCCGGGCCCTGGCCGTCGCCCTGGCCGCCACCACGCCCGGCTTTCAGCTTGTTCCCGGCAAGATGGTGTTCGAGTTGCGACCGGCCGGTGCCGACAAGGGGACGGCCATCGCCGCCTTCCTCGCCGAGGCGCCGTTCCGCGGCCGGATCCCGGTATTCGCCGGCGACGACCTGACCGACGAGAGCGGGTTCGCGGCGGTCGCGGCCCGCGGTGGCTTCGGCGTGCGGATCGGCTTGCCGCAACCGAGTGCGGCCGCCTACGCTCTGGCATCGCCGGCCGCGTGCCGGGCGTGGTTGGCGAGCGGGAGCGGGTAGCATCACAGTGGCATTTTTCGCCTGATATGGGCGCGTTGTGCGGCGGCTTGATGGGCTCTCCGCCAGAGTGGCCATGCGATGATCTGAGCCGGTCTGATGTTCTTTTGGCTCATGCGCGACAAGAACGCACACATCTTCAAGCCCAGCGGCGGGCAGGCCAGTCGTGCCGATGTTCAGCGTCTCCGCGATCCTCCATGGGCGGTGTCGTGACACCCAAGGAACAATCAGGATGCCCGTCCGCTCCCATGGAATCTCGCCGGCTGCAGGTTCGTTCCTGCGGGGCAGAGGCATTGGCCACATTACGGGGTGAGTGTGGGAGCCGCGAATATATCGATAAGACGAATAACGGCAAAGGCGCAACTTGCTAGCGCGCCTATGGCCGTTGCAATTGCTACCATCGGGTGATTTTTGGCAATTCTTGCCAGATCGACAAGGCGAGAGTCGGCGTATAGCAACGCCCCCTCGGAAAAAAGAAATATCATGTCTGAGTGTATATCAACTTTCTTCTGCGTCGAAACTGCAACATCGTAATACTTTTTGTTTCTCCACGCTTCAGCCTCATCATTTCCATATAGCAAGCCTGGAACATTCATGTTGTTTCTTTCAATAACCGGGCGCATTTTTAATTGTTTTTTATATCTTCTGCCAAAATATGTTACAAAAAAGTCTGCCAGACCGAAAAACTTATCGTTTGGGATTGTAAAAAATGGAGGTTGTAGTCCAAGAACTTCCGCGCGGCGCTCAATTGCTTCAAATCCGTAATGCTCATCTGACATGCGCCAATGAACCCAATAGCTACTTGAATGTCTTGAGGCAAAATCTCGAAACCGCTCTAGCATAACGCGCTCAATGGCATCATAATTTGAATATATTTTATCATTATCTATTGATCGAATCTCCGCCTCCCTGTGGACGGAAAACATTTTTGTCTGACCAGAATGAAGTGATTTGACTGCGATCGCATTTATGTGTGGAGACGATCCGCGCGTGTCAAAGTACGATTCGCATGAATAATGAATTACAAGTACATCATTGTTTGCGTTAACAATTTCATGGAATCGTGTTAGCTGTTTTTCTTTGTATGCTTTTCTTTTTATCATTGCCGCTCCCGTAGGCGTAACGTGACAGATGTATTTGAGCGATATCTCCGGGGCCGTCCGCTTAACCCGCGATGAATAGCCCTTGCCGAAAGATGGTAGCATACGCTGACGCCTTCTCAACGTTCTGAGCGTCAAGCCTTATGTACGATCAGTTCGTCGGGTTAGCTCAAATTTTGAGACGCTATCTGCCTCCCCCGATTTTTTTCAGCCGCTTATGAGTTGTTTGTTCAGGGGGGTAGGTCCAGCCGGTCCACCAGCCCACGAACGCTCATCGGCACGGTGACAGCCTCCTTCGATGGCTGCTGCATTGTTGCGAGAAATAGCAGCTTGATGTCAATGCCTTGAGTTGATGGCGTGCATCCAAATTGACAGGCGGCGCCATAGGCCGCCTGCAGGCCGCAGGTCCATGTATATAGTATGCGCCATATCAACGCGCCCACTATATCTATGGAAATCGTCATAGACGCCTGAAAATCGCAGTGTCGCTGGTTCGATTCCGGCCCTGGGCACCATTTACTCCCCTCCTGAAAGGTAAGGATCTACGCCAAAACAACCGCACGATCCGGCTTTCGGGGTGAGATGGTGTAGTTCCACTCTGGATGGAAGTCGCAGCCGTTGATGGCGATTGCGTCCATCTCGGCGTCGGTGACCTTGAGGCCCTTGGGATAGTCG
>JACRFY010000152.1 GCA_016212565.1 Magnetospirillum sp. | reverse complement strand
TACCCAAGCAAAAAAAACTATGCCACATCCCCAAATACGGGAACCACACTAACACAAATAAACCGAAGCCCGAAATACCGTCCCCCCGGATAATATTACACTCAAAGACGCTCATCCGATCAAATCCGACAAGGCGGGGGCCGATATTTTGCCGGTCCATATCGAAGGCGCGCAGTACAGCCTGGCCTCCTACCTCAAAGGCAAGGTGCGCCGCCGCCTGTTTCCCAAGATCACCCTCACCGTGCTGCCCCCGCGGCGGTTCGACCTCCCCGCTGCCCTCGAGGGTCGAGCGCGGCGCCGGGCCGCCGGGGAGCAATTGTATACGATCCTCTCCGAGATGGCCTTCGCCACCGCACCGGTGGACCGCACCCTGCCGCAGGCGCTTCTGGAAGCCAAGGCGCGGCACGGTGGGGGCCATGTCGTGATAGAGGACATCGAGCGCAAGCCGATGACCTTCCGCCGGCTGGTGGTCGGCGTACTCGCTTTGGGGCGGGCGTTGGCGGCCAAGACCGGTCGCGGCGAGGCGGTGGCCGTGCTGCTGCCGAATACCGCCGGTACCGCCGTTACCCTGTTCGCGCTGCAGATGTTCGGTCGTGTTCCGGCGATGTTCAACTTCACCGCCGGTTCCGCCACTTTGGAGGCGGCCTGCACCGCCGCGCGCATTCGCCTTCTGGTCACCTCGCGGCGCTTTGTCGAGGCGGCGCGGCTGGGCGAGGTGGTGGAGCGGTTGGCGACCAAGGTCGATATCCTGTGGCTGGAGGACGTGCGGGCGCGGATCGGCACCATCGAACGCCTGCGCGCGTTCGCGTCATTCCCCTTCGCCGGACGAATTCACGCCCGTCATGCCGATGGCCCCGATTCGCCGGCGGTGATCCTGTTCACCTCCGGCTCGGAGGGTACCCCCAAGGGCGTTGTGTTGAGCCACCGTAACATCCTTGCCAATTGCGCCCAGTTGGCGGCGCGGATCGATTTCAGTTCCGCCGATACCGTGTTGGCGGCACTGCCGGTGTTCCATGCGTTTGGCCTGACCGGCGGCCTGTTGCTGCCGTTGCTGGCGGGGGTGAAGGTGTTTCTCTATCCCAGCCCGCTGCACTATCGGGTTGTGCCCGAGATTGCCTACGACACCAACGCCACCATTTTGTTCGGTACCGACACCTTCCTTGCCGGGTATGCGCGGGTGGCCCATCCGTTGGATTTCCGCTCGCTACGCTATGTCTTCGCCGGAGCGGAAAAGGTCAAGGACGAGACCCGTCGGGTATGGGCCGAGAAGTTCGGCCTGCGAGTCCTGGAGGGCTATGGGGCCACCGAGACGGCGCCGGTGCTGGCTCTGAATACGCCGCATGCCCATCTGGCCGGCAGCGTCGGCCGTCTGCTGCCGGGGATCGAGGCTCGCCTCGACCCGGTGCCGGGCATCGCCGAGGGGGGGCGTCTGGTCGTGAGGGGGCCGAACGTCATGGCCGGCTATCTGAAAGTCGACCGCCCCGGTGAACTGCAACCGCCGACCGATGGCTGGTACGACACCGGCGACATTGTCGCCATCGATGCTCAGGGCTTTATCCGCATCCTCGGTCGGGCCAAGCGCTTTGCCAAGGTGGCCGGCGAGATGATCAGCCTGGGTGCGGTGGAGGAGGCCGTCGACGCCCTGTGGCCAGGATTTCAGCATGCCGTGCTTGCGCTTCCCGACGAGCGCAAGGGGGAGCGCCTGGTTCTGATGACCAGCCGTCCAGGGACCGAACGGGCCGAGGTGTCGGAGGGGCTGCGCGCCCGCGGCGTATCGGAACTGGCGGTCCCGCGAAGCGTGGTGGTCAGGGACAAGCTGCCGCTTTTGGGCACGGGCAAGATCGACTACGTCACTCTCGCTCGGGATCTGGCGGCAGGAGCGGGGCATCCCGAATGAACGTGAAAAACGGCTGGAAGCGACACTTCCAGCCGTCTTGCCGACACGTTGTCCCCGGATAGGGGCTAAAAGGGAATTTCGTCGTCGAGGTCCGCGGGCGGTTCCCAGCCGGAGCCGCCACCACCGCCGCCACCGGGGCGCTGTCCACCGCCACCGCCACCGCCACCGCCACCGCCCGAGCGCTGGCCGCCGCCATAACCGCCGTTGTCGTAACCACCGCCGCCGCCGCCTTCGCGACCGCCGATCAGGGTCAATTCACCCTTGAAGCGGCCGATGACTACCTCGGTGGAGTACTTTTCCACCCCCTGCTGGTCGGTCCATTTGCGGGTCTGAAGGGCGCCCTCGATGTAGACCGAGCTGCCCTTCTTGAGGTAGCGCTCGGCGACCTCGGCCAGATTGGGGTTGAAGATCACCACCCGGTGCCATTCGGTCTTTTCCTTGCGGTCCCCAGATGCGCGATCTTTCCACGATTCCGAGGTGGCAATGTTGAGGTTGACGATCTTCGAGCCATCCTGAGCCGTGCGCACTTCGGGGTCGCGCCCCAGGTTGCCGAGGAGAATCACCTTGTTGACGCTGCCGGCCATGTCCCCGCCTCTCGTTCGTCGGTATGGAAAATTGCGGCCGGACTCTATCGGAAGGCGGCGGTGGCGAAAAGGCGGAAGTTAGAGCTTCGCCTTTCGACCTTTGACGCCCGAGATTTCCTTGGTAATCGGGGGCCGAACGGTGTTGTCGGCACGGGAGAGTTCCGCCTGGACGTGGGCCAGCGCTTCCAACGCCGGCTGGGGATTATTCGATACCGCGGCGGCGGCCCGATAGGCGTCGGCGGCACCGTGTGCGTCACCCAGCAGATAGAGGCTGCCGCCCAGTCCGAACAGGGCATCGCTGCTGCTCGGCCATTGCGACAGGACAGAATCATAGGCAACGACGGCCTCCCAATAATGTCCGGTGCGCTCCAAGGCGCGTGCGGCAGCGACGACCTGGCTTTCGCTGGCCGTGGCCGGAAGCTCGCCGGGACGCATCACCGTCAGGCCCCAGAAATCAGCATCCGACCACAAACGCTCCAACAGGCTCAACGACATGAACTTACCGGGACGGTCGCCAGAGTTGAGTTCGACCCGCCCGGTGCTGCGGTTATGACCGACCGCGACCACGCAGTTCCACAACGGCTCGCGGGGAACGCCGAGATTTTGCAGCACCAGAACCGGATGGCCGGCATCCAACTCGCGCAGCAGGGCATCGATTCCAACCACCGGGGTGGCAAGGCGGCCATACCGTTGCGCGATACTCTCGAGCAGGGGACGGGGGTCGCCGGCGGCTCCGTAGAATTGTCCGTCCAAGGCTGTCGGTTGGACATCGGCGCCGGACCAGCCCAGCACTTGGGCCATGGACGCCGGTCCACAGCCGAATCCCTGCTGGGCATGGAAGGGAACGCCGCCGACATGGACGAAGGCCGGCTTGGCGCCTGCGCCCGTCTCGTCGATGGCGCAGCCGGCAACCAGACCGGCACACAATAGGGCCGCGATTCTGCGCATTCTGGCTCCTCCCGTTACGCCCGAGCGGCCCGCGAAAATGGGGTGCCGGGATGCGCATCGTAAGCACGGCGGCGTGTGCGGCGCCTGTTCGCGAAAGGAGATTAGCCTTGGGAGGGGTGAGCTTCCCCGATCGTGCCGGGGAACACCCCGGTCGGGGAGCCAGCCCGCCCTCGTGGTTGTCGCATTCCACGATATCTGGTAGCGTGCGCCTCCACGGCAGCCTTGCCACCGCAAATTCTGGTTTCTCACCGAGATCGACGGGAACAATTCGTTGAACACGCCTCCGTCATCGCCGCAATTCGACATCACGCCCGTTACCATCGAAGACGAAATGAAGCGATCGTACCTCGATTACGCCATGAGCGTGATCGTGGCACGCGCGCTTCCCGACGTCCGCGACGGGCTGAAGCCGGTCCATCGGCGCATCCTCTATGCGATGAAAGAAAACGGCTACGACTACGGCAAGCCGTTCCGCAAGTCGGCGCGTATCGTCGGCGATGTCATGGGTAAGTACCATCCCCATGGCGACGCCGCGATTTATGATGCCATGGTCCGTATGGCGCAGGAATTCTCCATGCGTCTGCCGCTTATCGACGGCCAGGGCAATTTCGGCTCGATGGACGGCGATCCGCCGGCGGCGATGCGATATACCGAGGCCCGTTTGGCGCGGGTTGCCCAGTCGCTGCTGGAAGACATCGACAAGGAAACTGTCGGCTTCCAGGCCAATTACGACGACTCGACCGTCGAGCCGGTGGTTTTGCCGGCCCGTTTCCCCAATTTGCTGGTCAATGGTGCCGGTGGCATCGCCGTCGGCATGGCCACCAACATTCCGCCTCACAACCTGGGCGAGGTGATTGACGCCTGTTTCGCCTACATCGACGATCCGGATGTCACGCCCGAGCGGTTGATGGAATTGGTGCCGGGACCCGATTTCCCCACTGGTGGCGTCATCCTCGGCCGTGCCGGCATCCGCGCCGCCTATTTGACCGGACGCGGTTCCATCTGCATGCGCGGCAAGGTGCATGTTGAGGAAATCCGCAAGGACCGCGAAGCGATCATCGTCACCGAGGTCCCCTATCAGGTCAACAAGGCGCGCATGCTGGAGCAGCTCGCCGAATTGGTCCGCGACAAGAAGGTCGAGGGCATTTCGGATCTGCGCGACGAATCGGACCGCGACGGCGTGCGGATGGTTATCGAGATCAAGCGCGATGCCATCGCCGAGGTGGTGCTGAACCAGCTCTACCGCTTCACTCCGTTGCAATCGTCGTTCGGCGTCAACGCGCTGGCCCTCACCGGCGGCCGGCCGCAGTTGATGACGCTGAAGGAGATCATCGCCGCCTTCCTTGCCTTCCGCGAGGAAGTGATCACCAAGCGCACCATTTTCGAGCTGGGCAAGGCCCGCGACCGTGCCCACGTCTTGGCCGGTCTGGCAATCGCCGTGGCCAACATCGACGCGGTGATCGTGTTGATCCGCGCAGCTCCCGATCCTGCCACCGCCCGCGAACAGTTGATGGCCCGCGCTTGGCCGGTGGGCGACGTCGAGCCGCTGATCCGTCTGATCGATGAGCCGGGGCGCGGTATCGTCGACGGTTGTTATCGTCTGTCGGAAGTGCAGGCCAAGGCCATCCTCGATCTGCGTCTCCACCGTTTGACCGGGTTGGAACGCGACAAGATCGGCGATGAACTGACCGAGATCGGCCGCCAGATTACCGACTTCCTCGAAATCCTGTCGTCGCGCCCGCGACTGTTGACGGTCCTGCGCAACGAGCTGATCGAAATCCGGACGCAGTTCGCCACACCGCGGCGGACGCAGATCGAAGATGCGGAATTCGAGTCGGATATCGAATCCCTGATCGCCCGGGAAGACATGGTGGTCACGGTCACCAACACCGGCTACATCAAGCGGGTACCGCTCTCCACCTATCGGGCTCAACGCCGCGGCGGCAAAGGCCGCTCGGGGATGGCGATCAAGGAAGAGGATTTCGTCACCCAGCTGTTCGTGGTCAATACCCACACGCCGGTGCTGTTTTTCTCCTCGACCGGCATCGCCTACAAGCTGAAGGTCTATCGTTTGCCCTTGGGAACGCCGCAGGCGCGCGGCAAAGCGATGGTCAATCTTCTGCCGCTGTCCGAGGGCGAGACGATTTCGACGGTGATGCCGCTGCCCGAGGATGAGACCACGTGGTCGGACCTGCACGTCATGTTCACCACCTCCAATGGCGACGTGCGGCGCAACCTGCTTTCCGACTTCGTCGATATCCGGGCCAACGGCAAGATCGCCATGAAGCTGGGCGACGGAGAGCGGTTGATCGCAGTGCAGACCTGCTCGGAGGGCGATGATGTCCTGCTGGCGACCCGGCAGGGCAAGGCAATTCGCTTCGCCGTCCCCGAGGTGCGGGTCTTCAAGGGGCGCGACTCCACGGGCGTCCGTGGGGTCCGGCTCGAGGAAGGTGACGACGTCATCTCGATGTCGATCCTCCGCCATGTTTCGTTCGACAGCGAGGTGCGCGACGCCTATCTGCGAGGGGAACTCGATGCCGAGCAGGGCGAGCGCATGCGCGCCGATGAGCAGTTCATCCTCACCGTCACCGAGAACGGCTTCGGCAAACGCACCTCGGCCTACGAATACCGGGTGACCGGGCGCGGTGGGCAGGGGATCGCCAACATCGATCTCACGCGAAAGACCGGACCGGTCGTGGCCTCGTTCCCCGTTGATCCAGTGGATGAGATCATGCTGGTCAGCGATGGCGGCACGCTCATTCGCATGCCGGTCAACGACATCCGCATCGCCGGGCGCAAGACTCAAGGGGTGACGCTGTTGCGCACCGCAGAGGATGAGCGGGTGGTTTCGGCAGCACGGCTTTGCGATCTGAATGGGTCGGGCGACGAAACCGAAGGCGAGGAGCAGGAGCCACCGATTGAATCCGGAGGCGAGGATGAGTGACCGAATCGCCATTTATCCAGGCACGTTCGATCCCATAACCAATGGCCACACCGATATCGTCTGGCGTGCTGCGACGGTCGTCGACCGATTGATCATCGGGATCGCGGTCAATGCCGGAAAGGGGCCGCTGTTCAGCTTTGCCGAACGGGTCGAATTGGTGCAGGAGGAAATGGCCGAGCTGACCCGTCTGCACGGCGTCACCATCGAAGTCCGGCCGTTCGACAACCTGTTGGTCGACTTTGCCCGAGGTTGCGGGGCGCGGTTGATCATCCGTGGTCTGCGGGCGATCTCGGATTTCGAATACGAGTTCCAGATGGCGGGCATGAACGCACGTCTCGACCCCGAGATCGAGACCATGTTCCTGATGGCTTCGGAGCGTTGCCAGTTCATTTCCTCGCGCTTCATCAAGGAAATTTGCCGGCTGGGAGGGGATATTACCCAGTTCGTCAGCCCGCGCGTAAAGGCACGGCTGGACGAGAAGTTCGGCCGCACCTAAGCTGGACCGCTTTCGCCATTACGGAGTCTCCCCGGTGGACCGCGACAACACCCTCTATCTCGACCTCAAGGACGGCCGCGTAACCATTTTGATGCGTCCCGACCTTGCCCCCAACCACGTTGCCCGCATCAAGGAGCTGGTTCGCAAGGGCTATTACGATGGGCTCAAATTCCATCGCGTCATCGACGGCTTCATGGCGCAGACCGGTTGCCCCGATGGAACCGGTACCGGCGGCTCCGGCCAGAAGTTGAAGGCCGAATTCTCGCGCGAACGCCACGTGCGGGGAACCTGCTCGATGGCCCGTTCGTCCAGCCCGGATTCGGCCGATTCCCAGTTCTTCATCATGTTCGACGAAGCCCCGCACCTTGATCGGAAATATTCGATCTGGGGACAGGTGAGCGAGGGCATGGATCTGGTTGACAACATCAAGAAGGCCGGCAATAACCTGGGAGGAGTGGTCGATAATCCAGACTGCATCGTCCGGATGCAATTGGCTGCCGATGTCGAGGATTGAACGATGAAACTGATCAAGCTCCTGGCGCTTGCCACTGTTGCCGTCCTGCTCCTTGCGACGCGGCCCGCCTCCGCCTTCGACCCAGAAAACACCTTGTTCCTGGATCTCAAGTGGGGACGGGTGGTGATTGAAATGCGTCCCGACCTGGCCCCCAACCATGTTGCCCGCATCAAGGAACTGACCCGCAAGGGGTTCTACGACGGCATCGTCTTCCATCGCGTCATCGACGGCTTCATGGCCCAGACCGGCGATCCCACCGGAACCGGTACCGGCGGTTCCGGTACCCGGCTGAATGCCGAGTTCAACGGAGAATCGTTCACCCGTGGTATGATGGGGATGGCGCGTTCCAACCACCCCAACAGCGCCGACTCGCAATTCTTCATCATGTTGGCCTCGGCGCCACACCTGGATGGCAAGTATACGCTGTGGGGCAAGGTGATCGAAGGCATGGAGCACGTCGACAAGATCACCAAGGGCGATCCCGGCAGTGGCACCGTCTCCAAGCCCGACGCGATCGTGCGGATGCGCGTGGCCGCCGACGTCAAGAAGTAAGGTTGACCGCACGGGGCCGCCTCCCTATGGTGTGGACCCTTGTTTGAGCCCGTAGCTCAGTCGGTAGAGCAAGCGACTTTTAATCGAGAGGTCGTGGGTTCGAGTCCCACCGGGCTCACCATCGAACGACCGCAGGCCGCTATGCGTCCTGCGGTCGTTTTTGTTTCGGCGCGGCAACCGTTGACAATTTCCCGGCCCGAACGCACTGTCAACCCCTGGGTTGACGAAGTGCGCGCCATGGATCTGATCGATTTGATGAGCACGGGGGCGGGACAGGATGCCGCCGCGCTCGACCGCCTGCGGGGCATCGTTGCCCTTTACGACTCCGAGCACACCGAGGTGCAGGACGAAGCCTTGGCGCGCGCCATTTCGTTCTGCGGCCGGCAATGGGGCAGCTACAAGGCTGGGTTGGAGGCGCTAGCCACTCGCGTGGAGAACGACGGCGGCGACTTGATTGCGGTAGCGATGGAGGCCCTGCGGCTTCGCGAGGAAGCGGAAGACCCGGGTGGCTTGATCCGTGCCGCACGGGGGCGGCGGGAAGAGGCAGAACGGATCGGCGGGACAATGGCGGCGTTGATCGCTCGCTATGGCAGTGCCGAAGCCGCTGCGACGCCGACCGGTGAAGAATGCCAATACATTGCCGCCACGCAACACTTGGCCGACGAGGATACCGCCGACGATCCGTGGGGGCCATTGGCAGGATGGTCATTGCCCTGGCATCCGCTTCCGGAGACCTTGGCAACGGTGGTCGCCGGCGTTCGCCCAGTGCCGACCGACATTTGCGGTGCCCGTTCGGAAGCGTTGCAATGGAACGAGCGCAAGCGCGAATACGATGAATTGGCCGGAGGGCAGGGGGACGGTGCACTCCCCACCGCTTGTGCGGCCCGATATCGGCTGGTTGAAGCAATGTGGCGCCGCGATCTTCCCGCCTGCTCGCTGGAAGATCTGGAGGCACGACTGGACTACTGGACGACGCTGGGAGGCGAGGACGGTACCGGCTATGCGGTGGTTCTCGAAGATGTGCGCCGCCTTCCCAAGGGCGTTATCCCGCCGGTGGCCGACCTGGGTGAGACCACAAGCGAGAGAGCCCGCCGGTTGAAGGGCGAACATCCCGACTGGTCGTTGGCCCAAATCGGCAAGGCGTTGGGAATTTCCCGTCAGGCGGTGCACAAGCACCTTCGGCGGCATTTGTCGGATTGAGTCGGTTGGCAGCATCCGACCGTCCGGCTAGTCTTGACCGAAGATGGACTGAGGGAGAGCGCCAAATGCACAGAATTCTTATCGCATTCCTCGGACTGGTGGTTGCCGCTCCGGCATCGGCCCAGTTGTTGGATGTCCTTACCGCGCCGAAGACGCTGATCGACCGGGCCATCGAAGCCCGCTCGGCAGGCGACATCGCCAAGGACAATCAGGTGGTGCTCGAAGTCAACGGCATCATGGGCAAGATCGGCACCGCCAAGGCGTCTACCGAAATCTACGAGCAGCGCTTGATCGTTACCGGAATCTTCGACGACAAGGCGAGTTACGACCGCTTCGAGCGTGAGGTCCGGGCGGTCAAGGGGGTGAAGACGCTCTATTGGCACGTGATCTACCTGGCCAAGGACGATCCGAAGCGCAAGACCATGCTCGGTTGGGTCGACACCACGGCGATGGCCAGCAAGGCACAGGCACGATTGATGGGCACCGCCGGTGTTGCCGATGTCAACTACCGCACGACGGCCGATCCCTTCGGCACCGTCTATATCCTCGGTCGAGCCCGCTCTGCCGAGGAAGGGAAGAAGGCCCTGGCTCGGGTCAAGGATGGCAACGGAGTCAAGAAGGTCACGAACTACGTCGCTGTCCGTCCCTGAGATGATGCACAAATGTCCTATGATTCGCTGATGTGATCGAGGACGCCGATGAGAAAGCGTTCGCAGGTGGCCAATTGGTCGAGGCTGACGAATTCATCCGGCTTGTGCGCCTGGGCGATCTCTCCCGGTCCACAGACCACGGCGGCAATTCCCGACTGCTGGAATAGGCCGGCTTCGGTGGTGAAACTGACGGTGCTCACGGCATCGCTGCCGACCAGGGAGCAGGCGAGCCGACGAG
>JACRFY010000151.1 GCA_016212565.1 Magnetospirillum sp. | reverse complement strand
CCATCGCCATGCTCGCCGAGGACGGTGGGCCGGCCCTCGATCTGCGCGACATCAAGGGCCAGGAGACCGCCAAGCGGGCGCTGGAGGTGGCGGCAGCCGGCAATCACAATCTGCTGATGATCGGCCCGCCGGGCTCGGGCAAGTCGATGCTCGCCGCCCGCCTGCCGGGGCTGATGCCGCCGCTGTCCCCGGCCGAGGCGCTGGAGGTCAGCATGATCCACTCGGTGGCCGGTCGCCTCGACGGCGGGCGGCTGCTGACCCGGCGGCCGTTCCGCGACCCACATCATTCCGCCTCCGTGCCGAGCCTGGTCGGGGGCGGCACACGGGCGCGGCCGGGGGAAATCTCGCTGGCCCACAACGGGGTGCTGTTCCTCGACGAACTGCCGGAATTCGCCCGCGGCGCGCTTGAGGCCCTGCGTCAACCGCTGGAGAGCGGCCGCGCGGTGGTGGCCCGAGCCAACGCCCATGTCACCTATCCGGCCCGGGTGCAGTTGGTGGCGGCGATGAATCCGTGCCGTTGCGGCTATCTCGGCGATCCCGGCCAGGCCTGCACACGGGCGCCGAAATGCGGCATCGACTATCAGGGCAAGATCTCGGGGCCGCTGTTCGACCGCATCGACCTTCACGTCGATGTTCCGGCGGTCAATCCCGCCGATCTTGCCCTGCCGCCGCCGGCCGAAGGCTCGGCAACCGTCGCGGCCCGGGTGGCGGCGGCCCGTGCCGTCCAGAACGATCGCTATCGCGCCCTTGCCCCCGGCAAGGCGATCCGCTGCAATGCCGAAGCCGACGGCGAGCTGCTGGAGCAGGTGGCTTCGCCCGACGCCCCCGGACGCGCGCTGCTCGGCGAGGCGACCAGTCGCATGCGCCTGACCGCCCGCGGCTACCACCGCGTGCTGCGGGTTGCCCGCACGTTGGCCGATCTCGACGGCAGCGACGGCGTGCGCCGCCTGCACGTTGCCGAGGCGCTGTCCTACCGCCGGCTGGTTCCCGGACGCTGATTCTAGGGCGCCGCACCTTAACTGCTGTGCAACGCAGCGCCTTTGCGAGCATTGAGCGAGCGGCCAAGCGGCCGGAGGGCCGCGCCCGGCAAGGGCAAAACCATAATGCCTAAAACGTGATGCACAGTTTGGGCGTCACGTGTTAGGCGAATTTCCATACCATGACGGGAATGGCGGCCAGGGGGAGGACGGTCGCCAGGATGCCGAACGCCAGCCATAACCGCTCGGCCGGCCAATAGGCCGCGGGGATACGCGGCGCGGCGGCAAACGCCCGCGCCATGCGGCCGAGCTTGCGCTGCAATGGCAGCAGGATCGCGACCCAGATGATCCCCGAGGCAAGGAACAGGATGTTGCCGGCCAGCAGCCATGGCGTCGTCAGGGGCATGTTGTGCCACAGCGCGTTGCCGATGCCGCCGACGGCGACCAGACTTACCCCGCCAAGGGTAAAGACCCAATCGGTGAGGGTAACCTGACGCTGGGCAAAGGCGACAATGCGCGGGTCGCCGGTTCGGTCGGCCATCACCTTCCACCAGCCGGTCACGACGATGTTGCCGACGAACAGAACCACGCCGACGAGGTGCACACTCTTCAGCAGCAGATAGGGATCCATGGCCGCCCCCTGTGGTGGGTGTGATCGGGGCGAGTGAAATCCACCGGCCGCCGGACTGCAACCAATAATTCTTGTGCGCATTCGCCGCTTCGGTGCACAGTATCGTCGGGATGGGCACCGACGTTGCGGAGGGAGCCGCATGGCGGGCAGGACAGGCACACCGGTGACGCGGTGTCATCAGCTTGCGGGCGTAGTCAGCGAGATCCTCCTCACCCTGCTCCGCGAGCGGGCCGTCGACGGCTTTGTCAGTCTGGCCGAGGTCGAACGGGTGGCCGAGTTGCTGCGGCGCGGAACCATCACCCTCGACGAAGCCCTGCGGGTTCACGAGTCCGGTTGCCGCAAGGAGCACGCCCGGCCCAAGGGCGACATCGGCGCCCGGTCCAATCCGTTCCAGCGGCTGATGGTGCGGCCGTTCGAGCATCTTCTTACCGGCGAGAATCCGATCTTCCCCCGCGCCTGCCTGACCAATTACTTCATGTTCGTCGACCATGCCATCGGCGCGCGCCTGCACGCCTTCGAAGAGCGATGCCGGGCCATCGTCCAGGCCTTGCTGGTGATCCACGGCAACAACCTGACCTGGGAGCAGTTCTATTCCGATCCCAGAACGGTGCAGACTCTGCAGGGAGCGCTGACCCTGGTCACCCGCGAATTCGGCCAACCCAACGGTCAGGCGTTGTGGCACGCCTGCATGGTGCGGCCGGTCGGCGAGGTGCAGCCGCCGCCGGCCTCCTGCATCGCCGAGGTCTACAAGTCCCTGGTCCAGACCCATCGCGGGCTGGCGACGGCGAGTTGAATCAGACGTCTTGGAGGACGGCAAGCATCCGGACCACCGCGTCGTGCGGCAGGTCCTTGATGTGCAGGGCCAGCCGATTGGCCAGCTCGGTCCGTTCGGGATCGAGGCCGGCGGTGTCGATGGTCACCCGCGGATGGGAAACCTCGGCCAGCCGCTTCAGGTCTTCCGCTTCATCCCAAATGCAGCCGAGATAGCCGGCGATCTGCATCACCAGACCCGGTGCCGGGCGTCCGCGATGTCCGTGTTCCAGGGCGGAGAGATACGCCGCCGAAACGTTCAGGTCGGCGGCCATGGTCTTGAGCGCCAAGCCCTTGGCATCGCGCAAGGCACGGACCCGGGCCCCGAACGGGGTCACTCCCGTCTCCGCTTGATCAGCACATAAAGGGCGCCGTCGCCACCGTGCTGCGGGCGGGCATAGGAAAACGACAGCACCTTCTCGCGCAGCGGCGTGTGGTTGAGCCATCGCGGCACCGCACTGCGCAGAACCCCACCGCTTTCACGACCCTTGCCGGTGATCACCAGCAGGCAGCGGCGCCCGCCGTCGAAGGCCCGGCAGACGAAGGCGAGAAGCTGGGCGTGGGCAGCATCCTGGGTCAGGCCGTGCAGGTCGAGGCGCCCGTCGATGTCCATCTCCCCACGGCGAAACCGCTCGGCGGTGCGCTTGTCGATGCCGGCGGTCCGTCCATGAGCGAGGTCGGGCGGCGCCGCACTGCGCGGCGGCAGCACAACCCGAACCGGCGGCGGCGGTGGCAGCGGTGGCGGCGGCGCGGCCGGTTCCGGCGACGGCGGCAGCGGCGGATCATCTTCGGCGACACTGCGGCCGGGCAGGGGGACGACGTCGCGCACCACCGCACGCCACACCCGCGCCTCGTCGGGGGTCAAAGCCCGCCGACGCGGCCGGTGCTCAGGCGCCCGGCTGGCGGTCATCGACTAGAATTACATGCAGGCGACGGGGCCCGTGGGCGCCCAGAAGCAGGGTTTGCTCGATATCGGCGGTGCGCGACGGGCCGGTGATCCAATTGACCGTTCGCGACAGCGCACCGCGCGCCCGCACCCGTGCCCATGCCTCTTCATAACTGCCGACGATGGCCGACGCGGCGACCACGGCGATATGGAGGTCGGGAAGGAAATTCAGCGTCGTCGGACTTTCCGGACCCGAGAGCAGAACCAGGGTTCCTGTCTCGGCGACGCCGCACAACGCCGGGGTCACCGACACCGGATCGGCGGCCGTGGCGGCACCGAAGCGCACCGTCAGACCGCTGCCCGCCCACGGCGCGTCTTCAAGGGCGGGGGCTGCCACCACGCTCGGCGGCAGTCCGAACGCGGCCAGAATGGCGGCGACGGCCGAGATGACCGCCGGTGCGCTGGCCACCCGGTCCAGGCTGGCCTGCATCTCCACCACCATCGCCGCGAATCGCTCGACTTTCTCGGCGTGCGTTCCGCCGCTCCGAACCGGCACCACCGCAGTGTCGGGTGCGGCAAGGCGGCGGTTCAGGCGGTCGTATTCGCAGGGCGGCAGGGCCCCTCGCTTTAGCGAGCGACGGATGCCGTCGAGAATGGCGGTACGGGGGCTCATGCCTCGCCCTCGGCAGCGGCCGGTTCGACGGCCGCCTGGCCATGGAGGTTGCGGCGGGCGAACTTGCGCCAGTCGCCGTGCGGCGAGATGCACAGCGGCTCCATCGTCCCCTTCAGTTCGAGCGCCACGCCGCCCAGATGCCAGAGCTGCTGCCAATGCAGCGCACTTTCCATCAGGTAGGCGATGGCGCGCTTCCGCAGCCGCCAGGCGACGAAATGGCGATTGCCGTAGAGGTGACCGAAGACTCCGGCAAACATGGCGACGATGCCGATGGCAACGCCGGTGGCCAGCAGCACCACCAGTGCCAGGGTCATCAGCCCCAACAGCGGAACCAGATGGTCCCAGGGGGCGTGAACCGGCGAGCCATGGAAATCCAGCGGCGTCGCGGCGATATGCAAATGGACCTGCTCGGCATCGACGGCCTTGCGAATCATTTGATGCAGCTGCTCGTCCTCACGAGAGCGCTTCACCCGCCAATCGGCAATCAACTGGTTCATCGCCGCAGCCTCTGAGTCCACTGGTCGCGGAACGTGCGCCCCGCCGGCGCCGGCAGATCGCGGCTGGCGGTCCAGCCACCGATGCCGGGAAGCGTACGTAGACCGCCGCTTCCCCGCGCCAACCAGGCCAAACCCCACGCCGCCGTCCGCATGGCGGTATGATAGAGCCACGGCCGCCGCGCCGCAAACCCCCACACCATCAATCCCCAATGTTGGCGGGTCGGCACCAGGTGACGCTCGAAGGCGCGTTCCCGCCAATGGCGCAGCATCGCCGGCAGAGGAATCCGCATCGGACACACCTGCTCGCAGCGGCCACAGAGGGTCGAGGCCTCAACCAACTCCCGCCCCTCCGCGAGCCCGACCTGAGCCGGGGTCAGCACCGCGCCCATCGGCCCGGGATAGACCCAACCATAGGCGTGGCCGCCGACCGTACCGTAGACGGGGCAATGGTTGATGCAGGCGGCACAGCGGATGCAGCGCAGCATGTCCTGGAACGGCCCGCCGAGCATCGCCGAGCGGCCGTTGTCGAGCAGAACGACGTGGAATTCCTCGGGCCCATCAAGATCCTCGCGGCGCCGCGGCCCGGTGGAAAAGGTCGTGTAGACCGACACCTCCTGGCCGGTTGCCGACCGGGCCAGCAGCCGGATCAACACCGCCGCATCGTTGAGGGTCGGAACCACCTTCTCGATCCCGGCCACGACGATATGGACCCGCGGCAGGGTCTGGGTGAGATCACCATTGCCTTCGTTGGTGACGATCGCCGTCGACCCGGTCTCGGCGATGAGGAAATTGGCCCCGGTAATGCCGACATCGGCGGCGAGGAAGTGGCGCCGCAGCTCCTCGCGCGCCTCGTCGAGCATCGCCCGCGGCTCGCTCAGGTCGCGCTCCGGCGCGCGCTCCCGGTGGGCGGCGCGAAAGGCGTCGGCAACCGCGTGGCGGTCGAGGTGGATGGCCGGGACAACGATATGACTGGGGCCTTCGTGGCGCAATTGGATGATGTATTCGCCGAGATCGGTCTCGACCGGTGTCAGGCCATTGGCTTCGAGATGCTCGTTGAGGCCGATCTCCTCGGCGACCATCGATTTGCCTTTGGTCACCGTCCGCGCCCCGGCGGCGCGGCAGATCGCCAGGACCGCGGCCCGTGCTTCGGTGGCGTCGCGAGCCCAATGAACCTGCCCGCCGGCGGCAATCGCCCGGGTCTCGAAGGTCTCGAGATAGGCGTCGAGGTGGGCCAGGGTGTGGTCCTTGATCGCCTTGCCGGCATCGCGGAGCGCCTCGAACTCGGGCAGGCGGGCGACGGCGGCGGCGCGCTTGATGCGAAAACCGGCTTTCAGCTTGCCCAGGGCGGCCTGAAGACCGGGATCGACCAGGGCTTTGGCGGCGTTGGCGCGAAAGGCGCGGGAGCGGGGGTGCATGGCTCAAGCCTCGCCGATGGCCGGGCCGTCGGCCATGTCGGCCAGCACCTCGGCCACATGGCGGACGGCGAGCGGCAATCCCTGACGCTTGAGCTTGCCGGCGATGTTGAGCAGGCAACCGAGGTCGCCGCCAACAACGGTGCCGGCACCGCTGGCGACGGCGTCGGCGGCTTTGTCGCCGACCAGGCGGTCGGAAATCTCCGGATACTTGACGCAGAAGGTGCCGCCGAAACCGCAGCATTCCTCCGGCGCCGCCATCTCGGTCAGCTCCAGACCCGCCACCGAACCCAGCAGGACCCGCGGTTGGGCCTTGATGCCCAATTCGCGCAATCCCGAGCACGAGTCATGATAGGTCACGCCGCCGGCATGGCTGGCCTCCACCGCCGTCACCTGGCGCACATCGGTGAGGAACGACACCAGTTCCCAGGTCCGCTCCGCCAAAGCGCGCGCTTGCCGAGCCAGGTCCGGATCGTCGTCGAACAGGGCCGGATAATGATGGCGGATCATTGCCGCGCACGAGCCCGACGGCAGCACCACATAATCGAACCCGGAAAAGCCGCGCATCACCTGCAACGCCAGGGCCTTGGCCGTCGCGCGGTCGCCGGCGTTGTAGGCGGGCTGGCCGCAGCAGGTCTGCCCAGGCGGGACCTCGACGCTGCACCCGGCATCTTCCAGCAGACGCACGGCGGCAAAACCGATCTGGGGGCGGAACAAATCGACCAGACAGGTGACGAACAGGCCGACGCGCGGTTTCATCTCCGTCTCCCTAGTTGGCGGCGGCAACCCGCGGCGATCGGATCCGCGGCAACATCAGCCAATAGCGGCCGGGACTCTTCATCGTTCCCGCTTGCTGAAACGCGGCCTCGCCACTGCCCCAGAAAAAGTCGCCGCGCACCCCGCCCTTGATCGCTGCACCGGTATCCTGGGCCATCACCAGGCGGCGCAGCGGCTGGCCGGCCGGAGTCACCGTGTCCAGCCACAACGGCATGCCCAGCGGCACATACCGGGTGTCGACCGCCATCGACCGCTGCGCGGTCAGTGAAACGCCCTCCGAACCGATCGGCCCGTCGCCATCGACCGGGCGGTAGAAAATGTAGCGCGGATTCTCCGCCATCAGCGTCCGGGCCTCGCCGGGATGGGCCTTCAGCCACGTGCGGATGGCCGGCATCGAGGTGTCGCCGGTCAGCTTGCCCTTGTCCTTGAGGACCTTGCCGATGCCGACGAATCGTTGGCCGTTGGTGGCGGCAACGCCGAAACGCTGGCGGCTGCCGTCCTCGAACCGCAATCGGCCCGAGCCCTGGATGTGCAGGATATGGGCGTCGACCGGGTCGGCCAGCCACGCCAGCGGTTCGGCGAGGTCCTTCAATGCCCCGGCTTCGATCTGCGCCCGCGTGGGGTAGGGATCGAGCCGCGTCCCGGCCAGGCGTCCGGCCAATTGGTCGCTGCCGAGATCCGGGCGGAATCGCCCAAGGTCGACGGTGATCAGATCGCGCGGACGGCCGTACAACGGCACCGTGAAGCGCCCGCCCGGCTGGCGAGAGGCGTCCAGTTCGGGTTCGTAATAACCGGTGAAGGTGCCCTCGGCCCTGCCGGACATGGTGGCGAGGTGGGGGGCAAACCACTCCTCGAACAGCATCCGGGTGGAGGCATGGTCGCCGATGGCGATCCGCCGGGCGGCGGCGCACGGCGCATACCAATCGGCGGCAATGCCGCCGGTGCCTTCGGGGCCGATGGAGCGGTCGAAGGGAAGTTTGGCGATCCGGTCGCAGGATTTCAGCAGTGCCGGAAGCACCTCGGCGGCGGCGTCCTCGGCCCAGCCGGGCAAGTCGCCGAAGCGCATCGGCTGGAGCGACAGGCGCTCGCCGGGCAGGGGGACGGACGGGGCAGGGGGCGGCGGAACGACCGTCGGGGCGGGCGGTCCGGATGGGGCGCAGGCCCAGGCCAGCGTCGCCAACGAGACCGCGAGAAGCCGGCGCATGTCAGTCCTGGTCGTCGTCGGGCGACCGGGTCGCCGCCAGTTGCCAATTGGGATCCGGCGACAGGGTGTCGCGGCGGAAGGTCCACTCGTCGGTCACATCGGTCACGCGGTCGGGGTGGCCTTCGACGATGCGGCCCTGGTCGTCCTTGATCAGGTTGACCTGATCGGAGACGAAGCGAACGGTGACGACGGCGACGCTGCCCTGCAGGCCGGCCGAGACGATCTCGGCCTTGCGGATCGCCACCAGTTCGGTTTCCAGGCGTTCGCCATCGCGCTCGCGGGCATCGATGGCCGCGGCGAAGGGGCGGTAAACCTCGTCGGCCAGCAGCGGCCGCAGCGCCGTCTTGTCGCCTGCCGCGTAGGCCGAAACGATCATTTCGAAGGCGGTCCTGGCCCCGGCAAGGAAGGAGTCCGGCGTGAAATTGCCATCCACGGCCGCGATCGCCGCCACGCCACCCACCGGTGGTCCGGCGGCATTCTCGGCAGCGGGCTTGCGGGCGGCGGCAAGATCGATCACGTTATCGACACTGGCGGGATCGGTCGGACGTTGCCATTGCGGCGGAGCCGGCCGCTCGCTGCCGGTGCGACGGCCAAGCACGCTTCGCAACCGCAGAACCACGAAAGCGGCGACGGCGAAGAACAGAAGGTCGAGGAGATGGAATCCGTCGTTCATGACCCTGGGCCAAAGTGGCTGCGTGGTTCAACAGATAAGCCCGACAAGGACAAAGAGCAAGCATGGCATGGATGATAGTGCTGGCGGTGATCGCCTTGCCGGTGGTCGAAATCGCCCTCTTCGTCAAGTCGTCGCAGGCCTTCGGGGTACTGCCGACCATCGCCGCCGCCATCCTTGCCGGCATGGCCGGGCTGGCGCTGCTGCGCGCGCAAGGTGCGGCCACCGCGTGGCGAATTCGCGAGCAGCTTCAGCGCGGGGAGGTGCCGGTCGGCGATGCGTTCGACGCCGTATGCCTGGCCGTGGCCGGTCTGCTGCTGCTGCTGCCGGGATTTCTCACCGACCTGATCGCCTTGTCGCTGCTGCTGCCGCCGGTGCGTGCGCTTCTGCGCCTGTGGCTGGCACGACGTCTGGCCGGTGCGGTGCGCCCTGTCAACGCCGGACCGCCGGTGATCGAGGGCGATTTTCGCGTGATCGAGCGCGATCGCAAGCCTTGACCGTTGCGTTCTCGGGCCCAGCTTGTGTCGGCGGACGTTCCATGCTAGCCGTAGCCGGCGCCCGTCACGGAGACCTTCACCTATGACCGAATCCACCACCGCCGATCTGCCGCCGTTGATCGTCAACGGCCAATATATCAAGGACCTGTCGTTCGAGGTCCCCGGCGCGCCCGCCATTTTTGGTGAAATGCAGAACCAGAGCCCGGACATCCCGATTCACGTCGACATCGACGTCTCGCCGTTGCGCGACAATCTGTTCGAGGTGGTGCTGCATCTGAAGGTCGAGGCCAGCCTCGCCGACAAGCCGGTGTTCATCGCCGAATTGGCCTATGGCGGTGTTTTCACCGTGAACCTGCCCCCCGAGCACCACCAGGCGGTACTGCTGGTCGAGTGCCCGCGGCTGCTGTTCCCCTTCGCGCGCACCATCATCGCCGATGCCACCCGCGACGGCGGCTTCCCGCCGCTGATGATCCAGCCGATCGACTTCGCCCAGCTCTACCGCAGCCGGGCCGAAGCGATGCAGCAGGATGCCGCCGGAACCGCTTGATCGATGCGAGCCTCGCCCGCGGCGCGGGCGGGGCTCGGTTTCAGGCCACCGGCTTGGTCAACATCGGCCCCAACCGGCGACCGCCAAAAACGTGGAGGTGCAGATGCGGCACTTCCTGGCCGCCATTGGCGCCGACATTGGCCAGCATTCGCCACCCCTCCGCATCGACCCCCACCATCCCGGCCACCTTGCGCACGGCCCGGAACAGCGCGGCGATCTCGGCATCCGAGGCCCGCTCGCTGAAGTCGTTCATCGATTCGTAGGCGCCCTTGGGAATCACCAGCACATGAACCGGGGCCTGGGGATGGATGTCGTGGAAGGCCAGGGTGTGGTCGTCCTCGTAAACCTTGTTGCAGGGGATTTCGCCCCTGAGAATCCGGGCGAAGATGTTGTTGGGGTCGTAAGCCATTCCCGGTCCCTCCTCAGGCGTTGCGCGCATTCTTTTCGGCGATCCCGGAGGTTCCGGTGCGCCGTTCCAGCTCGGCCCACACATCGCCGGGAGCCACCCCGGTCGCCGCCCACAGCACCAACAGGTGATAGAGCAGGTCGGCACTTTCCGCCGTGACGGCCTTGGCGTCGAGGGCGACGGCGGCGATCACCGTCTCCACCGCCTCCTCGCCCACTTTCTGGGCAATCTTGTGCCGTCCCTTGGCGAACAGCTTGGCGGTATAGGACGTTTCCGGATCGGCACCCTGGCGGGCCGCAATTACCGAAAACAGATCGTCGAGGGCGTGGGTCATGGCCACTCCTTTGCTCACACCGGCCGGACCGGAATGCCGGCGGCGGCCATGTGGGCCTTGGCCTCGGCGATGGAAAAGGTTCCGAAATGGAAGATCGAGGCCGCCAGGACGGCCGTCGCGTGCCCATCGCGGATGCCCTCGACCAGATGTTCGAGGGTGCCGACCCCGCCCGAGGCAATGACCGGAATGCCGACCGCATCGGCCACGGCCCGGGTCAGCGGCAGGTTGAATCCCTGCTTGGTCCCGTCGCGATCCATCGACGTCAGAAGAATCTCGCCGGCCCCGTACTCCGCCATCCGCCGGGCCCATGCGACGGCGTCGATACCGGTGGGCTTGCGGCCGCCATGGGTGAAGATCTCGAATTTTCCCGGCGCGGTCTGCTTGGCGTCGATGGCGACGACGTTGCACTGGCTGCCGAATTTCTCTGCCGCTTCCTGGACGAATTCGGGACGGAAGACGGCGGCGGTGTTGATCGACACCTTGTCGGCCCCGGCCAACAGCAATTTGCGGATGTCCTCGACCTGGCGCACGCCGCCGCCGACGGTCAACGGCATGAAACAGGCCTCGGCGGTGCGCCCGACCACGTCGTAGATGGTGTCGCGATTGTCGGAACTGGCGGTGATATCGAGAAAGGTCAACTCGTCGGCGCCGGCGCGGTCGTAGATCTTGGCCTGCTCGACCGGATCGCCGGCGTCGACCAGATCGACGAAGTTGACCCCCTTGACCACGCGGCCGTCCTTGACGTCGAGGCAGGGAATGACCCGCATCTTCAGCATGGTGCCTGCTCCTTGAGCAGTGCCAGGGCACTCGCCAGGTCGATCCGCCCGTCATAGAGCGCGCGGCCGGAAATGACCCCGTCGATGCCGCCCACCGCCTTCAGGGCGCGGAGGTCGTCCAGCGACGACACGCCGCCCGAGGCGATCACCGGCGTGGTGATGGCGGCCGCCAGCGCCGCCGTGGCGGCGACGTTGGGACCGCTCAGCACGCCGTCGCGGTCGATATCGGTATAGATGATCGCCGCGGCCCCGGCGTCCTCGAACTTCAGCGCCAACTCGGTAACGGTAATGTCCGCGGTCTCGGCCCAGCCTTCCACAGCCACGCGTCCCCCCTTGGCGTCGATGCCCACCGCCACCCGACCGGGGAAGCGCTTGCAGGCGTCCTTGACCAGCTCCGGATTCTTCAGCGCCACGGTGCCAAGAATGACGCGGGCCACGCCGCGGGTCAGCCAAGCCTCGATGGTCGTCAGGTCGCGAATGCCCCCGCCAAGTTGGACCGGAACCGAAACGGCCTTCAGAATCGCGTCGACCGCAGCGGCATTGACCGGCTTGCCGGCAAAGGCGCCGTTGAGGTCGACGACATGGATCCACTCCGCCCCGGCGGCGGCGAAGTCGCGTGCCTGGGCGCCGGGATCGGTGTTGAAAACGGTGGCCTGGTCCATCAGGCCAAGCTTGAGACGGACGCAGACGCCGTCCTTGAGATCGATGGCAGGGTAGAGAATCATGGGCCCTATGGACTCCAGCGCAGAAAATTCTCGATCACCTTCAACCCGGTAGCCTGGCTCTTCTCGGGATGGAATTGGGTACCGACGATACTGTCCTTGCCCACCACCGCCGTGATCGGCCCGCCGTAATCGACCCGCGCCAAGGAATGACGCGGCTCGGCACAGGCAAAGCGGTAGGAATGGACGAAGTAGGCGTGCGGGTTTTCGGGCAGATCGGCGAGCAACGGATGGCGGCCGGGGACGAAGGCCAGTTCGTTCCACCCCATGTGGGGCACCTTCAGTGCCGCATCGGACGGGGTAATCGGCAGGACTTCGCCGGGAATCCAATCGAGGCCGGCGTGGATGCCGTGCTCTTTGCCGGTGGTCGCCAGCAATTGCATGCCGACGCAGATCCCGAGAAAGGGCCGCCCGCGCTCGAGCACCTGCTCGCTCATCGCCTCGACCATCCCCGGCAAGGCGAGCAGGCCCGCCTTGCAATCGGCGAAGGCGCCGACGCCGGGCAGGACGATGCGGTCGGCGCGGGCAACAACGTCCGCGTCCGCGGTCACCGTCACTTTGGCCCCCAGGCCAGCCTCGGCCACCACCCGCTCGAAGGCCTTGGCCGCAGAGCGCAGATTGCCGGAGCCGTAATCGACGATGGCGACCCGCATCACAGCGTTCCCTTGGTCGAAGGCACCGCATCGGCCTTGCGCGGGTCGATTTCGACCGCCGCGCGCAGCGCCCGGGCCAGGCCCTTGAAACAGGCCTCGACGATGTGATGGTTGTTGTCGCCGTACAGGCACTCGACATGCAGCGTCGCCCCGGCGGCGCTGGCGAAGGCCTGGAACCACTCCTTGAACAGCTCGGTGTCCATGTCGCCGACCTTGTCGCGACGAAACTCGACCCGCCACACCAGATAAGGACGATTGGAAAGGTCGAGAGCCACCCGGACCAGGGTCTCGTCCATCGGCACCAGGGCCGAGCCGTAGCGGCAGATGCCCTTGCGCTCGCCCAGCGCTTTGGCGACCGCCTGGCCGATGGTGATCGCCGAATCCTCGGTGGTATGGTGGAAGTCGATGTGCAGATCGCCCACTGCGGTAACGTCGAGGTCGATCAGCGAATGGCGCGACAACTGTTCCAGCATATGGTCGAGGAAGCCGATCCCGGTCTTGACCGCATAGCGGCCGGATCCGTCGAGATCGACCGACGCGGCAATGCGGGTCTCGGTGGTGTTGCGCTCGATAGCCGCCTTGCGCATGGCTGCTGCCTTCCTCGGTCACGGGGTTTGCCTTAACTAGCAGGAAAGATGGGGTGTTGCCAGCGGCGGGAGGAGGGACACCCCTTCCATTCGGCCTGGGCGCGCCTATCTGTTGCCAGCGGGGATGGACGGGGAGCCGGCCTTTGCTATCATCGCCGACGCAATCCTCGCTGGCAGAGAATATTCCATGTCCGAAACACTTCCTTCCTGGCACGGCACCACCATTCTCTGCGTCCGCAAGGGAGCCCAGGTGGTGCTGGCCGGCGATGGCCAGGTCAGCCTGGGCCAGACGGTGATCAAGGCCAACGCCCGCAAGGTGCGCCGCATTGGCGGCGGCACCATTCTGGTCGGCTTCGCCGGCGCCACCGCCGACGCCTTTACCCTGCTCGAACGCCTGGAGGGCAAGCTGGAGAAGCATCCCGGCCAACTCACCCGCGCCTGCGTCGAGCTGGCCAAGGACTGGCGCACCGACCGCTACCTGCGCCGCCTCGAAGCGATGATGGCGGTGGCCGACAAGGACGTGTCGCTGGTCCTGACCGGACAGGGCGACGTCCTCGAGCCGGAGGACGGCCTGATCGGCATCGGTTCGGGCGGCAATTACGCCTTGGCCGCCGCCCGGGCGCTGATCGACATCGAGGGGCTGGAGGCCGAGGCCATCGCCCGCAAGGCGATGGCCGTTGCCGCCGGCATTTGCGTCTACACCAACACCAACATCGT
Source organism: Magnetospirillum sp. (assembly GCA_016212565.1). GTDB lineage: Bacteria > Pseudomonadota > Alphaproteobacteria > Rhodospirillales > Magnetospirillaceae > JACRFY01. The sequence continues at coordinate 18,605 of JACRFY010000151.1, read as the reverse complement.
GGTGGAAAGCCTATGACCGCCTTCAGCCCGCGTGAGATCGTCTCCGAACTCGACCGCTACATCGTCGGTCAGCACGATGCCAAGCGGGCGGTGGCCATCGCGCTGCGCAACCGCTGGCGCCGTCAGCAATTGCCCGAAGGTCTGAAGGAGGAGGTTCTGCCCAAGAACATCCTGATGATCGGCCCCACCGGCGTCGGCAAGACGGAGATCGCCCGCCGCCTCGCGCGGCTGGCTCAGGCGCCGTTTCTCAAGGTCGAGGCGACCAAGTTCACCGAGGTCGGCTATGTCGGCCGCGATGTCGAGCAGATCGTCCGCGATCTGATCGAGATCGCCATCGGCATGACCCGCGAACGCCTGCGCAAACAGGTGGCGGCGAAGGCGGAAATCGCCGCCGAGGAACGCCTGCTCGATGCCTTGGTGGGCGAGACCGCGTCCGCCGACACGCGGCAGAAGTTCCGCAAAATGCTGCGCGAAGGGGCGCTCGACGACAAAGAGGTGGAAATTCACGTCGCCGATTCCGGCGGCGGCATGCCCACCTTCGAAATCCCCGGCATGCCCGGTGCCCAGATGGGCATGATCAACCTCTCCGACATGCTCGGCAAGGCCCTGGGCGGCGGCCGCACCAAACCACGGCGGATGACGGTCAAGGATGCCGCCGGGGTTTTGCTGGCCGAGGAATCCGACCGTCTGCTCGATCAGGAGGCGGTGGTCAAGGACGCGATCTGGGCGGTGGAGAACAACGGCATCGTCTTCCTCGACGAGATCGACAAGATCTGCGCCCGTTCGTCCGAGCATCACATCACCGGCGACGTCAGCCGCGAAGGCGTGCAGCGCGACCTGCTGCCGCTGATCGAAGGCACGACGGTGGCAACCAAGCACGGCAATGTGCGTACCGACCACATCCTGTTCATTGCCTCGGGAGCCTTCCATCTCGCCAAGCCGTCGGACCTGCTGCCCGAGCTCCAGGGCCGCCTGCCGATCCGGGTCGAGTTGCAGGCCCTGACCCGGGATGATTTCGTCCGCATCCTCACCGAGCCGGAGGCGTCGCTGATCAAGCAGTACCGCGCCCTGTTGGCCACCGAAGAGGTGGACCTGTCGTTCGACGACGACGCCATCGCCGCCATCGCCGACCTCGCCGCCGAGATCAATCGCGCGGTGGAGAATATCGGTGCGCGGCGCCTGCAGACGGTGATGGAACGGTTGCTCGAAGAGATCAGTTTCACCGCCCCCGATCAGACGCCGGGCACCGCGGTACAGATCACCGCGCAACTGGTCGAGGAGCGGGTCGGCGAATTGGCGAAGAAGGCCGATCTGGCAAAGTTCATTTTGTAGGGGCGAGCGCGCTAACCTTCGTCCTTCAGCCAGATCGCCTTCTTGATCTTGCCGACGAAGGCGGCGTGGGCCTCCAGTTCCTCGGCCGTCGCCGCGTGGGGACGCGGGTCCCGGCGCAAGCGTTCGATCTTGGCGGCGACGACTTGGGCCGGCGTCTTGTCGGCCGCCAAGGCCAAACCCGGCTGGCGCCCGCCGATCAGTTGCAGATAGACCTCGGCCAGCAGCTCGGCGTCGAGCAGCGCACCATGATGGGTGCGGTGGGTGTTGTCGATTTCGAAGCGACGGCAGAGGGCGTCGAGACTGGCCTGGGCGCCGGGGTATTTCTTGCGCGCGATCGGCACCGTGTCGATGGCCCGCTTCATCGGCAGCGGCGTAAGCCCGGCGCGCACCAGCTCGGCATTGAGAAACTTCATGTCGAATTCGGCGTTGTGAATGATCAGCGGATCGTCGCCGATGAACGTCAGGAATTCGACCGCCACCGCCGAAAACAGCGGATGGTTGGCGAGGAAGCTCGCCGACAGCCCGTGGACGCGAAAGGCCTCTTCGGGCATGTCGCGCTCTGGATTGAGGTATTTGTGGAAGATCTGGCCGGTGGGCAGGTGATTGAACAGTTCGACGCAGCCGATCTCGACCACCCGATGGCCGGAAAGGGGGTCAAAGCCGGTGGTTTCGGTATCGAGGACGATTTCGCGCATGGCCGGGGGGCTTGTGGAGGGACCGCAGCACTGTGACTGCCGCCGCCAACCGGCGCAAGGTCTCTCGCCGGCCAAGGCCGCTGGGAATGACGAAGGTCGCGCGGCGCCGCTTCTCGGCATCGGGCATCTGCTGGGCACGAATTGCCGCCAGCCGGCCTCGGGTCATGCCCGGACGGCGCTGGACCCGTTGCTCCTGAAGAAACGCCGGGCAGGTGACCACCGCCACCGCGTCGCAGCGGGCTTCGCCGCCGGTTTCGAACAGCAGCGGAATGTCCAGCACCACCAGCGGAGTTCGACGGCGGCGGTGGCGGCGGAGAAACGCCGTCTCCGCGGCGCGAACCAAAGGATGAAGAATCGCCTCCAGGCTCCGCAGCGCCTCCGGGTGTCCGAAGACTCTGTCGGCGAGCGCGGCGCGGTCGATGGCGTTGGCGACCGTCACGCCGGGAAAGGCCGCCTCGACGGCAGCGACGGCGGCGCCCCCGGCACCCAAAAGGCGGTGAACGGTGGCATCGGCATCGTGGACGGGCAGACCGAACCGGCGCAGCATCGCCGCCGCCGTACTCTTACCCATGCCGATGGAGCCGGTGAGGCCGAGAATCGTCATCGTTCGCCGAGGACGAAGGTGCGCAATTCGGCGTCGACCTCCGGGCGAACGCCGAACCACGCCTCGAAGCCGGGCACCGCTTGCCACAGCAGCATGCCGAGCCCATCGACCGTGGTATTTCCCCGTTCCCGAGCCGCCGCCAGCAGCGGCGTGTCCAGCGGCACGTAGACGATATCGTTGACCACCGCCGTCACCGGCAGGCTGTCGAGAGCAAGATCCAGCGGCGGCTGGCCGCTCATCCCCAGCGTGGTGGTGTTGACCAGCACCGCGGCATCGCGGAGGGCCGCGTGGCGCTCGGCCCAAACCACCGCCTGGCCGCCCAGGGATCCGGCCAGGGCCTGTGCGCGGTCCGCGGAGCGGTTGATGATCCGGATTTCGGTGACGCCAGCCGCGGCCAACGCGGCAACCACCGCCCGCGCCGCACCGCCGGCACCCAACACGACCGCGGGCCCGTTTTCGGGACGCCAGGTCGGCGCACCACGGCGGAGGTTCTCAAGAAAGCCGTAGGCGTCGGTATTTCGCCCTTCGATCGTGCCATCGGGCCGAACCACCAGGGTGTTGACGGCGCCGATCCGCTCGGCCAGCGGATCGAGATCGTCGACCAGCTTCAGCGCCGCCTCCTTATGCGGCACGGTGAGATTGGCGCCGGAAAAACCCAGCTTGGGGAGGACGGCAACGGCGTCGGCCAGATCCTCGGGCCGCACCGCCAGCGGCACATAGGCGCCGTCGATGCCCAGGCGGTCGAGCCAGAAGCCGTGCAATCGGGGGGAGCGGGAATGGCTCACCGGCCATCCGAGGACGCCGGCCAATCGGGCTTTGCCGGTAGGGATCATTGAATCAGCTCTCCGGTCTCGCGCAAGAAATCGAGCAGCGGCAGCAGCGGCAGACCGAGGATGGTGAAGTGATCGCCATCGACGGCGGCGAACAGCTGCGCCCCCAGACCCTCCAACTGGTAGGCCCCAACCGACGCACACACCACATCTCCGGCCCTCGCCAGATAGGCATCCAGGAACGCGTCGCTGAAACGACGCATGGTCAGGCGCGCCGAGTCTGTCTGTCGCCACAAAGGGACGCCATCGCGAACCGCGACCACCGCGCTGGTCAGGGTATGGGTCCGACCGCGCAGGTCGGTCAATTGGGCTCGTGCCGCCGCGGCATCGGCAGGCTTGTCGAACCAACGCCCTTCGCAATCGAGCATCTGGTCGGCACCAACGATGATGGTGGCCGGATGGCGCGCGGAGACGCGTGTCGCTTTCAACGTCGCCAGCGCTTCGGCCACCTGAGCCGGTGAAGCGGCGTCACCCGCCATCGCCTGCTTGACGGCGGCCTCGTCGACGGTGGCGGTGGCGACGCGGAACGACACCCCCGCTTCCTCCAGCATCGCCCGCCGCGTGGCGGAGGCGGAGGCGAGGATGATCACTGCATTCCTCCCTCGCGGGCGGCCTTCCGTTGCGAATGCAGCTGGATAATGGTCGCCGAGGCCTCCTCGATGGATCGCCGGCTCACGTCCACCGCCGGCCAGCCGTGGCGGGTGAACAGGCGGCGGGCGGCGGCAACTTCTTCCCGAACCTTCTCGAACTGCGCATAGTCCGATTCCTCCTCTTGGTTGAGAAACCGTAAGCGGGCGCGACGAATGTCGGACAGGCTTTTGGGATCCTTGGTCAGACCGACCACCAGGGGAGTCTTGAGGACCTCCAATTGCGGCGGCAACGGCACCCCGGGTACCAACGGATAATTGGCGCACTTGAACCCGCGGTTGGCCAAATACATACAGGTGGGCGTCTTGGAGGTTCGCGAAACGCCGACCAGCACGATGTCGGCGTCCTCCAGGTCGTCTATCAACTGTCCATCGTCGTGGGACAGGGTGAACTGCATGGCGTCGATGCGGGCAAAATACTCGGCATCCAACTGATACTGGCGACCCGGAGTCGCCTGCATCTCGGCCTGAAGATAGCCGGCCAGCGCCCCCATCACCGGGTCGAGGACGGCGATGCAGGGAATCTTCAGCCGCCGGCAGGCTTCTTCGAGAACACCGCGAACGGCACTGTCCACCAAGGTATAAAGGACGATGCCGCGGTGTTCCTCGATGCCGGCAATTACCCGCTCGACCTGGCCTTGCGAGCGCACCAGCCACCAATTGTGCTGCACGGGATGGACATCCTCGAACTGCACCATGCAGGCACGGGCAACCGACGTTACCGTCTCGCCGGTGGCATCGGATACGAGGTGGAGGTGGAAATTGCCCATCTGTGGATAAAGCCCGTGAACGGGGATAAGCGGGGGGTTCCGGCGGTGGCGGAAAAACCATCCCCAAAACCGGTCCCGGTCATCGACACAACCATGCCCCTGTGGACGGGTGTCGACTTGGCGGCGAGGATAGCGTGAATTGGTCGACTCGGCATCCGCTTTCCCCACTGTTTCCGCCATGGCGAATGGGGGAGACGGTTGGGGATAGCCCTGTGGACGAACGGCGGATGGAATCGGATCCCCGAAATCCACAGCTATCCACATCTACAGCTACCTTTTCACCAAACCTTAAACCTTGTATGAGGGGATCCGTACCATCGTTCGGGAGCCTGCCCGTGTCCGTCCCCTCGACGCCGACCAAGCCCTTCCTCCGTGCTCTCGCCGGTGAGACGGTCTCCCCCGCCCCCCTTTGGCTGATGCGCCAAGCCGGACGTTACCTTCCGGAATACCGCCAAACGCGCACCCAGGCGGGAAGCTTCCTCGATCTATGCTACAATCCGGATCTGGCCGTCGAAGTCACCCTCCAACCGTTGCGGCGCTACGGCTTCGATGCTGCCATCCTGTTTTCCGACAGTCTGGTGGTTCCCGATGCGCTGGGACAACCGGTGTCCTTTCGCGAAGGCGAAGGACCGGCCCTGACGCCGATTCGCTCGGCAAGGGATCTTGAAGCCCTCAGCCTCTCGGGCCTGCACCAACACCTTGCCCCGGTCTACCGCACGGTCGCGGGACTGAAAACGGCGATCCCCACGACCACCGCTTTGATCGGCTTCGCCGGGGCTCCGTGGACGGTTGCCACCTACATGATCGAGGGCAGCGGTTCGAAGGATTTCGCCGCCGCCAAGCGAATGATGTGGGCCGAACCAACGCTGTTCCGGCGGGTGATGGACTTGTTGGTTCAGGCTACCGGCGACTACCTGATCGCGCAGATCGACGCCGGCGCCGAAGCGATCCAGGTGTTCGACACCTGGGCCGGGGCGCTGCCGGAAGAGGAATTCCGCCGCTTTGTCATCGGTCCGGCCAAAACCTTGGTCGAACGGATTCATAGCCAGCGCCCGGGCATTCCGGTAATCGGTTTTCCGCGCGGCGCCGGTGTGCTTTATCGTGCCTTCGTCGATGAAACCGGCGTCGACGGCGTCAGCCTCGATTCGACCGTTCCGTTGGCATGGGCGGCCGCCGAACTACAACCGCGCTGCACGGTCCAGGGAAATCTCGACCCACTGCTGTTGCTCGCCGGCGGAGACGCACTGGATGCCGGCGTCGACCGCGTTCTCACGGCACTGGGCAAGGGGCCGTTCATCTTCAATCTTGGCCACGGCATTACTCCGCCGACGCCGCCCGATAACGTCGCGCGATTGGTCGACCGGGTCCGGGCGTGGAAGGGCTAGAATCATGGCGCGAACCGCTGTGGTTCTGTTCAATCTCGGCGGACCAAGCGATCCGGACGCGGTCGAGCCCTTCTTGTTCAACCTGTTCAGCGATCCGGCGATCATCGCCCTTCCCAACCCGATGCGATGGCTGATCGCCCGATTGGTGTCGCGGCGGCGCGCCCCAATCGCTCGTGAGATTTATGCTCAGATCGGCGGCAAATCGCCGCTCCTTGACGAGACGCGTAATCAGGCACAAGCCCTGGACGCGGCGCTGGGTCCGGACTTCAAGACGATCATCGCCATGCGCTATTGGCATCCCTTGACGGCGGAAGCGGTTGCCGAGGTCAAGGCATCCGGGGCGGAACAAATTGTGTTGCTGCCGCTCTATCCGCAGTATTCCACCACCACTTCCGCCTCATCGGCACGGGCTTGGGCGACGGAAGCAAAGTCGGCAGGGTTGCGGATACCAACCGCGTCTGTCTGTTGCTATCCCGATCAACCGGGCCTGATTGCAGCGCTGGCCGATGGCGTTCGCGCCGGTTTGGCGGAAGCCGGTCCGGCAAGTCGCGTGCTGTTCTCGGCACACGGCTTGCCCAAGCGGGTGGTGGATAAGGGCGATCCATATCCACAACAAGTTGAACGGACGGCAGCGGCGGTGGTGGCTGCTCTCGGCGGCCAAATCGATTCGGTGGTCTGTTACCAGAGCCGGGTCGGGCCGCTGGAATGGATTGGTCCGTCGACGGAAGACGAGTTGGCCCGCGCGGGGCGGGATGGAGTGCCGGTGGTGGTGGTTCCGATCGCCTTCGTTTCCGAACATTCGGAAACATTGGTGGAATTGGATATCGAGTATCGGCACCGGGCGCGGGAATTGGGCGTCCCCGGGTACGTTCGGGTGCCGGCGGTGGGATGTCATCCGGCTTTTATCGCCGGCTTGGCCGATGTGGTGCGGACTGCGGTGATGGAAGGTGTTTCGTCGTGAGCTATCTCGCCATCAAGGCTTTGCACGTGATTGCCGTGATTTCGTGGATGGCGGGGTTGTTGTATCTGCCACGGCTGTTCGTCTACCACAGCAGCGCGGCGCCGGGGTCGGAGACCTCGGAACTGTTCAAGGTGATGGAACGCCGCCTGATCAAGGCGATCATGCGTCCGGCGGCGGTGGTGACTTGGGGAGCGGGCCTGGTTTTGGCAATCAGCGGCGGGTTGTTCACCGATGGTTGGTTTCATGTAAAACTAGTGCTGGTGGTGGCGCTGACCGCCAGCCATGTGGCGATGGAGCGGTGGCGGTTGGATTTTGCCGCGGACCGCAATACCCGGACACAACGATTTTACCGTGTTGCCAACGAGGTGCCGACATTGTTGATGATCGGCATCGTCATTCTCGCGGTGACGAAGCCCTTCTGAGCGGCCGTTCTCCGAGACATGGATTTGCCGCGGATGTCCGAATTGCCGTTTGACAGCCGGCGCGGCTTTGGCTAAAGCTGAGGGGCACAGGGGCCGGCGAAGCCCCGTCTCCCTCCTTCCTATACCGCGCAGAGTGCCCGAGCGATCCGGTCGCCGGCAACTCACGTTGCAGACGAGCGCGGATTCCAGCCCACAGCGGATATCCCCATGCACCTCCAGGACCTTAAGAAGAAAACGCCCGCCGAGCTTCTCGCTTTTGCCGAGGAGTTGGAGATCGAGAACGCCAGCACGCTGCGCAAGCAGGACATGATGTTCGCCATTCTCAAACAGCTGGCGGATAACGACACCCCGATTTATGGCGATGGGGTTTTGGAGATTTTGCAGGACGGGTTTGGCTTTCTGCGCAGCCCGGAAGCCAATTATCTTCCCGGCCCCGACGATATTTATGTCAGCCCCAGCCAGGTGCGGCGCTTCGGTCTGCGCACCGGCGACACCGTCGAGGGGCAGATCCGCTCGCCCAAGGATGGCGAACGGTATTTCGCTCTGTTGAAGGTAAACACCATCAATTTCGAGCCGCCGGAGAATGTGCGCCACCGCATCAACTTCGACAATTTGACCCCGCTGTATCCCAACGAAAAGCTGCGGCTTGAAGTCGAGGATCCGACCAAGAAGGATCTGACCACCCGGGTGATCGATCTGGTGGCGCCGATCGGCAAGGGTCAGCGCGCACTGATCGTCGCGCCGCCGCGCACCGGCAAGACGGTGATGCTGCAGAACATGGCGCACGCCATTGCTCACAACCATCCCGACGTTTACCTGATCGTCCTGTTGATCGACGAGCGGCCGGAAGAAGTCACCGATATGGCCCGCTCGGTGCGTGGCGAGGTGATCAGTTCGACCTTCGACGAGCCGGCCTCCCGCCACGTCCAGGTCACCGAGATGGTGCTGGAAAAGGCCAAGCGACTGGTCGAGCACAAGCGCGATGTGGTGATTCTGCTGGATTCGATCACTCGTCTGGCCCGGGCCTACAACACGGTGGTGCCGAGTTCGGGCAAAGTGCTCACCGGCGGTGTCGACGCCAATGCCTTGCAGCGTCCGAAGCGGTTTTTTGGTGCGGCGCGTAACATCGAAGAGGGTGGATCTCTATCGATCATCGCCACTGCCCTGATTGATACCGGCTCGCGCATGGACGAAGTGATCTTCGAAGAGTTCAAGGGCACCGGCAATTCGGAAATCATCCTCGACCGCAAACTGTCGGACAAGCGCACCTTCCCGGCCATCGACATCACCAAGTCGGGCACGCGTAAGGAAGAACTGCTGGTCGACAAGGGCGTGCTGTCGAAGATGTGGGTGCTGCGCCGCATCCTGATGCCGATGGGCGTCATCGATGCGATGGAGTTCCTGGTCGACAAGCTCAAGCAGTCGAAGAGCAACTCCGACTTCTTCGAGGCGATGAATTCGTAAGCTGGTTCAGCGGCGAAGCCCTCTCCCCACTGTGGGAGAGGGCTTTTCTTATGCCCAAAAGAGATACTGCGGCCGCAGTTATGCTTGGTTGTCGCCCGCCGGTGGCTGATGGGGATGGATGATGTGGCTTTGTGCCCGCTGTTTCCATGCATCGTCGTCTTCGACCTGGCGATGAATCACCGGTCGGCGGCGCGGGAACATAAACGGGAAGGCGACACCCAACAGAATTGGCGGCAAGGCGACGATGATGATGCGGATCGTCACCGTATAAAACGTCTCGCGACTGCTCTGGATGACGATGGCTTCCTTGCACTCATAGCGCTGTTGGAAGGTCCCCTCGCAATCGCGCATCCGCTCTTTGACCGCAGTCGAGGCGTGGGTCTGGATTTCGTTTTCCGACAGATCGCTGAACTGGAGCCAACCGGCGAGCGCCATCCACAGGAGGCAAACACCGCCGACAATCCATTTGGCGAGGGCACGAGTCTTTGGGTCCATAGCCTTCCCCGCGGCGACAATGGGCACGACGACTTCGTTATATCGCCGATTGCCGGCAAGAGCTAGGGAAGCAGTACGATGGATCCGCTTGTTCGTCGCCCTTCGAGCTCGGTGTGAGCCTGCGCCGCTTCGGCGAGGGGATAGGTGTGACGGACATCGACGGTTACGGCGCCTTCGCGAACGACCTGGAACAACTCGGCGGCCGAGGCCATCAGATCGGCGCGCTGCGCCGTATAGGTCAGCAGGCTGGGCCGGGTCAGGAACAACGATCCTTTGGCGGCGAGAAGGTTGGTATCGAGCGGAGCGACGCGGCCGGAACTCTGGCCGAAGCTGACCATCATCCCCATCGGTCGCAAGCAGTCGAGCGAGGCGAGAAAAGTGTCGGCGCCCACCGAATCGTAGACGACGGAAACGCCGGTGCCGGCGGTGAGATCGCGGACCCGGGCGACGAAATCTTCGCGCGTATAGACGATGGGATGGGTGCAGCCATGAGCCCTGGCCAATTCGGCCTTGGCATCGGAGCCGACGGTGCCGATGACGATGGCGCCGAGGTGGCGCGCCCATTGGCAGAGCAACAGACCGACGCCCCCCGCCGCCGCGTGGATCAGGACGGTGTCACCGGCCCGGACACGGGTGGTACGGCGCAGCAGATATTGCGCCGTCATCCCCTTCAACATCATCCCGGCGGCCTGGGTGTCGGAGACGTCGTGAGGTAGTGGCACCAGGCGATGGGCGGGGATCAGGCGCTGTTCGGCATAGGCGCCGAGTGGTACGCCGGCATAAGCGACGCGGTCACCGGTTTTGACCTCGACCACATCGGCACCGACCGCCTCGACCACACCAGCGGCCTCCATGCCGATCACCGCGGGCAACGCCGGCAATGGGTAAAGGCCGGTCCGGTGATAAACATCGATGTAGTTGACCCCCACCGCGCGATGGCGGATCAGGGCCTCACCCGGCCCCGGGGTGCCGACCTCGACCGCCTCCCAACGCATCTGTTCCGGACCGCCGGTGTGGTGGATACGGATTGCCTTGGGCATGGCCAACCTCCGAGATCAGGCGACCGGCGTCAGGACGCCTTCGAGTTCGAGCAGAAAGCGTTTGGTATCGACGCCATCGAGGCCGGAATAGCCGCCCAGGCTGCCGTTGGTGCCGAGGACACGATGGCAGGGGATGACGATGGGGATCGGGTTGCGACCGCAAGCGCCGCCCAAGGCGCGCGGAGCGGTTCCCAACTCGGCGGCCAGGGCGCCATAGGTTTTGACGGCGCCAAAGGGAATTCGCTGTAGAGCCGCCCACACGCGGCGTTGAAAAGCGGTACCGGGCGGGTCGAGCGGCAGATCGAAGGCCCGCAGGGTGCCGGTGAAATAGGCTTCCAACTGGTCGCGGGCGCGCAGGAGAAGAGGCGTCTCCTCACTGTCCGGGGGCCAACCCCAATCGATGGAAACGATGCGGCCGTCCTCCTCGGCGATGGCCAAGGGTCCGATGGGGCTGTTGAATGAGAGCTGTGGCATGGCGGTAGCTTAACGCCCTTGCAGGGCCTCCCGCAACCGGGCAGCGTCGGTGAAGGGCGGCAAACAGACGGCAGCGCGGCAGACGGTGGCGGTGGCGGTGGCACTGCCGTTGCCGCGGCTGAGTTGGCGCGTCGGTAGCGAGGTGGCGGCGACGGCTCGCAGCAGGGGCTCGGCGGGCGTGCCGGTGATCGAAATTTGCACCGGCAACGCCAGTTGCTCGAAGGCGGCGAGGAGCGACGGCAGGTTGGCGAAATGCTCCGGCACCAGACCGGAAAAGGCGGCTATGGCCGCTTCGGCACGGCGGCGATAGGAATCGTCGCCGGTCAACAGCCACAGGCGGGCATTGACCTCGGCCATCACGCCGTTGGCCGACGGAACAGCGGAATCATGCGGAGATTTGGGTCGGACCAGGATGTCGGCGGTGGCAACGGTCTGGAACCAGCCACCGGTCTCCTCATCCCAATGGAAACGGTCGGCCGCCGCCGCCCAGACGCGGGCGTGATCGAGGAAGGAGGTTTCGCCGGTCATCTCGTGCAGAACCAGGGCGGCGCGGCTCATTGCCGCAAGGTCGTCGAGCAGTCCGACCGGCCGCACACGACCCAGGCGCATGGCGTGGGCGAGGCGTCCGTCGGGCAGGGCCATGACCCGCCGCACCGTGTCGTATGCGGTGCGGGCCATCTCCAGCCAGGCGGGCTGGGCGAAGACGAAGGCCGCATTGGCGAGGGCCGCAATCGTCAGGCCGTTCCAATCGGCGAGGACCTTGTCGTCGCGGCCGGGACGGAGGCGGGCGGCACGAGCCTCGAGCAACGTCGCCCGGGCGTCACCGAGCTCCGCGTCGATCGGGCCGCGGAGATTGAGGATAGAACGTCCCTCCCAATTGCCGCCGGGGGCAACGTCATAGGCGGCCTTGAAACGCGAGGCGAGGGCAGGGGGCAGCAGGCGGTCGATCTCGGCATCCTGCCAAGTGTAGAACGCGCCCTCGCCACCCTCGCTGTCGGCATCGAGCGAAGAGGCGAAGGCGCCGCCCTCGGCGATCATCTCGCGCTGCAGCCAGGTCACCGTCTCCGCCACCCGGGTACGATAGAGCGGCGTACCGGTGCGCTGCCAGACCAAGGTCAGCAGGTCGATCAACTGGGCATTGTCGTAGAGCATCTTCTCGAAGTGAGGCACCAGCCAAGTGTCGTCGGTGGCATAGCGCATGAATCCGCCGCCGAGATGGTCATAGATGCCGCCCCGGCACAGGGCATCGAGTGTCACCGTCACGGCGCGATACAGGCGGGGCTCGCCGGTGCGCAAATGGGCCCGCCACAGGAAATCGAACAACCGTGGCTGGGGGAATTTGGGCGCTCCCCCCAATCCGCCGTGGACGAAATCCACCGCTTGCAGCAACTGCATGGCTCCCTGATCGAGCAACGACATGGACAACGCGATCCCGGCCGGCATTCGCGTGGCATTGGACAGGGCGTCGGTGAGGACGGCCACGTTGGCGGCGATTTTGTCGGGCTGGCGCTGCCAGGTCTCGACCACCGCCCGCAACATTTCGGGGAAGCCGGGGCGGCCGTAGCGGGGGGTTGGGGGGAAGTAGGTACCGCCCCAGAACGGGGCTCCCTCGGGGTTCAGAAACATGGTCAGCGGCCAGCCGCCGTGTTGACCCATCAGTCCCAAGGCCTGCTGGTAGATTGCATCGAGGTCGGGCCGTTCCTCGCGGTCGATCTTGATCGGTATGGTCAGACGGTTGATTTCGGCGGCGATGGCGGGATTTTCGAAACACTCGTGGGCCATCACGTGGCACCAATGGCAGGCGGCATAGCCGACCGACAGCAGGATCGGGCGATTGGTCGCCTTGGCTTCCGCCAGAGCCTCCGGGCCCCATGGCCACCAATCGACTGGATTGTCGCGGTGTTGAAGAAGGTAGGGGCTGGTCTCGTCGGCGAGGCGATTGGCCATGGGGCTAGGTCCTGTGGGCAGAGGACGGAGCAGCCGTTGCACGGCCGGGGTCGAAAGCTTAGTTTGGATCGCCGGTCCCGAATCGCAAGCCGAAAGCGTAAGCCCATGAAATTCACCATCGACGTCGATTGTACGCCCGAAGAGGCGCGCGACTTCCTTGGCCTCCCCGACGTGAAGCCGGTTCAAGAGGTCCTGATGCGCCAGGTCGAGGAGCGCATGCTCTCGACCCTGGCGGCCATGGACCCGGAGACGATGATCAAGACCTGGCTGCCCGCCGGGGTGCAGAATTTCGAGCAGTTGCAAAAGATGTTCTGGGCGCAGTTCGCCTCCATGGGTCGGCGGGACGGCAAATGATCGACCGGGATCCTCCGCCCTACTACCGGGTCCACGTCTTCGCCTGCACCAATCGCCGTCCCGATAGCCACCCACGGGGATCGTGCGCCGGCCGGGGCGGAGAAGCCTTGCGCGACTACATGAAGGCACGGGCCAAGGAGTTGAAGCTCGACGGAGTACGGATCAATTCCGCCGGCTGTCTGGACCGCTGCGAGCTGGGGCCGGTGGTGGTGATCTATCCCGAGGGGGTGTGGTACACCATCCGCAACACCGACGATGTCGACGAGATCTTGCGCGTCCATCTGATCGAGGGCGGACGGGTGGAGCGGTTGATTCTTCACCCCGACGACCAGCCGGTGATCAGCGTTTGAGCGACGGGGACGCGACGGCGCTTGGTCGCCGTCGCCATTAGTGCTTTTCTATCCCCCATGACCGACGACACCATCTTCGCCCTCGCCAGCGGCGCTGGCCGGGCCGGCATCGCCGTATTTCGCCTGTCCGGCCCACGGGCGGGGGAGGCGTTGACACGTTTGTCCGGACGGGGGCTTCCGCCGCCGCGGCGGGCGACGCGGGTGGTCTTGACGGAGGCCGATGAGGTTCTCGACGATGGCTTGGCGCTGTGGTTTCCCGGCCCGGCCAGCTTTACCGGCGAGGATGTGGTCGAACTGCATCTCCATGGCGGCCGGGCGGTGACGCGGGCGATGGCGGCGGCCCTTCTCGGTCTTGGCTTGCGGCCGGCGGAAGCGGGGGAGTTTTCCCGTCGCGCCTTCATGGCCGGGAAGCTTGACCTGACCCGCGCCGAGGCGATTGCCGATTTGGTCGATGCCGAAACCGCCGCCCAGCGTCGGCAGGCGCTGCGGCAGATGGACGGAAGCCTCGAACGGTTGGTGGAGGGGTGGCGAGCCCGCCTGGTCACCGCCGCCGCCCTGGTCGAGGCGGCCATCGATTTCTCTGACGAGGATCTTCCCGACGGCATCGGCGAGCGGGCGCTTGCTCTGGTCGATGGCTTGACGGCGGAGATGACGGCGGCCCTGGTCAACGGCGCGCGGGGAGAGCGCCTTCGCGACGGGGTCCACATTGCGGTGATCGGGGCGCCCAATGCCGGCAAGTCGAGTCTGGTCAATCGTATCGCCGGGCGTGAGGCGGCGATCGTCTCGGCGACCGCCGGGACGACACGCGACGTTATCGAGGTCCACCTCGATTTGGGCGGCTGGCCGGTGATCCTGGCCGATACCGCCGGTTTGCGCGAGGCGGCGGGAGAGGTGGAGGCGGAAGGAATCCGTCGGGCATTGGCCCGGGCCGAATCTGCGGACATCACGCTGGCGATCTTCGACGGAACGCTTCTGCCTGAACGGGATGCGGCCACGGTGGCGGCCATGGGTCCGGCAGGGCTGGCGGTGGTCAATAAAATCGACCGCGCGTGTCGTCCGGTGCCCGAACGGATGGACGGGGCAACGGTGGTGGCGGTTTCGGCCTTGAGCGGAGTCGGAATCGAGACGCTGCTGGTGGTGTTGGAGACGATGGTGGCAGATCGCTTTGCCGTCGGGCCGGGGGCTGTGCTCACTCGGGCCCGGCATCGAGCGGCGGTCGAGTCCTGTCTGGCGGCGCTCCACCGCTTCGTTACCCGGCGGGAGGTCGAACTGGCGGCCGAGGAACTGCGTCTGGCCGGCCGGGCCTTGGGGCGCATCACCGGTCGGATCGATGTCGAAGAACTGTTGGACGTGGTGTTCCGCGATTTCTGCATTGGCAAGTAGGAGAGGACGTTTCACGTGAAACAGGTTTGGGACCACACGGTCGATGTGGTGGTAATCGGTGGCGGCCACGCCGGGTGCGAGGCGGCGGCGGCGGCGGCCCGGGTCGGTGCCGCGACGGTTTTGTTGTCGCAGCGGCTGGAAACCTTGGGCGAGATGTCCTGCAATCCGGCCATTGGCGGCTTGGCTAAGGGTCAGTTGGTGCGCGAGATCGATGCGCTCGACGGCCTGATGGGGCGGGCCATCGACCGTGCCGGCATCCAGTTCCGCATCCTCAACCGCAGCAAGGGACCGGCGGTGCAGGGGCCGCGGGCGCAGGCCGACCGCAAATTGTACCGCCAAGCGATGCGGTCGCTGCTGGAGGCACAGGCCAATCTGATCCTGATGACGGGGGCGGCCGAGGATCTGCTGGTCACGAACGGGCGGGTGGTCGGGGTCGTCCTGGCCGATGGATCGCGGATCGGCTGCGGTGCGGTGGTGCTGACCACCGGCACGTTCCTGCGCGGCATCGTTCATTGCGGGGAACGGCAATGGCCGGCGGGGCGGGTTGGCGACGCACCGAGCTACGGTCTGTCGCGAACCCTGTCCCGCCATGGCTTTGTCCTTGGCCGTCTGAAGACGGGAACGCCGGCCCGGCTCGACGGACGGACCATCGCCTGGGACGGCCTGGAGATGCAGGCCGGCGACGATCCGCCGGTGCCGTTCTCGTTCCTCAACACGCGCATCACCATCCCACAGGTGGCGTGCGGCATTACCCACACTACCGCGGCCAGCCATGCTCTGATCCGGGCCAATCTGCATCGGGCGCCGATGTATTCGGGGCAGATCCAGAGCACCGGTCCGCGCTATTGCCCGTCGATCGAGGACAAGGTGGTCCGGTTTGCCGACAAACCGCGCCACCAGATCTTCCTGGAACCGGAGGGGTTGGACGACCCCACCGTCTATCCCAACGGCATCTCCACTTCACTTCCCGCGGATGTGCAAAGCGCGTTGCTGAAGACCATCCCCGGGCTGGAGCAGGTGGTGATGCTGCGTCCCGGCTATGCCATCGAGTACGACTTCGTCGATCCGCGCGAGCTGCATCGGTCCTTGGAGACCCGCCGCGTCGGGGGTCTGTTCCTCGCCGGCCAGATCAACGGCACCACCGGCTATGAGGAGGCGGGCGGGCAGGGGATCGTCGCCGGCATCAACGCCGCGCGCCAGGTGGGAGGCGAGGCACCGTTGATCCTCGATCGCGCCGACGCCTATATCGGCGTGCTGGTCGATGATCTGGTGACGCTGGGGACCACGGAGCCCTATCGCATGTTCAGCTCGCGGGCCGAGTACCGGCTGGTATTGCGGGCCGACAATGCCGATCTGCGCCTGACCCCGCGGGGGATTGCCGCGGGATGTGTCGGTGACGAACGGGGCACGGCATTCGCCGCCAAGGCCGAGGCGATCGCGGCGGGGAGGGCGATGTTGCACAGCTTGCGGGCATCGCCGACGGCATTGCGTCGCCAGGGGTTGGGCGTGAACCAGGACGGGGTGGTCCGGTCGGCCTGGGAGTTGTTGGCCTATCCCGACATCACGCTCGAACGGCTGTGCGAGGTTTGGCCGGAGCTGGGTGGTCTTGATGCGGCGGCGGCGGCGCAGCTGGCGATCGAGGGCGGCTATCAAGGACACCTTCAGCGCCAGGAGGCCGACATCCAGGCCTATCGTCGCGAGGAGGGGCTGTCGCTGCCCGATGACCTCGACTACGACGCCATCGGCTCGCTGTCGACGGAGGTGCGTCTGAAGCTGAAGGCGGCGCGACCGGAAACGCTGGCGGGGGCAGCACGGCTGCCGGGCATCACCCCGGCGGCGGTGACGGCCCTGCTCGGTCACGTTCGGCGGCATGGCTAGAGATGGATGTTTCACGTGAAACAGACACCATGCATGGGGTGTGTCCGCGGCGCCACCCAGCCATCGTGTTTCACGTGAAACGAACACACAACAGGGAGTGGGCATGACACCCGACGACTTCGCCGCGGCGACATCTGTTTCACGTGAAACACTGGAGCGCCTGCGCGCCTATGCCGACCTTCTGGTCAAATGGCAGGCCCGGATCAACCTGATCGGCCCCGACACCGTGCCGGATCTGTGGCGGCGTCACATGCTCGATTCGGCGCAGCTTTTCCCCCACCTTGCCCACCGGGCGATCCACCGCACGGTCGACCTTGGTTCAGGCGCCGGCTTTCCCGGGTTGGTCCTGGCGATCCTCGGCGCGCCCGACGTCCACCTGATCGAGAGCGACGTCCGCAAGGCCGCCTTTCTGCGCGAGGCCGCTCGGGTCAGCGGCACCGCGGTGACCATCCACGCCACCCGCGCCGAGGCGGTGCCGCCATTGATGGCCGACCTCATCACCGCCCGTGCCGTAGCGCCGTTGGGCAAGCTGCTCGATCTCGCCGCGCCTCACCTCGCCGAAAACGGTTTTTGTCTGTTTCTGAAGGGTCGCGGGGTCGAAGACGAATTGACCGCAGCGCAGAAAGAATGGCATATCACGGTCGAGCGCATCCCCTCTCTAACGGATGCCGCTTCCGCCATTCTGGATCTGAAAGAGGTACGCCGTGGTCGAGCAGAGCGATAGCAGCAGCTCCACGCCCACCCGCATTATCGCCATTGCCAACCAAAAGGGTGGCGTCGGCAAGACCACCACCGCCATCAACCTGGCGACGGCGATGGCGGCCACCCGCGCCAAGGTGCTGGTCATCGACCTCGACCCGCAGGGCAATGCCAGCACCGGTCTGGGCATCGACCGCGCCGCCCGGGCCATCAACTCCTATCATGTCCTGATCGGCGAAGCCCCCCTGGCCGAGTCGGTGCTGGATACCGAGATCCCCGGATTGTGGCTGGTGCCCTCGGGTGTCGACCTGTCGGGTGCCGAGATCGAACTGGTCGAGGCCGAGCGGCGCGAGAACCGTCTGCGCGAGGCCATCGGCACCGTGTCGGGCTACGACTACGTGCTGATCGACTGCCCGCCGTCGCTGAACCTGCTGACGCTGAATGCCCTGGTCGCCGCCCATGCGGTGATGGTGCCGCTGCAATGCGAGTTTTTCGCCCTGGAAGGCATCAGCCACCTGGTGAAGACCATCGAACTGGTGCGCCAGGCCTTCAACCCGACCCTGGAATTGCAGGGCATCGTGCTGACCATGTTCGACAAGCGCAACAACCTTTCCGACATGGTGGCCAACGACGTTCGCGGCTACTTCGGCGACAAGGTCTACAAGACGGTGATCCCGCGCAACGTCCGCATTTCCGAGGCCCCGTCGCACGGCAAGCCGGTGCTGATCTACGACGTGAAGAGCAGCGGGTCGGAGGCCTACATCCACCTCGCCAGCGAAGTGCTGAAGCGCGAGCGTGATATCCGGGCGGGAGTCTGATCGCCGTGCCCGAGGAAAAGCGGAAGAATCTGGGACGCGGTCTTTCCGCCCTGCTGG
>JACRFY010000157.1 GCA_016212565.1 Magnetospirillum sp. | reverse complement strand
GGCGGGCAACTGGTAGGCATAGGCGAAGTCGGCCACCGGCTCGGCGACCAGGCGCGGCAGGCCGACCTGGCCGGTGGCGAAGTTCCACGGATGCGACGACAGCAGGGCGTCGCGCAGCGGCGGATAGAGGTTGGCGGACACCTCCGATTCGGCGGTGCCTTCGTCGAAGGAGGCGATGGTGCCGGCGCCCAGCTTCAACAGCGCGCGCGAGCACAGGGCAATGGCGGACAGGGCCATGGCAGGGACTCCGATGGGGTGAGTGAGGATGTTGTGGGCCATTACCGGCCCGCCGCCGTGCCGGTCGCCGAAGCCACCGGCAAGCCGGCCCCCGACGCGCGGGGACCGGCCCACCGGGGTTACCCTCAGTCGGTGTCGGTGGCGCCGATCTGGGTCAGGTCGTTGACGTCGACGGCGCCCGCGGCGGCGGTGGAGACGAAGAACAGGCCGCCCGTTGCGGTGCCGGTGGTGTCGACGGTGGCGATGATGATGTCGCCGACCCGCAGCATGTCGGCGGCGGCATTGAAATAGCCGGCGCTGTCGACGGTGGCGGCGGCATCGGCGGTGGTGTAGTGCCACAGGGTGAAGCCATTGGCATAGGCCAGCACGCTGAGGTCCTTGGACAGGTACGCCATGGAGACTCTCCTTACGCTTCGAGGCAGCGCATGCTGACCACGCCGGTCGCATCGACCAGCACGCAGCCCTGCGACATCATGTTGTTGACGAACCACGAGGCGCGGTCGCCGTGATAGGTGATCTCGGACTTGACCTCCGAGCCCACCGCGTGGCCGATCGCGCTCTTGTGGTACCAGTAGCAGTAGCGGACGGTGCCGCTCTTGGTCAGGCCGGAATGGGGCATCCACAGGGTGCCCAGCCACTTCTTGGCCTGGGTGCCGTTCCACGGCAGTTCGTCCTCGCCGACGTAATCGGCGTTGGCGAACTCCTCGATGGCCAGCAGGTCCGACCACTGCTTCCAGCCGACCACCGCGGTGCGCTCGCCGTCGTCGGGGACGTCGGCGCCGCCCAGCATTTCGAAGGCGGTCAGCACCTTGGCCTTGGTCAGGACGTCGGCGCCGGTGCCGGCGTAATTGGTCGACTTGTCGAGCTCGGCGATGATCAGCTCGTCGGTCTTGCGGCCCAGGGCATAGGCGCCGGCATTGGTCAGGATCGAGCGCTCGTCGGCGTCGGCCTTGACCTCGTCGAGCTTGTCCAGCCAGTCGCCGGCATAATAGTCGTAGAGCTGGCATTCGACCGCTTCGTGGTCGACGTTCATCACCGGCACCTTGCCGTGGCGGGCCTTGGTGCTGGCGGCGCCCTTGCCGATCTTCTGGAAGACGGCGATGGCCCCCTTGACGTTGTTGCGCACGCGCACGGTGTTGCGAAGCTTGGTGCCCATGCGCTGGAAGGCGACATGGACCTCGGCCCCGTACTGCTTGGAGAAATTGTTGACGATGGTCGTCGACATCGGATGGTCCTTTCGGTGGGATTGACGGGCAACGGCACGCCCCGGTGCGGGGCGCGCAAGGGCCCGCCGGGCCGGGCGCTTATCGGGCGCGGGCCGGTTGTCCGAACGGGCAAAGGGAATTAGTTCAGCCCGAGACCGCGCCCATAGGCGGCGGTGAGGGCGTCGGCGCCGTGCTCGGGCAGCAGGCGGGCAAAGGCTTCGGTGGTCTTGGGTCCGATCCAGCCGTCGACCTTCAGCGGCTGCCAGTCGTCGAAAGTCCGTCCGCCGTGCGCGTTGAGAGTCTCCTGGAGGATGCCGGCCTCGACCTTGGGCGCCTTGGCATCGCCGGGCGCGCGAAACAGCGGCGCGAAGGCGCCTTGGGTGGTCGCCGCCAGCCCCTCGGCGCTGCCGTCGCGCTCGGCCTGGCGGGCGAAGCGGTTGAAGCGGCCCAGGGCCAGCGCCTCCTCGACGCGGGCCGGGCCGAGGCGGGCGGTGGCTCGCTTCAGGGCATAATCGGTCTGCGGCCCGTAGACGCCATCCTCGGCCAGCGGCGCTCGGTCGGTGTCGAGCATGTTGAGGCCGCGCTGCAAGCCGCCCACTGCCTCGGGCAGGTTGCCGGAGCCGGCCAGCTTGCGGCCAAGGCGGGCGGTGGCCTGCCACAGATCCTCGCCGTCGGGGGTGAGCGGCGGCGCCGCCTCGGCGGGGATGGGACGGATCGGCTGCGGCTCGACCGGTTTGCCGGTGTCGTCGACCTGCTGCTCGCCGTCGCCGTAGACGTGGCGGTGCCAGTCACCGACGGCGTCGAACATCTGCGTCTTCAACGGATCGCCGGACTTCCAGCCGCGGAAGCCGCCCTGGGCGGCGGCGATGACCTCCTTCATCTCGCCCTCGGTCCAGGTCTCGGGGCTCTTGAGCATCGCCGCCCGCCCGGGAGCGGTGATCGGCGCGGCGGCCATGGCCATCATCGCGTCGGCACGGGGGGCGGCGGGGGAGTTGTCGGCGGTCTGCTCGCCGGAATCGCCTGGGCCTTCCCGATTGTCACCGTAGCTACCCGGTGGGGCGCTGTCGTCACCGCCATTCTGGCCACCATCTGGAGTACTTGTTTCTCCAGGCGCTCCGCTGTCGCCACTGGTATTGTCAGGAGTCTTGGATTCTTCCTCCGGTGGATGATATTCGTGGGGACTATCTTTCCCCGCGTCGGGCTCTGGGGGTGTAATGTTTGGCATTCCTCCAGGGCGATTGAACCCTTCGTTCTCCTCTCGGATTGCGGCGTTGTGAAATGCCGCCATTTTGGCATCCTCAACAGATTTCCCTTCTTTAATTGCCTCCAAGATGTCCTTGGTGATTGCTGGGATATTGTGCGTCTGGGGGTGACCGCCGAGAAGTCTGGCAACGTCTTCTGCCGCTCCTTCCGGACCGTTCGCGGACCGGATCGGGCCGCTGCTGAACGGATCGTCATTGGCAGTCGACAGCGCCGTTCCAACTTTGTCGACGACATCCCAGATTTCGGATAACGTTTTCATGATGTTTGGCATTGTGAAATTCCCTGCTGGGTGTGCGTTGAACGCGAGTGCACCGACAACGCGTTGGTCGCCGGTGACGGCCGCCATGCGCGGCGCGTTGTGGGCGCTGTGTGGCCTCTGCTGTGTACTGGGCGCGAGCGCCTGTTCCGGGCCAACACCGTCCGGCTCTGCCGAAGCGATGGTGAATCTCGCCCAGGCGTTGCGATCCGCCAATTCGCTCGACGAACGGGTCTACCGGCAACGGGCCGACCTGCTTCTTAAGGCCGCCGAGCAGGGGCACACCGGGGCGATGATTGCCCTTTTCGACGCTCTCTCGGCCGGTGCAGGTATGCCGCGCGACCCTGCGCAGGCGTTAGAATGGTTGCAGCGGGCCGCCGAGGCCGGCGATACCTCTGCCGAGGCACGATTAGGCCGCTTCCACCTCGAGCACCGGGCGGATAACGAAGAACTCGAACTGGCCGGGGAATGGTTGTTTAGGGCGGCCCGGCGCGGTGATCAGGGGGCCGTTTTCGATCTTCTTTGTGCATTGCGCCTGTCGAACGAGAGAGGGGCGTCCGCCGAGGTCGCCGCCATGGGGGAGCGGCTGCTGGAGGCGCTCCGTCAAGGGGCAGCGCAACGCGGTGCCGACGGCTATGCTTACGGCAATGACCTGCTGACCCGGATCTACCGCTGTCCGGTGGGAAGCGATCCCCTGACCCTATGGCGTCAGGAATGGGCGGGCCGAGGCCACGCCGACGCACATTACGATCTTGGTTGGTCTTATGCAGTGGGGCGCGGAAATCCCTTCGTTTCGACCGACATTCCCCAGGACCGGGGATTGGCCGTGCGTCACATGCTGGCAGCGGCCGAGGGAGGCAATGCCTATGCGCAGATCGAACTCGCGCGTTGGCTTTTGGTCGGCCGCTACCTGGCGCATGACGACACAAGGGCCGTCCGATGGCTGGAGCGCGCCGCGGACCGTGTGCCGCGGGCAGCGGCCATGGTGGGAGCGCTCATGCGTGATGGCCGTGGTGGCGCAGCCGATGCCGAAGGCTCGGAGCGCTGGTTCGTTATTGCCGAACGATCCGCGTTGGCGGCGGCGCAAGGTGAAGCCTTTCCGGAACGGTCGGTCGGGTCCGTGGTGGCAACGGGGGAGGACGGCCTGGGAGACGACCAGCGGGCAAGCCAGTGGTATCGGCGTGCGGTGGCCAAGGGCGACCCAGGGTCCGCGCATGCGCTTTGGGCGTTGAACCGGGCCGGCCGGATTGCGGCCGCGGACGACGAAATCATGCTCTGGCTGAGGTTGGCGGGGCTTGGCGGCTTCCAGGATGCACGCAGCGCCTATTGCCAGGTGGTGACCGGTAAGGACGACGACGCTCAGGCTTGGTGCCGCCGCTAACCGTTTCTCACCCCTCCCCCGCACGGTGGAAGGAATCCCGCGCGGGGGAGGGGACGGCCGGCGCAGCACGGCGTGGGAGGGACACGCTGGCGCGGCCGGGCCGAAAGGGTGGCAACCTCACCCTCCCCCGTGCGAGGAGCGGCGCACGGGGGAGGGGACGGCCGGCGCTCGGACGGCGTGGGGGAAGGTCACGCCGGAGCGGCCGGGCCGGTGGGAATCGCGACGGGGAAAGCCCCCGGGCGCGGACGCCCGGGGGTGAGGGCCGTCCCTATTCGCCGTACAGGCGACGGAAGCCGGACGACACCTTGTCGATGAAGGCGGGGTCCTTCTTCTTCCAGTAGCGGGGATCGGCCATCATCTTCTTCAGCGCCGCCTCGGACAGCGGTTCGTCGTTGGCCACCGGGGCGCGGCCCATCAGCGGCTCGCCGCCGGCCATCATCCGGTGCATGGCCACCACGCCCTCGGGCACGCTGGCCAGGGCATGGAAGACCTCGGGATCGAGGTTGGCCTTGCCCCAGGCGGCGACCTGACGGGCGGTCTCGGCCCAGCGGGCATCGCCGCCGAAATGCTCGCGCAGGCGGTCGAGGCCGCGCTGCTGCTGGTAGTCGCGGCGGATCTGCTCGGCGACCGGGGCCAGCTTCTCCACCGCCAGGTCGTAGATCAACTGCACCTGGTCCGGGGTGCAGCCGGCGCAGTGCAGGCGGTGATTGACCTCGGGGTCGACGCCGATGTGGGGGTGGCGCAGGGTCAGCGGATAGTGCTCGGGGCGGTCGGGGATGCCCAGGGCGCGGCGGAACTGGGCCACCTCGTCGGCGGGCGAGTCGGGGCCGGGCACCGCCACCATGCGATGGAGGCGGCGCTCCAGGCGCAGGTAGCCGCGCACCAGGGCGTCGGTGCGCACGGTCTGGGTTTCGGGATCCCAGAACTTGTCCGGCAGGCCCTCGGGCTTGGCCGTCGCCCCGGTGGGGGTGGGTTCGAGCGAGTCTTCGTAATACATGGCGGTGGTCTCCGGATGCGGGGTCAGGCGCCGCTGCGGCCGAGGGCCGCCAGCGACATCAGGTGCAGGACCAACTGGCGCTGGCCTTCGAGGGTCCTCAGCCCGGCATCGGAGACGTCGGGGCCGACGCAGCGGTCGACGGTGAGGGCCTTGAGGTGGGCGAGCAGGCGTTCGCCGTCGGGGCTGGCGAACACCCGGCGCGCGGCGCGGGCCAGTTCCAGACGCTCGCCGTCGTCGGGCGCACGCGGCGGCTCGAACCAGGTCCAGCCGGAGGCGGGCTCAGACATGACCGCCTCCCCCCGCCGGCTGGGCCGGCATTTGTGTCGCCGGCTGGGCCGGCATTTGTGTCGCCGGCTGGGCCGGCATTCGTGTCGCCGGTTGGGCCGGCGGGTTGCCGCCGTGGCCGATCAGGGTGCCGATGCCCAGGGCCAGTTGCTGCATCTGTGCCGGATCGAGGTGCGAGAGCATCGCGTCGGCCTGGGCCAGCAGTGCCGGGTCGAGCGCGACCAGCGGGCTGGCGGGGATCATCACCTCGGCGGGAACGTTGAAGGCCCGGCCCAGCCAGCGGGCCGCGGCGGCGGCGTCGATGCTCTGCATCCCGCTCGGTCCCAACTGCGCCAGCGCTCCCAGCCAGGTCATCAGGTTCTTGGCGTCGCGCTGGGACTGGCTCTGGGCCAGCGGCGATTTGTACTGCAGATCGATCAGCCGGCCGTCGACCAGCAGCTCGGGGATCTCGCCGCGGCGGCGCAGGATGGCGATGGCGCGCCGCACCAGCGGGGTGAGCAGCTCCGATTGCAGGCGGCCATAGGTGGCCCCCAGCAGCCGGGCCATCTCGGTCGAGCGCTCCAGCACCTCGGTGGCCGTCATCCGCGGCGCGTCGGGCTGGCCCAGCTTGTCGGCGAGCAGGGCGTGGCGGATGCGGGCGCGCAGGTCGTCGAGCACCAGTTGCGAGGTGTCGAAGCGCCCCGGCGCCTGCAACGGCTGGAGGCCGGCCGAGCCGACCGCCTTGGGGATGATGGTGCCGGGAACCAGCTTGATGTTGGCCGGGTTGAGCACCCCGTCGTCGTCGGCCTGCCAGATGCCGGTGACGGCGATGGTGGCGTTCTTCAGCACCAGCTCGACCACCTTGTTGGCGGTCTTGATGTCGGGCAGCGCCTTCATCACCGGCGAGCGGCCATAGACCTCGCCGGGGGCCTTCAGCCAGCGGAAGTTGATGAACGGCGTGTCGCCGAAGCGGCCCTCGGCGAGCACCGCCTGGTCGTTGTCTTCGTCTTCCAGCACCGCGGCATAGTGGTAGCCGTGGCCGCGGCGCACCGGCACCACCGCCTCGACGATGGCGAAGCGGGCGTCGGGGTCCTCGGCGCCGCGCCGGGCCAGGCTGTCGGGGATCTCGGCGCCGGGGAAGCGGGCCTCGATGGCCGCCAGAGTCAGCTCGGTGCGGCGGAAGCTGACGTCGAGACGCCCCTCGGCGCCCTCCTCCAGCACCACCTGGGCCAACGGCACGGCGGTGAAGCGGAAGGCCGAGGGTTCGCCCGGCCGGGCTTCCTCGAGCAGCAGCGAGGCGGTGCCGCCGGTGACCACGTCGAGGTAGCACTGGTGCATTTCGACGGCGAAGTTCGAGCGGTCGAAGTGCGATTGCAGGACGGCGGCCACCGTGTCGAGGCCGGCGGCGATGGTGTCGCGCTCGGCGGCGTCGACGTCGGGACCGGCGGCGAGGCCGAACCACTGCGCCCACGGCGGAGTCAACTCCGACAGCAGGCTGGCGGCCAGCTGGTCGACGGCGTCGGCGGCGGTGCCGTCGAACAGGCGGTCGCCCTTCTTCTCGCCCGGAGTGGGCTGGTTGATCACCGCGTCGCGCAGCGGCAGGGCGTAATCGTAGCATTCCTGCCAGTGGGCTTCCCACAGCGCGCGGCGGTCCTTGGCCTTGCGGTAGCGTTGCAGCAGGCGGGCGGGATCGCGATCGCCGCCCGCCGGATCGTCGGTGCCGGCGCGATCCGGCGGGGTCTTCGGCTTGCCCATGCTCATTCTCCCAACAGGGTCTTGCCCTGGAGCGCCGGGGCGTCGAGCACGCCGCGTTCGGAGGTCTCGATCAGGCCGTAGCGGCCGCGCCGGTTGCGGGCGATGGCGTCGAGACGCTGCTGACGGGCTTCCTGGTCGGGATCCTTGACCACCTCGGGGGCGGGGGCGGGAGTCGGCGGCGGCGGGGGCGGCGCGGGGGGCGGGGACGGGGATGAAAACAATCCACCCATGACACATCTCCTGGGTTGGCGGGTTGCGAGGCGCGGAATGGGAATGAAAAAACCCGGCGGACAGGGTCCGCCGGGCTCCGGGCGCAGATGTGGTGTTGATGGAGAAAGATATATCCCTAATGATCCGGCGGCGTCAATGACTTTTTTCCGCGTTCACGAATAAAAGACGATAATTGCCGGGGCGTGAGGATAAACGGTGCTGAAATTCCCAGGATTCGCTTGACGGATTCGACGCAGGTGTGGGGGCGCCACGGTGCCGGGCGTCGTGGCGGGGCGGCCACCGCGGTCTCGACCACCTCCAGGCCGTGCTGGCGGTAGAATGCGGCGAGATCGAGCGCCGCGCAGGGTGGCAGCGCAAGCACCACGGTGCGGTGGGCGAGCGGATCGATCACCACCCAGCCGCCTTCGCCCTCGAGGGCCACGAAGCAGTGGCGGTAGCCGCGCCGCAGCAGGCGCAGCCACCACAGGTCGGTGCGTCCGGAGAACATCACCAGCGCCCGCGACCAGTTGGCGTCGCGCTCGGGGATCATGCGACGATTCCCTTGGCGCGGAGGGCGCCGGACAGGCGGTCGAGGGCCTCGTCCCACAGCGTCGCCTGGCCCAGCCCGTCGCCGCCGGGGCGGCGGTCGGGCGGCGACAGCCGCTTGCCGAAATGCCCGAGCACCGCCAGGTGGGCGCGCTGCAGGCGGCGCTGGCGGTAGAGGCGGTCGACGGCGCGATAGATGTCGTCCGGCTCGCAGGGACGGGCGATGGCGCCGCTGTCGGCGACGAAGCGGACTCCGTCGACGCGCGCCAATTGGCACTGGGAAAACCACAGCCACGCCTCCTCGGCGCTGGGAAACGGCTCGCTGGCGCGCAGGCTCAACGGCTTCGGTATGTATCGTGTATGGCGCATATTCGTTCTCCAAAACCGGGAAGAAACGGGAACAAAAGTGCGCCAAACGCCGAGGGAGAGTCAAGGGGGTTATGGGTACATGTTCCTGATGCAGGAATTGGCAATTTGCGAGACCATCTTCCCATGTTGAAACACGCCGATATCTGGGCTGCGCTCGACGCTTTGGCTCGCGATCACGGGCTGACCGCCTCGGCGCTGGCGCGCAAGGCCGGTCTCGACCCCACCACCTTCAACAAGAGCAAGCGCATCACCCGCGAGGGCAAGCCGCGCTGGCCGTCCACGGAAAGCGTGGCCAAGGTGTTGGACGCCACCGGGGCCAGCATGTCCGATCTGGTCGGCTATATCGACGGGGCAGCGCCGCGGCGGCCGTCGCCGACCATGCCTCTGGTCGGCTTCGCCCAGGCCGGCGACCGCGGCTTCTTCGACGATTCCGGCTATCCGGTCGGCGGCGGCTGGGACGAGATCCCCTTCCCCGAGATCGGCGATCCCCACGCCTATGCCCTGGAGGTGTCGGGCGACAGCATGGAGCCGCTGTTTCGCGACGGCGACGTGGTGATCGTCTCGCCGGCGGCCAGCGTGCGTCGCGGCGACCGGGTGGTGGTCAAGACTCTGGAAGGCGAGGTGATGGTCAAGCAATTGATCCGCCAGACCGCCAAGCGCATCGAGCTGGCTTCGATCAACCCCGCCCATACCGGCCGCAGCCTTGCCACCGAAGAGGTGTCGTGGATGGCCCGGATCCTGTGGGCCAGTCAGTAGGGGCGCTTGAGCGAAACCCGCGCGGCAGGAATGGAACCTTCATGCCGCCGGTATCACTGCGGCCGCCGGTAGTCCCGATAAGGATCTACGCCAAAACAACCGCACGATCCGGCTTTCGGGGTGAGATGGTGTAGTTCCACTCTGGATGGAAGTCGCAGCCGTTGATGGCGATTGCGTCCATCTCGGCGTCGGTGACCTTGAGGCCCTTGGGATAGTC
>JACRFY010000154.1 GCA_016212565.1 Magnetospirillum sp. | reverse complement strand
GGGCCAACCGCCCGAAAAACCTCGCCCGGAGCATGATGTCCTTCTTCAAGCGCGGCATTCGCCGCATCCAGACTTGCCTTCAGCGGCTATGCCCCCTGCCACCCCTCTGGGCCGTCTGGAGAATTTGATGGGTGGTGAGGATGCGCAGGTGACATGCGCCGGGCGCGATGGCACAACAAGGGATGTTCGTCGTTTCCAAGATCTTCGGCGTGCTGAGCCAACCCGATGCCGTATTGCTGGCGCTGGTCGGACTCGGCACCGTTCTGTGTTTCTCGAAACGGCGGCTTCGCCTGGGTCGGGCGCTGCTGGTCTCCGCGTCCCTCGCCATGATTGCACTCGCCGTATTGCCGTTGACCGAGTGGCTGCTCGGTCCATTGGAGGATCGGTTTCCGCAGCCCTCGAACATCCCCGCCCATGTTGACGGGATCATTGTCCTTGGCGGCGCCATCGACCCCGTCACCTCTGCCCTGCGCGGGCAGGTGGCGGTGGGGGGAGCGGTCGAGCGCTTGACCGGCATGGTCGCCCTGGCCCGTCAGTTTCCCGCGGCCCGGATCATCTTCACCGGCGGCTCCGGCAGTCTCACCAATACCGAACTCAAGGAGGCCGAGCCGACCCGGCGTTTTCTCGCCGAGATCGGATTCGATATATCCCGCGTCGTGTTCGAGGCCGAATCGCGCAACACCCGGGAGAATGCCGTTTTCTCCACAAGGCTGATGCAGCCGCAAGCCGGCGAGACCTGGCTGCTGGTGACCTCGGCCGTTCACATGCCGCGATCGGTCGGCGTCTTTCGCGCCGTCGGTTGGCCGGTGACGGCGTGGCCGGTCGATTATCTGTCGACGGGACGCCCTCGCCTGCAATTCAATCCTGGGGCGGGACGGGGGGCGCTGGCGGGGGCGCTTCATGAATGGACGGGGTTGATCGCCTACCGCCTGCGGGGGTGGACCAATGCCCTATTCCCGGCCCCCATCGGTGAGGGGTGACAAAGTTGCGCTTTCCATTGCGGCCGTCGCCGCCGCTATGGCAGAAGGGCCCCTGCAATGGATCGGCAGGAGGACGGAATATGAAGCGCGGCACATGGGCGATCGCTGGAATCGCGGCTGCAGGCGTGGTCCTTGTCGCTCCGGCCTGGGCCCAGGACGCCGCAGCGGCGCCGGATTTCGCAACCTTCCTCGGCGGTGTCAAGGTGGATGCCGCGGCCAGGGGAATTCGTCCCGAGACCGTCGATGCCGCCTTTGCCGACGTGCAGCCGATTCCCAAAGTGATCGAGTACGACCGCCGGCAGCCGGAATTCACCCTCTCGTTCGATCAGTATATGAGCCGTGTCGTCAGCCCGGCGAAGGTGGCCAAGGGCCGCAAGATGATGGCCGAGAACCGCGCCTTGCTGGCCGAGATCGAGAAGAAATACGGAGTCCAGGCCCGCTTCGTCGCCGCTCTATGGGGCATCGAGACCGATTACGGCCGCGTCACCGGCGGCTATCCGGTGATTGCCTCCCTGGCCACCCTGGCATGGGACGGCCGTCGCTCGACCTATTTCCGCGGTGAATTGATCAACGCCCTCAAGATCCTCGACGAGGGCCATATCGCCCCACAGGCGATGGTCGGCTCGTGGGCCGGAGCGATGGGGCAGTGCCAGTTCATGCCCTCGACCTTCGTCAAGTGGAGCGTCGACGGCAATGGCGACGGCCGCCGCGATGTTTGGACAAACCGCGCCGACGCCCTGGCCTCTGCCGCCAACTATTTGGCCGGCGAAGGCTGGAAGGGCGAGGAAACCTGGGGCCGTGCGGTGCGCCTGCCTGATGGTTTCGACGTCAAAATGATTGGCCTGGACGCCCGCAAGAGCCTGGCGGAATGGAGCCGGTTGGGCGTGAAGGCGGCCAATGGCAAGCCGTTGCCCAAGCGCAACCTGGAGGCTTCGATCGTCCTGGCCGAGGCGGGGAAGGGGCCCGCGTTCCTCGTCTATGACAATTTTCGCACCATCATGAAGTGGAATCGCTCGACCTTCTTCGCCCTGGCCGCCGGCCATCTTGCGGATAAGATCGGGGGTCGCTAGATTACCCCAGATTTCGACGGCTTACCCGGAGGGGATACCACATGATGCGGAGGGTCTGGCACGGTACGCGGATAGGCGCGCTGTTGGTGACGTCCGCGCTGCTGCCGGGATGCGCCGAGATCAACCTGCTCAGCCATTTCGCCAAGCAAAGCAATGGCGACCCGGCGCCGACGCAGCAGGGCGCCACCAATCCCGCCTACAAGATCGGCAAGGCCTATCAGGTCGCGGGCGTCTGGTACTACCCGCGCGAGGATTTCGATTACGACGAGTCTGGCATCGGTTCGTGGTACGGCCCGACCTTCCACGGCAAGCTGACCGCCAATGGCGAAGTCTTCGACGAAAACCAGGTCTCGGCAGCCCATAAGACGCTCCCGCTGCCGTCGGTGGTGCGGGTGACCAATCTGGAGAACGGGCGATCGCTGGTGATTCGGATCAATGACCGCGGCCCGTTCGTCAACGGCCGGGTCATCGACCTGTCGCGGCGAGCGGCTCAATTGCTGGGCTACGAGGGGAAGGGCACGGCGAAGGTGCGGGTGCAGGTGATGGCCGAGGAAAGCCGGGCCCTGGCCGGCAAGCTCAAGCGCGATGTCGCCGGCGAGCCGCAGATGGCCATCGCCGCGCCGCGCGAAAGCGTCACCGCCGAGTCCCTGCCGCCGCCCCCTGGTGCCAAGGGAACCACCCGTCCAACGACGACCATGGGCTCGACCGGAAGTGCCTCCGGCGTCCAGCGCGGGTCTGCCGCAGCCGATGCCGCCGAGCGGACCCTGGCGGCCCAGCAGGTGCAGCAGGTGCCGGTGCATGCCACCAACCTGTTCGTCCAAGCCGGTGCCTTCAGCCGCCACGACAATGCGGTGCGGCTGCACGCCCGCCTGAATGGCCTGGGCTCGGCACAGATTCAGCAGGTCAGCGTCAAGGGCCAGATGCTGTTCCGCGTCCGGTTGGGGCCGATTGGCAGTGTCGAGGATGCCGACCGCCTGCTCGATGCGGTCATCGCCACCGGGCAGCCCGATGCCCGCGTGGTGGTCGACTGATGTCCGTCACGCCCTAGTTCCGACGCATTTCGGGCCTAGGAGCGGGGCACGCAAGCCGCTTGAGAGCGGCAACACTTCGTGTTCGAGGAACCAGGTGCCGATGAACCCGCATTTTCTCCGCCCGACTCTGGCCGCTGTGCTGGCACTGATGCTGTCGGCGCTGGCGCCGCCGGCCTCCGCAGACCAGATCGAAACCTCCGCCAAGCAGGCCATCATCGTCGATTTCAAGACGGGAACCGTCTTGATGGAGAAGAATGCCGACGAGCTGATGGCTCCCTCGTCGATGAGCAAGCTGATGACCGCCTACATGGTGTTCAGCAAGCTCAAGGAAGGCAGCTGGAAGCTGACGGACACGCTGCCGGTCACCGAGACGGCGTGGAAGAAGCACTTCAAGTCCGGCGGCTCGCTGATGTTCCTGCCGGTCAACTCCACCGCCAAGGTCGAGGATCTGATCCGCGGCGTCATCATCCAGTCCGGAAACGACGCCTGCAGCGTCCTCGCCGAGGCCCTCTCGGGCAGCGAAGATGCCTTTGCCGAGGAGGCAACCCGCCGCGCCCGCCAGTTGGGGATGTCCAACACCAATCTGCGCAATGCCAGCGGCTGGCCGGAGCCCGAACACCTGACCACCGCCCGCGACCTTTCGACTCTGGCGCGGCGCCTGATCACCGACTTTCCCGACTACTACCCGATCTATTCCGAACGCGAATTCGAATACAACGGCATCCGCCAGGGCAACCGCAACCCGCTGCTCTATACCACCCAGGGCGCCGACGGCCTCAAGACCGGCCATACCGAGACCGCCGGCTACGGCCTGACCGGCTCGGTCCGGCGCGGCGACCGCCGCATCGTCCTGGTGGTCAACGGCCTGTCGAGCATGAAGGAACGGGCCGAAGAGACCCAGCGGCTGGTCGAATGGGCCTTCCGCGAGTTCGAGAACTACGCCCTGTTCAAGCCCGGCGACATCGTCACGGATGCCGAAGTGTGGCTGGGCGAAGCGGCAACCGTTCCCCTGGTCGCCGGCGAGCGTCTCGAGGTCACCATGCCCCGTCGCGCGCGGCGCGACATGAAGGTGACGGCCGTCTATGATGGTCCGGTTGCCGCTCCCATCCGCAAGGGGATGGCGGTGGGCAAGCTGGTGATCACCGCGCCCAACGTCGCGCCGATGGAGCTGCCGCTGGTGGCGGGCGCCGATGTCGACAAGTTGGGGCCGGTCGGCCGGATCTCGGCGGCGATCAAGCACATCCTGTGGGGTCCGAAGGGGTGAGGAATGCGCGGGCGGTTTATCACCTTCGAGGGCGGTGAGGGCGGCGGAAAGTCCACCCAGATCCGACTGCTGGCCGAGGCGTTGCGCACCGCCGGCCTGGAGGTGACGGCCACCCGCGAACCGGGGGGGGCGCCGGGCGCGGAGGATATCCGCGCCCTGTTGGTTCAGGGGGACGTCGGACGCTGGGATGCGATCACCGAAGCCCTGCTGCACAGCGCCGCCCGCCGCGATCATTTGGTGCGGACGGTGTGGCCGGCCCTTGAACGGGGCGACTGGGTGGTGTGCGACCGTTACGCCGATTCGACCCTGGCCTATCAGGGCTTCGGGCATGGATTGGCGACCGAGTCGCTTGAAACCCTTTACCGCGTCGTCGCCGGAAACTTCGTCCCCGATCTCACCATCATCCTCGACCTTCCCGCCGAGGCGGGACTGTCGCGCGCCGGTGGCCGTGGCGGCGGAGAGGATCGCTACGAGCGGATGGGCCTCGAGTTTCACCGCCGGCTGCGCGATGGCTTCCTGGCTATCGCCGCCCGCCATCCGCATCGCTGCGCGGTCATCGACGCCACCGGTTCCATCGAAGCCGTGCAGGCGCGGGTGTGGGCCGCGGTCAAAGATCGGCTGGGACTGACCGCGTGACGACCGATCTCCCCGAGCCTCGCGCCAATCCCGATTTGATCGGCCAGGAGCTCGCCGAACGGACCTTCCTTGGGGCCTGGGCGTCGGGACGTCTTGCCCACGCCTGGCTGATCAGCGGCCCCAAGGGCATCGGCAAAGCGACGCTGGCCTATCGCATTGCCCGCTTCGTCCTTGCCGGGGGCGGAGCAGGAGGCGGGCTGTTCGGTGGCCCGCAGGAGACGCTGGCCCTCGATCCCGGCCACCCCACGTTCCGTCGCGTCGCCGCCAGCGGTCACGCCGACCTCAAAGTGGTCGAACGCGGCTATGCCGACGACAAGAAGGCCAAGCTGCGCACCGAGATCGTCATCGGCGACGTTCGCGACGTCGGCAGCTTCCTCGCCTTGACCCCGGCCGAGGGGGGATGGCGGGTGGTGATCGTCGATGCGGCCGACGAGCTCAATCGCAATGCCGCCAACTCAGTTCTCAAACTACTTGAAGAACCACCTCGTAATGCGTTGATGTTGCTGACATCGCACAGCCCGGGGCGGCTCCTGCCGACCATCCGTTCGCGATGCCGTCGCCTGGCGTGCCAGCCATTGGCGGAGGCGCAAGTCGTTTCGCTTCTGACACAATCCCGGCCGGAGCTGTCCACAGACGATGCCGCCGCCCTGGCCCGACTCGGCGAGGGCAGCATCGGCAAGGCATTGGCGCTGGCGGACGAGGGCGGGTTGACTCTTTACCGCGATCTCCTGGCACTGCTGTCGGCCCTGCCGCGCTTGGACATCCCCGCTCTCCATGCGTTTGCCGAGCGGGTCGGCCGCCCCGAGGCCGAGGCGGCCTGGCGGACGGTCACCGACCTGTTGAGCTGGTGGCTGGCGCGCCTGATCCGCGCCGGCGGTCGTCAGGGCGAGGGGATGACCGAAGTTGTGGCCGGCGAGGGCGGGCTGATGGGGCGCCTCCTGGCGGCCGGCCGGCTTGATCAATGGCTGGATGTGTGGGAAAAGACTTCCGCCTTGTTCGCCCGCACCGACGCGGTCAACCTGGACCGGAAGCAGGCGCTGTTGAGCGCATTTCTGGCGGTGGAGCGGCTGGCCCGGGCTTGACCCGGGGGCTGCCAGCCAATAGCTCTCAATTCACCCGTCCTTCGCCCGCGGGCGGCCCCACGGCCTCCGCGCCGGGACGACGACAATGGAGTAGACCCGATGGACGGGGCCCGGACCTTCTACGTCACCACGCCGATCTATTACGTCAACGACAAGCCGCATATCGGCCACGCCTACACGACGCTGGCCTGCGACGTCCTGGCTCGCTTCAAGCGCCTGGATGGTTTCGCGGTCAAGTTTCTTACCGGCACCGACGAGCACGGCCAGAAGGTCGAGAAATCGGCCGAAGCGGCGGGGTTGACGCCGCAGGCGCTGGCGGACATGAACTCGGCCAATTTCCGCGAACTGGCGCAGCGGCTGGAGATCAGCAACGACGACTTCATCCGCACCACCGAACCCCGCCACATTGCCGCCTGCCAGGCGCTGTGGCAGCGCCTGGTGGACAACGGCGCCATCACGCTGGGGCATTACGAGGGCTGGTATTCGGTTCGCGACGAAGCCTTCTATGCCGAGGACGAGCTGATTGCCGGACCGCAGGGACAGAAGCTCGCCCCCACCGGGGCACCGGTAGAGTGGGTCAAGGAGCCGTCCTACTTCTTCCACCTGTCGCAGTGGCAGGAGAAGCTGCTGGCCTATTACGAGGCCTCGCCCGACTGCATTGCTCCGCAGAGCCGCCGCAACGAGGTGCTATCGTTCGTCAAGGGCGGGCTGCAGGACCTGTCGGTGTCGCGGACCTCGTTCACCTGGGGCATCCCGGTGCCCAACGATCCCAAGCACGTGATGTATGTGTGGCTGGATGCCCTGGCCAACTACATCACCGCCATCGGCTATCCCGAGACCGGCGGCGAGTACGCCCGCTGGTGGCCGGCCGATCTGCACATGGTCGGCAAGGACATCCTGCGCTTCCACACCGTCTACTGGCCGGCCTTCCTGATGGCCGCCGGCCTGGAGCCGCCGCGCCGGGTGTTCGCCCACGGCTGGTGGACCAACGAGGGGCAGAAGATCTCCAAGTCGGTGGGCAACGTCATCGACCCGGTGATGCTGATCGAGCGCTACGGCCTTGATCAGGTCCGCTATTTCCTGATGCGCGAAGTGCCGTTCGGCAACGATGGCGACTACAGCCATCGGGCCATGGTCGGACGCATGAACAGCGAGCTGGCCAACGATTTCGGCAATCTCGCCCAGCGGGTGCTGTCGATGATCGGCAAGAATTGCGGCGCCCAGGTGCCGCAGCATGGCGAGTGGACGGCGGAGGATCGCGAGATGCTCGGCGCGGCCCATGGGCTGCTCGAAACCGTGCGCGGCGCCCTCGACCGCCAGCTGTTCCATGAGGCCCTGGAGGCGATGTGGGTGGTGGTACGGGCCGCCAACGGCTATGTCGACCGCCAGGCCCCCTGGGGGCTGAAGAAGACCGATCCTGCCCGCATGGGCACGGTGCTGTGGGTGCTGGCCGAAACCACCCGTCATCTGGCGATGCTGGCGCAGCCGTTCATGCCCGGATCGGCGGCACGCCTGCTCGATCAGCTTTCCATTCCGGAAGGCGAACGGTCCTTTGTGTTCCTCACGCCTAAGCACGCCTTGAAGCCGGGGGTGGCGTTGCCGGCTCCGCAGGGGGTGTTTCCACGCTTCATCGAGACCGAGGCAGAGGCAGGTTGACATGTTGGTTGACAGTCACTGTCACCTCGACTTCCCCGACTTCGCCGATGACCTCGACGCGGTGATCGCCCGTGCCGAGGGGGTGGGAGTCGGGCTGATGCTGACCATCAACACCCACGTGTCGCGCTTCGCCGGGGTGTTGCGGGTGGCGGAACGCTATCCCAACGTCTATTGCACGGTCGGCATCCATCCCCACGAGGCGGGCAGCGCTCCGGTGGTGGAGGTCGAGCGGCTGATCGAGCTGTCGCGCCACCCCAAGGTGGTCGGCTTCGGCGAAACCGGCCTCGACTATTACTACGACAAGAGCCCGCGCGAGGGGCAGCGCCAATCGTTTCGCACCCATATTGCCGCCGCCCGGGCCACCGGCCTGCCGGTGGTGGTCCATACCCGCGATGCCGATGCCGACACCGCCGCCATTCTGAGCGAGGAGATGGGGCAGGGCGCCTTCACCGGCCTCATCCATTGCTTTAGCTCCGGCCCGGAACTGGCCGCAACGGCTGAGGCGCTGGGCTTGTTCGTGTCGCTGTCGGGGATCGTCACCTTCAAAAAGGCCGAGGTGCTTCAGCAAACGGTACGAAGCATTCCGCTCGACCGCCTGCTGGTGGAAACCGATTGTCCGTACCTGGCGCCGATTCCCTATCGCGGCAAGCGGAACGAACCCGCTCATGTCGCCCACACCGCCGCCAAGCTGGCTGAGTTGAAGGGGGTCGGCCTGGCCGAGGTGGAGACGGCGACCACCGCCAACTTCCTTCGTCTGTTCACCAAGGTGCCGCGATGAAGGTCCGCATCCTCGGCTGCGGATCGGCAGGGGGAGTGCCCTGCATCTCGCGCGGCTGGGGCGCCTGCGATCCGGCCGAGCCGCGCAACCGCCGCCGCCGGCCGTCGATCCTGGTCGAGAACGACGGCACCCGCATCCTCGTCGATACCTCTCCCGACCTGCGCGAGCAGCTGCTCGACGCCGCCGTCAACTGGGTTGACGCCATCCTATACACCCATGACCACGCCGATCACCTTCATGGCATCGACGACCTGCGCGAAGTGAATCGGGCCATGGACTCCTCGCTGCCGGTTCATGCCGCCGCCGATGTGATCGAAGGAATCCGCCGCCGCTTTGCCTATGTGGAAGGTGCCGTGGAGGAGGGGCAGTCGATCTACAAGCCGATGCTCGACTTCATCCCCCTGACCGGACCGTTCTCTATTGGCGGGATTTCGGTGACGCCGCTCGATCAGGATCACGGCTACTGCCGCACCTCGGGATTTCGTTTCGGTAACGTAGCGTATTCCACGGACCTGGTGGACATGCCGGACGAAACGCTGGAGCAACTGCACGGACTCGATCTGTGGGTGGTCGGCTGCCTGACCTACAAACCGCACCCCACCCATGCCCATCTCGACAAGGTGCTGGCCTGGATCGAACAGCTTCGCCCGCGCAAGGCGGTTCTCACCCATATGACACCGAGTATGGATTACCGCACCTTGCTGGGGCAACTGCCACCGGGGGTCGAACCGGCCTATGACGGGTTGGAAATCGTCGTCTAACGCCCGCCGACGGCGATTGCCTGACCGCGGCTGGTAAACGCGACCGACTGGGTACCGAAGAAATTGGTATGCACTGTTTCGACGATGGGGACATTGACCGGCTTGTCGGCATCCCACACCACCAGGAAATTGGCCCCCGATCCACCGGCGGTGTCCTTATGCT
The DNA here is from genome assembly GCA_016212565.1 of Magnetospirillum sp. GTDB lineage: Bacteria > Pseudomonadota > Alphaproteobacteria > Rhodospirillales > Magnetospirillaceae > JACRFY01. The sequence continues at coordinate 12,979 of JACRFY010000154.1, read as the reverse complement.
CGACAAACACTTCGGTGGTGGCCATCGGTCCCAGCTTTTGCGGCTGGGGCAGATAGTCGCGGATCGGCGCGCCTTCGGTGTCGTAGTAGCGGATCGAGCGGATCGTCACGGCCGCGGCAGGGTCGACGTTGCGAATCGACAGCATCGCCGACAGCAACCAGGTTCCCGGCTTGCCTTGACGGTCCTGGTTCCCGTGCAGGACATGGGAATAGACCGGAACGTAGACGGTTTGCCCGCGGCTCACAAGCGGCAGGTCGTCGCCTGCCAAGACCGAGCCCCCGCCAAGACTCAAAGCACAGGCGACGATGGCGGTGCGCAGGGTAGGGGGGATCATCGAGCCTCCTGAGGTCATCGCGTGGGGTCCTTGCCGTCCAGATTACCCCAATGCTCGCGGCGATGCTCGTGCAGGCTGCGGTCGACGGCGGCGGGTTCGACGCCGGCCGTCTTCAGCAGGAGGCCCGCCATTTGCAGGCTGGCTTCCATGGTTTCGGGCACCACCGCCGTCGCTCCGGCGCTGTCCAGCGCCAGTTCCTGCGCCAGGTCATGGGCGCGGGCAATGATAGGAAGGTCGGGGGCGAAGTGGCGAATGCGGGCGACCGCTTTCTCGACCGTCCGCGGACGGTTGACGGTCATCACCACGGCCCGTGCCCGCTCGACCCCGACCGAACGCAGGACGGCAATCTGACTGGCATCGCCATAATAGACCGGCAGGCCTTGCGCCCGCGCCTTGGCCACGCATTCCGGATCGAGGTCGAGGGCGACGTACGGAATCCCGTGCCGGGCGACCAAGCCCGCGATGGTCCGGCCCACCCGACCATATCCGGCAATGATGACGTGCTGCTGGGGAACCTCGGCGGAAGAGGGGAGGAGGTCCTGCCCCAGACGTTGCTGCGCCAGCACCGCCAAGCGGTGGCCAGCGACGGCAAGCAGCGGCGTCAGCACCATCGACAGGGCCACGGCAGCTCCCAGGGTTTGGCCGAGCTGATGGCTGAGGATGCCCAACTCGGTCGCCCGGGAAAAGACGATGAAGGCGAACTCGCCGACCTGGGCGAGCAGGAACCCCACCCGCAATCCATGCACCACCCCCAGACCAAGGACTTGGCACAGCCCGACGATGATGCTCGCCTTGACCGCCAGGATGCCGACGACCAGCAGAACCACCGTCCCGCCACGGCTGGCGACGAACGGCAGGTCGATGGACATGCCGACCGTCATGAAGAAAAGGCCCAGCAGGAGGCCGCGGAACGGCTCGATATCGGCCTCGACCTGATGGCGATAGGCCGTGTCGGCCAGCAGGATTCCGGCCAGAAATGCTCCCAGAGCCATCGACATGCCGGCCTGTGCCGTCAACCAGGCCAAGGCCAGGACCAACAGGAGATTGGCGGCGGTAAACACTTCCGGGCTTCGGGTCAGTGAAATCTGACGGTAGATGGGGCGGACGAGAAAGCGCCCGGCGAGATGGATGCCGGCGATCGCCACCACCGCCTTCGCCGCAGCCAGGCCCAGGGCGGCCCCGATCTGGAGCGAAGCGCCGGCCAAGAGCGGCAACAGCGCCAGCACCGGTACCACCGCCAGATCCTGGAAAATAAGCACGGCAACACCGATGCGCCCATGGTGCGACACCGCTTCATTGCGCTCGACCAGCAACATCAGCACGGTCGCGGTGGAGGAAAACGCCAGGGTGGTGCCGACAACCAACGCCGCTTCCGCGGTCAGGCCGAAGGCCATGCCCAACCCGCCCAGCAGCGCCGCGGTGACGATCACCTGGAGCATGCCGAGGCCGAAGATGAAGCGGCGCATGGTCCGCAACCGGGCCAGCGGCAGTTCCAACCCGATGGCGAACAGCAGGAAGACGACGCCGAACTCGGCCAGCGCCTTCGTCGCTTCGACGTCCACGACCGGCCCAGGCGTATACGGACCAAGAGCCATTCCGGCCGCCAGATAACCAAGGATGGACGGAATGCCGATCCGTTGCAGCAGCGGCACCATCACCACGGCCGCCAGCAGCAGCACCAGCACATCGTAAAACGTCGAACCCTCGGCCACCGATATCTGCCTTACCCACCCATCCTTGCCGCAGTTTGCCACGTTCGGGGATCCCGACGAAGTGATCTCCGCCGGAGGCACTGGACGAAGCGGCCCGGGTCGGCCATCCTCTCCTCGACCAAGGTCTATTCGTCGCCATAATATGCATTATGCGACAATTGGAGATGCCGTCCGATGACCGGACCCATGAACGGGCTCCCCCGCCTTCTCGATATCATGGCGCGATTGCGCCATCCCGAGCATGGCTGCCCCTGGGACCGCGAGCAGAACTTCGCTTCCATCGCCCCCTACACCGTCGAAGAGGCCTACGAGGTCGCCGATGCCATCGAGCACCGGGACTGGCCGGCACTGAAGGACGAACTCGGCGATCTGTTGCTTCAGGTGGTGTTCCATTCCCGCATGGCCGAAGAAGCGCATCTGTTCGCGTTCGAGGACGTTGCCGCCGCCATTGCCGACAAGATGATCCGCCGCCACCCCCACGTCTTCGGCGACGCCGATATCCGTGATGCCGCGCAGCAGACCGCGGCCTGGGAAGAAACCAAGGCTGCAGAGCGCGCCGACAAGGCCGGCGACGGCCGCGCCAGCGTTCTCGATGGCGTGGCCCGGGCCCTGCCGCCGATGACGCGGGCGCTTAAACTCCAGAGCCGTGCGGCCCGCGTCGGCTTCGACTGGACAACGGCGGCCGAGGTGATCGACAAGGTCGGCGAGGAATTGTCCGAGCTGTCGGCGGAAATGGCCGCCGAAGCGCCGGTGGAGCGGATCGAGGATGAATTGGGCGACGTGCTGTTCGCCTGCGTCAATCTGGCCCGCAAACTCAACATCGACCCCGAGCGCGCGCTGCGGCGCGCCAGCGGGAAGTTCGAACACCGCTTCCGGCACATCGAGGGCGCGCTGCATCAGACCGGCCGCACGCCGGATCAGGCGTCGCTCGACGAGATGGAGGCGCTGTGGCATCAGGCGAAGGCCGTCGAGGGGAAAATGTGATGACGATCGGACTTGCGGCGATCATGCGGGGCATGGCGGCCTTGGGCGCCCTGCTGGTGCTGTCGTCGTGCTATATCCCCGACAAGTTCCGCGCCGAGCTGCGCCTGTCGCGCTATGGCGATTACGCCATCAGTTACGAGGGCGATCTGATCTGGGCGCCGATCCTGCACGAATACGGCAAAGGCACGATCACCGCGGCCAACGAGAAAGAGCGCATCGACCACATTCACGCCGATCTGAAGCGCGATCCTGCCGTCAAGGAGGCCCGTTCCCTCGGCAAGGGCCGCTTCCATGTCCGCTACGAGCGCGCCGGGCGCCTGGGCAAGAACCAGCTCACCTCGCTGGTCCGCCGCGACGCCCGCCTGATCTCGATGAAGTCCAATCCCAACAATGTCATCGTCGTCGTCGCCAACTCGGTCAAGCCCGCCGATGGTCAGCGCATGGCCGCCAGCGGCGTCGGCATGGAGGGAGAATTCCGCGTTACCACCGATGCCAACGTGGTCGAGCACAATGCGTCGAGCGTGCGGCAATTCGGCGCCTTCAAGGTCTATGTGTGGGCCATCGAGAACCCATTGTCGCCGCCCCCGCGCCTGGTGATGATTCGCGACTTCGATCCCTCCCGCCCCCTTCCCGACAAGGCCAAACCATGAGCGAATGGAGCAGGCGTACCGTCTTCATCACCGGCGCCACCGCCGGCTTTGGCGCCGCCATTGCCCGCCGCTATGCCGGCCTCGGCGCCCGCCTGATCCTGTGTGGCCGCCGGGTCGAGCGCCTGCAGGCGTTGCAGGCCGAGTTGGCGGTGCCGGTTCATGCCGTCGCCCTCGATGTCCGCGACCGGGCGGCGGTGGCCGCAGTGGTGGCCGGCCTGCCGGCCGAGTTCTCGGCCGTCGACGTCCTGGTCAACAACGCCGGCCTTGCCCTCGGGCTGGACCCCGCCCATCAGGCTTCTCTCGACGACTGGGAAGTGATGATCGACACCAACATCAAGGGACTGATGGCCGTGACTCATGCCGTTCTCCCGGGCATGGTCGCCCGCAACCGCGGTCACATCGTCAACCTCGGCTCGATCGCCGGAACCTACCCCTACCCCGGCGGCAACGCCTACGGCGCGACCAAGGCCGCGGTGGCGCAGTTTTCGCTCAATCTGATTGCCGACCTGGTCAAGACCCGGGTCCGGGTCACCACTATCGAGCCCGGCCTGTGCGGCGGCTCGGAATTCTCCGTCGTCCGCTTTGGTGGCGACGCGGAAAAAGCGGCCAGGGTCTATGAGGGCACCGAGCCGCTGACTGCGGAGGACATTGCGGAGGCGGTTCTGTGGGCGACATCCCTGCCCCCGCACGTCAATATCAACCGCATCGAGATGATGCCGACCTGCCAAGGTCCGGCCGGTCTGACCGTCTCCCGGTCCCCGTAGTCAGGTGAGGAGATTGCGCAGAGCGTCCCAACTGGCCGGCCCGGGCGCCATCAACAGGTCGCCGCGGGCGACGTAAACCGGCCGATAGGATGTGCGGTCGAACAATGCCGCGTGCCCCCCCGCCTCCCCGTGGATCAGTACGCCTGCGGCATGATCCCAGGGCATCAGGCGATTGAAGTGAGCGAAATCCAGCCCACCGCAGACGAGATCGAGATAGTCGTGCGCGGCGCTGCCAAGCCGCATCGCCTTGGCCACGCGTTTGGCCACCGCCGGGCTGCGCTTCACCGAGCCTACCATGGCCTCCAACGGGCCTTCCGTGGCCACCCGCAGCCGCTCGGTGCCCAGCCAGGCGCCCTCGCCCACGGCGGCGAAAACGGTTCGATTCGGCAACGGGTCATGGATCCAGCCCATCACCGTCCGTCCGTCAACCACCAGGGCGACGATGACGGCGAAGTGGGGTTTGCCGGCGGCAAAATTCGCCGTGCCGTCGATGGGGTCGATCACCCATACCGGCCCCGGCCGCTCCAGCGCCGTCAGCAACGAATGGTCGAGATGAACCCCCTCCTCGCCGACCACCGCTGCGGGCAGCAAGGCCGTCAGGCGCTGGGTGAGCACCCGTTCCGCCGCCAGATCGGCGTCGGTGACCAGTTGGCCCGGCTTCTTCTCACGAATCTGCTCGCGCCCGAGGGTCTGGAACCGCGGCAGAATCTCGCTTTCCGCCGCCTCGCGGATGATCGCCGCCACCTGCACCGGATCGGGACGGATCATGACCGCCGCCCCTCCGCCTGACGCTGGTGGAAACGCTGCACATCGGGAGGATCGAGGCGGACACGCAGATAGGCGGTCGTCTCGTCGTCGCGTCGCGCCACCACCTCGCCGTGGCGATAGAGCCAAGCGATGGTGGCACCGTCGCTGATCGCCAGCGACACGTCGATGGTTTCGCGTCCCGCGGCCAGCCGGCGGTCGAATTCGGACAGCAAGACATCGAGCCCCTCGCCGGTAACGGCGGAAATCGGCATCGCCCCCGGGCGGCGGATCGCCTGGTTGACGATTTCCTCGCGACGCTCGGGGTCCAGGCGGTCCATCTTGTTGAGGGTCTCGATCAGCCCCCGCTCCACCACCTCGGACAGCCCCAGCTCGCGCAGCACGGTCTCGACATCGGCGGCCTGGGCCTCGCTGTCGGGATGGGAGATATCGCGGACATGGACCACCACATCGGCCTCCAGCACCTCTTCGAGGGTGGCGCGGAAGGCGGCAACCAGTTCATGGGGCAGGTCGGAGACGAAGCCGACGGTATCGGACAGGATCACCATTCGCCCGGTCGGCAGGCGCACCGCGCGCATGGTGGGATCCAGCGTGGCGAACAGCATGTCCTGGGCCAGCACCTCGGCCCGCGTCAGCCGGTTGAACAGGGTCGACTTGCCGGCGTTGGTGTAGCCGACCAAGGCGATGATCGGATACGGCACCCGGCGCCGCGCCTTGCGGTGCAGGTCACGGGTTCGCGAGACTTCCTCCAACTCGCGCTTGAGCTTGACGATGCGCTCGCCGATCATGCGGCGGTCGGCCTCGATTTGCGTTTCGCCGGGGCCGCCGAGGAAGCCGAAACCGCCCCGCTGCCGTTCCAGGTGGGTCCACGACCGCACCAGACGCGAGCGCTGGTAGCTCAACGCCGCCAGTTCCACCTGCAATGAGCCTTCGCGGGTGCGGGCTCGCTCGCCGAAGATTTCGAGGATCAGGCCGGTGCGGTCGATGACCTTGCACGCCCACGCCCGTTCCAGGTTGCGCTGCTGCACCGGAGACAGATGGCCGTCGATGACGGCGACGGCAATATCCTTGTCCTCGACCTCGATCGCCAAGCGGTCGACCGCGCCCTTGCCGAGCAGAGTCGCCGGCCGGATCTGGCCAATGGAAACCACCTCCGCCAGCACGACGTCGAGGGCAATCGCCGCCGCCAGACCGACGGCTTCCTCCAGCCGCGAGTCGGGCAGGCGCGGACTGCCGTCGGCGGCCTTGACCGCCGGATGGACGACCATGGCCCGCTGGCCCGACTGCCTGTCGCGCACGTCCCGTCCGCTTGCCACTTATTCTTCGCCGTTTTCCTTGGTCGGCTCGAACAATTGGATCGGCGTCGACGGCATCACCGTCGAAATTGCGTGTTTGTAGACGAGCTGGGTATGCCCGTCCCGGCGCAACAACACCGAAAAGTTGTCGAACCAAGTGACGATCCCCTGCAGCTTCACGCCGTTAACGAGGAAAATCGTAACCGGTGTCTTGTTCTTACGGATGTAGTTGAGAAACACATCCTGCACGTTTTGCGACTTTTCCGCCGACATCGCTGCAATCCGTTCTTATTGGCCCGGTATAGGACTGTTTGGTATTGGTGAAGGTCCTCCCCCTTCACCGCCTTTCGTTACCATCAAATCGGGGATATGGGAATCGATAGTTCACTGACAAGGCCAAGTACCGCCTCGCAACAGGGCGAGTGCCACACGGGTGGGTGGGAAGAGAACTCACCCGGTCGGGGGGGGCGGGGTCGTATGAGGATTGGCTGGCACCCGGAATTGTGCGCGCAGTGCATATCGATTAGGGCATCGCCCAGGAACCACACGTCACGTCCGGGGCAGATGCCGCTGCCGGCCAGAGCCAAATGCACCGGCGCCGCTGCGGGCTTGTCGGCTTCGGCATCGGTGGCGCCGACCAGATTGTGGAACAGCGGTCCCCAGCCGAGCGCCTCGACCTCGGTGCGGAGATAGTTGCCCACCTTGTTGCTGACCACCGCCAGCACCACCCCCCGGGCATGCAGGCCGCGCAGCAGCGCTTCGGCGCCCGGCAACGGCTGCAGGTGGGACAGATGGATGGCCTCGAAGCTGGCATAGAACACCTCCCTCGCCTCCTCCCAGCGCTGTTCGCCAAACAGGAGCGGAAAGGAATCGCGCAGGCTCTTGGCGACGTTGGCATGGACTTCGTCCAACGACCACTCGGGCATGCCGAAATGGCGGAAGGTGCGGTTGTAGGATTCCTGGATGCACAGCCAGGAATCAACCAGGGTGTTGTCCCAGTCGAAGACGACGGCGCGGGGCGCGGTCAAAAGCGGCGTGTTCACCGGCAGCGATACTCCCCATAGAGCGCCCGCAGCCTGCGGGTCAGCGGGCCGGGGCGGCCATCGGCGACCGTTTCACCGTCGATCCGGGTCACCGGCAGCACCATCATGGTCGTTCCGGAGATGAAGGCCTCCGCGGCCTGCTTGGCCTCGGAGACGGTGAAAGGCCGCTCGACGACGGGGATTCCCGCCGTCCGCGCCAGGGCCAGCAGGTTGGCGCGGGTGACGCCGCCAAGAATGTGCCCATCGTCGGGATGGGTGATCAGCGAGCCGTTGCGGTCGATGAGATAGGCGTTGGTGGCAGCCCCTTCGGTAACGACGCCGTTGCCGTCGACCAGCCAGGCCTCGTAGGCATCGCGCTCCTTGGCCTGCTGGCGCGCCAGGGCATTGGCAAGCAGGCCGGTCGACTTGATGTCGGGGCGTTTCCAGCGTTGGTCGGAACAGGTGACCACGGTCACCCCCTCCTCCACCTGTCGCGCGGTCGGGCCGCCATAGGCCCAGGCGCTGATCACCAGGGTGGGAGCGACGCCGGCGGGAAAAGTGTGATTGCGATGCGCGGTGCCGCGGCTGACCTGGACATAGCAGACCCCGTCGCGGAAACGATTGCGCCGCACCACCTCGGCCATCAGCACGGCCAACACCGGGCGCGACACCGGCCAGTCGAGGCGGATGGCGGCCAGCGAGCGGCTCAGACGCTCGAAATGTTGCTGCACATGGCAGGGCCGTCCGCCCGCCACCGCCACCACCTCGTAGACCGCATCGGCGAACTGGAAGCCACGGTCCTCGATATGAACGCCGGCCTGATCATGGGGAACATAGCGGCCGTTGACGTAGGAAATGCGGGGCATCGGTTCAAAAATACTCCAGGCGCACCGAGAACATCTTTTCCACCTTGCGCACCGCCTCGGCGGCGGCGAACAGCACCACCCGGTCGCCGGCCTGGACCACCGTGGTGCCGCGCGGCGAAATCACCTGGCCGTCGCGCACCACCGCGCCGAGCAGCACGCCGTTGGGCAGCTTGACCTCGCGCAGCGGCTTGCCGACCAGGCTCGACGTTTCCAGGGCGTCGGCCTCGATCAGCTCGCCAAAGCCCTCGTGCAGCGAGTGGACGGCGTGGATGCGGCCGCGGCGGACATGCTGGAGGATGTTGGAGACGGTGATCGCCCGCGGGCTGATCACCACGTCCACGCCCAGCGGTCCCATCAAGGCGTTGTAGGTGGTCTTGTTGATCAGGGTCATCGCCCGCCGCGCCCCGTAGCGCTTGGCCAGCAGCGAGGACAGGATGTTGGTCTCATCGTCGTTGGTCACCGCCACCACCACCTCGGCGGCGGAGACGCTGGCCTCGTGGAGGATTTCCGGGTCGAGCACGTCGCCGTTCAGCACCACGGTGCGATGCAGGGTCTTGGCGACGAACTCGGCGCGCTCCTTGTCGGTCTCGATGATCTTGACCGCAGCGCCGGGGTGCTCGGCTTCGATCTGCTGGGCGAGGAACAGGCCGATGTTGCCACCGCCAAAGATGATGATCCGCCGCACTTCTTCGTCGTCGCGGCCGAAGGCCGACAAAGCACGGGGAACATGGGTCGTATCGACGACGAAATAGACCTCGTCGCCGTCGAGCATCTGGTCCTCGGCGGTCGGGACGATGGCGCGGCCGTGGCGAACGATGCCGATGATGACGATATTGAGATCGGGAAACAGCACCGTCAGCTGGCGGAGCGGCGTGTTGATCAGCGGGCACGAATCGGTGCAGCGCACCCCGATCAGCCGCACCATGTCGTTGGCCAGCGGAATGACGTCGATGGCCCCGGGCACCTGAAGGCGGCGGGTAATGGCGCGGGCGACCTCGATCTCCGGCGAGATGATGACGTCGATCGGCATATGCTCGCGGGTGAACAGCGCCGACCACATGGGCTGGAGGTAGCTCTGGCTGCGCACCCGGGCGATCTTGGTCGGCACGTTGAACAGCGAATGGGCCACCTGGCAGGCGACCATGTTGACTTCGTCGGCATGGGTGACGGCGATCAGCATGTCGGCGTCGCCGGCCCCCGCCTGCTCCAGCACCGAAGGGTGCGAGGCGTAGCCGAGGATCGCCTGCACATCCAGGGTATCGCTGATCTTGCGGATCAGCTCCGGGCGCTGGTCGATGACCGTGACCTCGTTGTTTTCGCTGGCCAGGTAGTGGGCGATGTTGAAGCCGACCTGGCCCGCCCCGCACACGATAACCTTCATGTCGTCCCCCCGGGGCGGTCGGAAACCGGCGTCACCGGATCTTCTCGTCGGTATTGACGCCCAGCAGCTTGAGCTTGCGATGCAGCGCCGAGCGCTCCATGCCGACGAAGGCGGCGGTGCGCGAGATGTTGCCGGCAAAGCGGTTGATCTGCGCCAGCAGGTACTCGCGCTCGAACAGCTCGCGGGCCTCGCGCAGCGGCAGGGTCATGATCTCGCTCGATTTTTCCCAGCGCAGCACCGCCGGGGTGATGGCGCCGATCTCGGCCGGCAGCATGTCGGCACGAATCAGCTCGCGCCCGTCGCCGGGGGCCATGATCAGCAGCCAGTCCATCACGTTGCGCAACTGGCGGGCGTTGCCCGGCCAGTCGTAGGCCTGAAGTGCAGCCAGGGCATCCTCGCCCAGCGGCCGCGACGAGGCGCCGGCGGCCAGGGCTGCCATATCCATGAAGTGGCGCGCCAGTTGGGGAATATCCTCGCGCCGTTCGCGCAACGAGGCGACTTTGACCGGCACCACGTTCAGGCGGTAGAATAAGTCTTCGCGGAAGCGGCCGGCGGCCATTTCGGTCTGCAGATCGCGGTTTGTGGTGGCAATCACCCGCACGTCGACTTCGACCCGCTTCGCTCCCCCCACCCGCTCGAAGGTCTGGTCCTGGAGCACGCGGACGATCTTGCCCTGGGTCTCCAGCGGCATGTCGGCGACCTCGTCGAGCACCAGGGTGCCGCCGTGAGCCTGCTCGAAGGTGCCGGTCTTGCGCGACGGCTCGCCCTCTTCCGCGGCGTGTTCGGTGCCGAACAGCTCGACCTCCATGCGGTCGGGATGCATGGCGGCGCAATTGATGACCACGAAGGGCTGGTCCGAGCGGCGTGAACGGCTGTGAATCAGGCGCGCCACCACTTCCTTGCCGCTGCCCGCCGGTCCCATGATCAGCACCCGGGAATTGGTCGGCGCAGCCTTGTCCACCTGCTGGCGAACCAGGGCAATCGAGGCCGACGAGCCGATCAGGTCGCCCGACGAGCCGGCGCGAAGGCGCAATTCGCGGTTTTCGCGCCGCAGCCGCGCCGCCTCGATGGCGCGGTCGACCATCAGCAGCAGACGGTCGGTCTTGAACGGCTTCTCGATGAAGTCGTAGGCGCCGTGCTTGATGGCCTCCACCGCCGTCTCGATGGTGCCGTGGCCGGAGATCATCAGCACCGGCACGTCCGGGTGGTCGCGCTTGATCCGTTCGAGAATGCCGAGTCCGTCCAACTGCGATCCCTGCAGCCAGATGTCCTGAATCACCAGGCTGGGACGGCGGTCGCGAACCGCCTCCAGGGCGGCATCGGAGGACCCGGCTTCGCGCGTGGCGTAGCCTTCGTCTTTGAGAATATCGGCAATGAGGCCGCGGATATCGGCCTCGTCGTCAACGATCAGGATGTCATGCGCCATGGGTAGCCGTGTCGTCGGCGGACGTGGGAAGCAGGTGCGGCAACTCGCCGTCGCGGAAGATCATTCCGACGCGAGCGCCGCCTCCGGGCGCGTCCTCCAGGGTAAGATCACCCCCATGGTCTTCCACGATTTTCTTGACGATGGCAAGACCTAATCCGGTGCCCTTGGCCCGTGTGGTGACGTAAGGCTCGGTAAGGCGGTCACGGTCTTCTGCGGGAAGGCCCTTGCCGTTGTCGCTGATCGCGATGGTCAGGTGGTGGTCGTGGCGGTCCAGCACCAGGGCGACGCGACCGGGCGGCAGGTCGCCGCCCTCACGGCCGCGAATGGCCTCGACGGCATTCTTCAACAGGTTGGTCAGGGCCTGGCCCAACAGACGGGCATCGCAGACCATCGGCAGAGGCTGCTCGGGCAGAGCCGTGACGAAGGCGACGTCGGGATAGCCGGTCTTGAGCAGGAACACCGCCTGACGGCAGATCTCGACCAGGTTCTCCTGTCGCATCTGCGGGGCGGGCATACGGGCAAAGGACGAGAACTCGTCGACCATGCGACCGATGTCGCCGACCTGACGGATGATCGTCTCCACCAAGGTGACATAGGTGTCGGGATCGCTGTGGATCTCCTTGAGGTATTTGCGCTTCAGGCGCTCGGCCGAGAGCTGGATCGGCGTCAGCGGGTTCTTGATCTCGTGGGCGATCCGGCGCGCCACATCCGCCCACGCCGCCTTGCGCTGCGCCGACAGCAGTTCGGAGATGTCGTCGAAGGTCACCACGAAGCCGATGATCTCGGGCCCCAGGCGTTCGGCCGCCACCCGCACCAGCAGGGTCAGCGCATGCCCGCCGCGGAGCAGCTTGACCTCCTGCTGCACCAGACGGTCGGGGCGGCGGCGAACCTCGTCGAGGGCGTCCTGGAGTTCGGGAGCGACCAGATCCAGCGGTTGCCCGGCCATCTGCGCGGGGGACGCGCCGAGAAATTCGCAGGCGGAACGGTTGGGCAGGTGGATATTGCCGTCGCGGTCGAGGCCGATGACTCCGGCGGTGACTCCGGCAAGGACCGTCTCGGTGAACCGCCGCCGTTCATCCAACTCGCGGTTGGCTTCGACCAAATCGCGCCGCTGCTCGTCGAGCTGGCTGGTCATGCGGTTGAAGGCGCGGGTGAGGACGCCGATTTCGTCTGCGGCGTCCTCCTGCACCCGTGCCGTCAAATCGCCCGAGCGGACCCGCTCGGCGGCGTCGATCAACCGCGCAATCGGCGAGGCCAGTCGGGTCGCCATCGCCAGACCGACCCACACCGATGCCAACACCAGCAAGAGGGCGACCACGGCAAAGGCCAGCGAAAAAGCCGTTTCCAATCCGGAACGGCGGCCTTCCAGGCGCTCGTATTCCGCCACCGCGGCCGAGGTTTGCTCCATGTGGCCGAGAACCTTGGGATCGACGAACCGTCCGACAAACAGGAAGGTGTCGCCGAAGAAGCCCTGCAATTGCACCAGCGCCCGCACCCGGTCGTCGTCGTCCGAGGTCAGGACCGCGACTTCGCCGCTGCGTGCCTTCTCGAACGCCCAATAGGGAAGCTGCGCCAGAGCGCTCTCGATGGAAAACGACAGGCCCGAGCGGGCCAGCACCCGGCTCTCGGCATCGAAGACGATGGCCTCGGTCAGGCCGCGGACGGCCGCCTGATTGGTGACGAACGACGTGAAGGCCTGGGGCATTCGCGCCAGACCGGGGCCTTCGCGGTTGATGTCGTTGGCCATCGCCAGGGCGTCGCCGCCGATGATCTGCTGGTG
>JACRFY010000160.1 GCA_016212565.1 Magnetospirillum sp. | reverse complement strand
TCCAGCACGAGCTGGTCACCGAGGAACTGGGCGGCGACGTCCTCGCGGTGCAGGTTTCGGCCAAGAAGCGCATCAACCTCGACAAGCTGGAAGAGGCGATCCTGCTCCAGGCCGAGATTCTCGATCTCAAGGCCAATGCCGACCGCCGCGCCGCCGGGACCGTGGTCGAAGCGCGGATGGAAAAGGGCCGCGGCCCGGTCGCCACCGTGCTGGTGCAGAAGGGCACGCTGCGCGTCGGCGACACCTTCGTCGCCGGTTCGGAGTGGGGCAAGGTCCGCGCGCTCAACGACGACAAGGGTCACCGCGTCGAGGAAGCCGGCCCCTCGGTTCCGGTCGAGGTTCTCGGTCTCGACGGCGTTCCCGCCGCCGGCGACGACTTCATCGCCGTCGAGGACGAAGGCAAGGCGCGCGAGATCGCCGGCTACCGCCAGCGCATCGACCGCGAGGCCAAGGCCAAGCTGGCCCAGCGCGGCACCCTCGAACAGATGTTCTCGGCCATCAAGGCCGGCGAGGCCAAGGAACTGCCGATCGTCATCAAGGGCGACGTGCAGGGCTCCATCGAGGCCATCACCGCCACCGTGGGCAAGATCGGCAACGAGAACGTCAAGGTCCGCGTGCTCCACGCCGCGGTCGGTGCGGTCAACGAATCCGACGTCACCCTGGCCAAGGCCTCGGGCGGCCTGATCTTCGGCTTCAACGTCCGCGCCAACCCGCAGGCGCGCGAGATGTCGCGCCGCGACGGCGTCGACATCCGCTACTACTCGATCATCTACGACGTCACCGACGACCTGAAGAAGATGCTCTCGGGCATGCTGGCGCCGACGCTGAAGGAGCGTTTCCTCGGCTACGCCGAAATCCGCGAGGTGTTCTCGATCACCAAGGTCGGCAAGGTCGCCGGCTGCATGGTCACCGAGGGCCAGGTCAAGCGCGGCGCCAAGGTCCGCCTGCTGCGCGACAACGTGGTCATCCACGAGGGCGAACTCAGCCAGCTCAAGCGCTTCAAGGAAGACGTCAAGGAAGTGCGCGAGGGGTACGAGTGCGGCATGTCCTTCGCCAATTACGAGGACATCCGCGCCAAGGACGTGATCGAGTGCTTCGACATCGAGGAGGTGGCCGCCACCCTGTAGGGGGTGCGGCCACGCCGACGCCATGCCTCGGGGTCAAAAGCCACCCTCCCAGCGCCAGCTCCGCGTCGGTGAGGAATTGCGCCACACGCTGGCCAACGTGATCGAGCGCGGCGACTTCCGCGATCCCGATCTCGTCGGCCGGGGGATCACCGTCACCGAGGTCCGGGTCAGCCCGGATTTGAAGAACGCCACCGTGTTCGTCGTCCCCCTCGGCGGCGGCGACGTGGCGCCGCTTCTCGCCGGCCTCAAGCGCGCCAAGGCCTATCTCCGTCACGAGATCGCCACCAAGGTGCAGTTGCGCGCGGTGCCGGAACTGCGCTTCCAGCCCGACACCACCTTCGACGAGGCCAGCCGCCTCGACAGCCTGCTGCGCAGCCCGGACGTGCGCCGCGACCTCGAAGCGGACGATGCCCGCGAGGTCGAGGACGGCCGCGCCGTCGACGCCGAGGACGGCCGCGACGATGGCGAGTGAGCGCCGTCGAATCACCGTCATCCCCGCGACGGAGCCGTGTGAAGAAATCGTCTTTACCACGTCATCCCCGCGAAAGCGGGGATCCATGGTGACGCCACAATTCCTTGAAATATATGGCATTTCCGTTGACGCATGGATTCCCGCTTTCGCGGGAATGACGCTACGTGGGTTGTCGGCGCCATTTCCTTCACAGGCTCTTTCGCGGGGATGACGATGGACGTTGATGGCCCGTAAGCGCAAGGGCGACCCGGTCGACGGCTGGGTGGCGTTCGACAAGCCGTTGGGAATGACCTCGACCCAGGCGGTCGCCGCGGTGCGGCGGATGTTCAATGCCGCCAAGGCCGGCCATGGCGGGACCCTCGATCCGCTGGCCTCCGGGGTGCTGCCGATCGCGCTGGGCGAGGCGACCAAGACCGTCGCCTACGTCATGGACGGCACCAAGACCTACCGCTGGCAGATCTGCTGGGGCGAGAGCCGCACGACCGAGGATCTGGAAGGCGCGGTTACCGCCACCAGCCCCGTCCGCCCCGCCGCCGCCGCCATCGCGGCCGTCCTGCCCGCCTTCACCGGCGCGATCCGTCAGGTCCCGCCGGTCTATTCGGCGATCAAGGTCGATGGCGAGCGCGCCTACGATCTCGCCCGTGCCGGGGCCGCGGTCGAACTTCAGCCGCGCGTGGTCGTCGTCGAGTCGATGCGCCTGCTCGGCCAGCCCGATGCCGATCACGCCGATTTCGAGACCGTGTGCGGCAAGGGCACCTACATCCGCTCGCTGTCGCGCGACATCGCCGCCGCCTTGGGCGCCTGTGGCCACGTCTCGGTGCTGCGCCGCACCGCCTGCGGGCCGTTCCACGAGGATGGGGCGATTTCCCTGGACAAAATGCAGGAGCTGGGGCAAGGTCCCGCCCTTCGGAGCCTTTTGCTTCCCGTCGAGACCGCGCTGGACGACATCCCGGCGCTGGCCCTTTCGGAAAGCGAGGTCCGACGCCTCCAGAGTGGATGCTCCGTCTCGCTATTGCGCGTGGCTGCGTGTGTCCCGTTGGCGGACATCGCCGCGGACTCGATCGTTCGGGCAATGGACGGCCGGCGCCTGGTGGCGTTGGCGCGCGTCGCCGGTGGCGAAATCCACCCGGTGCGTGTCTTCAACACCCACCGTCCCGAGGAGTAGACACGATGTCGATTACGCCCGAGCGTACCGTCGAGCTGGTTAAGGAATTCGGCACCACCCCCGGCGATTCCGGGTCTCCCGAGGTGCAGGTCGCGATCCTGTCGGAGCGCATCCGCAACCTCACCGAGCACCTCAAGGAACACAAGAAGGACTTCCATTCCCGCCGCGGCCTGTTGATCATGGTCGGCCAGCGCCGCCGCATGCTCGACTACCTCAAGGCCAAGAACGTTGCGCGTTACGAGGGGCTGATCGCCCGCCTCGGCCTGCGCAAGTAGGAAGGTATTTTGAGCGCGTCGACGCCTCATTTTGCGTCGCACCGTTACAGGGCTGTCCGTGCCGGGGGGGACCTCGGCGCGGATGGCTTCGTTTGCGTTGTTGGAAAGAACCGATTCGACGAATGACGCGGGACCGCCGCAATCCGGCCGCGGTCCGCTTTGATGAAGGAAAGATACCGATGTCCATGTTTCAGACCTATCGCAAGGAGATCACCTGGGGCGGCCGCAAGCTGGTTCTGGAGACGGGCCGCATTGCCCGCCAGGCCGACGGCGCCGTGCTGGCGACCTATGGCGACACCGCGGTGCTGTGCACCGTGGTGGCGATGAAGTCCCCCAAGCCCGGGGTCGACTTCTTCCCGCTGACCGTCAACTACCAGGAGAAGGCCTTCGCCGCGGGCAAGATCCCCGGCGGCTTCTTCAAGCGCGAAGGCCGCCCGAGCGAGAAGGAGACGCTGATCTGTCGCCTGATCGACCGTCCGATCCGCCCGCTGTTCGCCGACGGCTTCCGCAATGAGGTGCAGGTGATCTGCACCGTGCTGTCGCACGATCTCGAAACCGATCCCGACATCGTCGCCATGATCGGCACCTCGGCGGCCCTGACCCTGTCCGGCGTGCCCTTCATGGGCCCGGTGGGCGCCGCCCGCGTCGGCTACATCGACGGCCAGTACGTGATCAACCCGACCCTGGCCCAGGTCAAGCAGAGCCAGCTCGATCTGGTGGTCGCCGGCACCGTCGAAGGCGTGCTGATGGTCGAGTCCGAGGCCAAGCAGCTCTCGGAAGAGGTCATGCTCGGCGCCGTCACCTTCGGCCATCGCGAGTTCCAGACGGTGATCCAGGCGATCATCGAACTGGCCGAGCAATGCGCCAAGGAGCCCTGGTCGCTGCCGTCGGCTCCGGCCGAAGTGGCGGTCGTGCGCGGCAAGTTCGAGTCCGCCGGCATCGTCGGCGAACTGGCCCAGGCCTACACCATCGTCAAGAAGCAGGACCGCTACGCCGCCGTCGACGCCGTCAAGGCGAAGGCGATGAGCCTGCTGTCCGAATCCGCCGAGTTGGCGGTGGGCTCGGGCGTGCTGAAGGACCTCGAATCCGAGGTGGTGCGCGGCAACATCCTCAAGACCGGCCTGCGCATCGACGGCCGCGATACCCGCACCGTGCGCGCCATCGAGTCGATGGTCGGCATCCTGCCCCGCGCCCACGGCTCGGCGCTGTTCACCCGCGGCGAGACCCAGGCGATGGTGGTCGCCACCCTGGGCACCGGCCAGGACGAGCAGATCATCGACGCGCTCGAAGGCGAGTACCGCGAGAACTTCATGCTGCACTACAACTTCCCTCCCTATTCGGTGGGCGAGTGCGGCCGCATCGGCAGCCCCGGCCGTCGCGAAGTCGGTCACGGCAAGCTGGCCTGGCGCGCCATTCATCCGGTCCTGCCGGCCAAGGCCGACTTCCCCTACACCATCCGCGTCGTCAGCGAGATCACCGAGTCGAACGGCTCGTCCTCGATGGCTTCGGTGTGCGGCGCCTCGCTGGCGCTGATGGATGCCGGCGTGCCGCTGCCCCAGCCGGTGGCGGGCATCGCCATGGGCCTGATCAAGGAAGAATCCGGCTTCGCCGTGCTGTCCGACATCCTGGGTGACGAAGATCACCTCGGCGACATGGACTTCAAGGTCGCCGGCACCGAGCTGGGCGTCACCGCGCTGCAGATGGACATCAAGATCACCTCGATCACCGAGGAGATCATGAAGATCGCCCTGGCCCAGGCCAAGGACGGCCGCCTGCACATCCTGGGCGAAATGTCCAAGGGCCTGTCGACCGCCCGCGACGGCGTGTCCGGCAATGCCCCGCGCATCGTCACCTTCAACATCCCGAAGGAGAAGATCCGCGAAGTGATCGGCACCGGCGGCAAGGTGATCCGCGAGATCTGCGAGAACACCGGGGCCAAGATCGACATCGAGGACGACGGCACCATCAAGGTCGCCTCGATCGATGCCGACGCCGGCCAGCGGGCCATCGACTGGATCCGCGGCATCGTCGCCGAGCCGGAGCTGGGCGTGGTCTACACCGGCAAGGTGGTCAAGGTGGTCGATTTCGGCGCCTTCGTGAACTTCCTCGGCAGCCGCGACGGCCTGGTCCACATCTCCGAACTGGCCCGCGAGCGCGTCGCCAAGACCGCCGACATCGTCAAGGTCGGCGATGCGGTCAAGGTCAAGGTGCTGGGCTTCGACGACCGCGGCAAGGTCAAGCTGTCGATGAAGCAGGTCGACCAGGCTACCGGCGAAGACATCTCCGCGCAGTTGAATGCCGAGCGCAAGGAGCGCAAGGACCGCGTCGAGGACTAAGCCAAGGGCGACGATCCCCCTCTCCGCGGAGAGGGGGATTTCCCTCCGATGACGATCATGCATACCCGGACATCGTCCGGGTATGTTCGTTTCTCACCACCCATCACTTTGTAGGCCCAACCGGAAAGGAAAGTGAACCACAGAGATGGGGTAATCGGGGCTGGCGCTGAGGCTGGCAAGCAAGGTGGCTGTCCCGCAAGCTGTTGTTGGATACGGAGTCCGCGAAGCGGCTCGAAGCAACAGAGGGGACAGCCATGAAATACTATGCCGCATT
>JACRFY010000159.1 GCA_016212565.1 Magnetospirillum sp. | reverse complement strand
CTCGGGCGCAGCAGTTCGTAGTGGCGGCGGATTTCATCTTCATCGATCATGCCGCCGATTCTAGCCGACCGGCCTACCCCTGAGAATCGCCAACCGTCAGTTGCGCCAGATCGATTCGGCTATTTTGGCGAAACCCCTAATCGCGATGTTCCCCCGGTCCCACCAGACCGGGTGTCGGCTCGCCGCCGGGGATCGGACGGTTGACCGTCGCCCGGCTTTCGTCGGCGCGGTAGATCCGGCGCAGGTCGCGGGCGGCGTCGGGGTCGAGGGACTGCTTGCGCTCGATGGCGTCGAGGCGCCGCTCGCCCTCGCGGCTCTCGCCCGGACTCAAGACCGATTGCCGCGCGCGCAACGACGGGCGGTCGAGGTCGTCGGCCGGGGCGGCGGAGGCGGCCAGCGACAGAACGGCGGCAAGAACGACCGCGCGGGACTTCATTCTCGGTCCTTCGAATTTCAGCGCGCCGTGCCCTAAATGTGCGACACGGCGCTTTTGCGAGCATGGAGTTCCCGCCGACTTCGCGGACCCACAGCGGATGAAACCAGCGGCCGTTGAGGCCGCGGCCAAGCGAGCGCTATTTCTTTCTAGCGCGTGGACATCGACTCGAACTGGCGCTGGAAGTCGCTGCGCACCCGTTCGGCCACCCGGTCCCAGCCGGCGGGGGCGGTGGTGCCGTTTTCACCGCCATAGACCGTCGACATGCCCTGGCTGCAGATCCACATGGGCGAGACGGCGTGTTCGAACAAGCCCCGGCGTTCGAGGGCGCGGAAACCGGCGGCGGCCCATTGCCGCGGATGGGCGTGGCCGTAGGTGGCGACTTCGCGGGCCGGCCGGGTGAGGCGCCCGATGGCCCGCTCGGCCGTGCGGTCGTGGCAGCGCCGCGCGTCGTAGAAGGCCCGGATCATGCCCAGGGAGTACAGCTCCAGGGCCTTGTCCTGGTCGGCGGGCAGCAGGCGCCGCGCCGCTTCGAACAGGAAGCCGGACGACAGGGCGTCGGCATTGGCCTGGGTCCAGGCGATCACCGCGCCGTCGGCCTCGGCGGGCAGATACGAGACGGTACCGAACAGTTGCGCCTGGACCTGCCAGTCGGCGGGAACCGGCTCGGGCAGCACGGCGGGCTCGGCCGCCGCCGCCGGAAGCGCCGCGGACAGCAGCAGGACGAGGGCGCACAGGCGCAAGGCAATCATTACGGCTCTCCCATCGCATGGAGCACCAGGCGACGCCGATGGGGGTGCGCCCGGTGCTCGAAAACATAGACTCCCTGCCAGGTTCCCAGCGCCGCCCGTCCGTCGATCACCGGGATCGAGAGCTGGGTCTGGGTGAGCGCCGCGCGAATGTGGGCCGGCATGTCGTCGGGTCCTTCCGCACGGTGCCGGTAGAGCGAGGATTCCTCGCGGACCAGGCGGCGGAAGAAGGCGTCGAGGTCGGCTTGCACGTCCGGATCGGCGTTCTCCTGTATCACCAGGCTGGCCGAGGTGTGCTGGATGAACACCGTCAGCAGCCCGATGCGGATGCCCGCTTGTCGCACGAAGGCGGCGATCTCGGCGCTGACGTCGGTCAAGCCGGGGCCGGGGGTGGCGACGGTCACGGCGGTGTGGCGTTGGATCATAAGAGGGGTTCTACCTGCACGTAAGAGTTTGTAAGAAAAAGTATGCTCTCGTTTCTTGAGGTGGGGAATCCCGGCGAGGATCCTATTCCGGGACGCGCCGCCGGGCGAATGGGGGGACCGATGGACCGAGGAGTGACAAAATGTTCGATCTGGAAGTTCGTCTCAGCACGGACATTTCGAAGCGGGAGCTGGCCCGCCGCTTGAAGACGGTGTGCTCCGATGCTTGGCGATTGAAAGCCCAGACTCGCTGGGGTATCCCGATTCGCGGACGCTATGTGCTGTCGTTGGCCGAGCACGACGACCTGTTCAGCGTCCTCGGCATTCTGCGCGATGGCCAGAGCGTGGTCGAGACGGTGGCCGAAATCGGCGCCGACGACCGCGACCTGCCCTCAGCGGTCGCCGACGACCGCCACTTTGCCGGCAAACACGTAGCCGTGGGAGCGTACTGACCGCACCGGCAGCGGCACGCCGGCGGTTTCGACCACCTTGCGGCGCAGGCGCGACACCAGGGCGTGAATGCTGCCGGCTTCGATGGCCTCGGCCTTGCCCAGCCATTGCGCCAACGCCGCCAGGGAGACGCCGTCGCCCGGCTGTGCGGTCAGGGCGGCGAGGAAGCGGTAATCGGCGGCCGACAGCTCCACCGCCCGGCCATCGGGCGCGGCGATTTCCCACCGTTCCTGATGGAAGCACCAGATGTCGCGCGTCTCGCGGGGGATGCGCAGGGCCAGGGCGCGGATCGCGGCATCCAGCTCCGCCGTTTCGAGCGGTCGGCGCAGGCAGGAATCGGCCCCATTGCGCAATGCCTCGATCCGCTCGGCGGCGTCGTCGCCGGTGATGGCGACGATTCCCAGCCCGCGACGATCCCTGACCGCCCGAATCAGCGGCACGCCGCCGTCGCCGGGCATGGCGGCGTCGACCACCAGGATGTCGGGGTGGAAGGCGTCGAGCCCCGCCCACAATTCGGCTGATGCCGTGGCGCGCAGGATGGCGATATCGGCGCCGGTGGCCAACTGGCCGAAATCCCGATGCCAGCAGGCCGGCTCGCCGGCCAGGACCACGCGCACCGCCCGCACCCAGCCGGCAGCGCTATTCGATGGCAACGGCGGTATGGTCACGCCAGTTCCTCCGGTTCCTGCGGATTGCCCGCGATCATGAGCGAAAGCGGGTCCCGGTCTCCAGCAACGAAATGCATCGGGTTGTGATGGGAGCGGGCGGGATGCGCATTGGCGGGGCGTGGGCGTGCATATCCCCTCGCCGAGGCAGGCGTGATCCGCTATCTTGCCGCCCCATGACCAACGACGATCAGCGGCCTCAGCCCGGCACCACCCATTTCGGCTTCCAGACCGTCCGCGAGGCGGAGAAGGCGGCCCTCGTCCGCGACGTCTTCGACGCGGTGGCCCCCAAATACGACCTGATGAACGACCTGATGAGCATGGGCATTCATCGGTTGTGGAAGGCCTCGTTCCTCGACTGGCTCAATCCGCGGCCGTCGATGACCCTGCTCGACGTCGGCGGCGGCACCGGCGACATCGCCTTCGGCTTCCGCAAGCGCGGCGGCGGCAAGGCCATCGTCTGCGACATCAACAAGGAAATGCTGTCGGTCGGCCGCGACCGCGGTCTCAACCGCGGCATCGTCGGCGGTCTGGCCTGGGTGTGCGGCGACGCCGAGCGCCTGCCGGTGGCCGATTCCTCGGTCGATGCCTACACCATCGCCTTCTGCCTGCGCAACGTCACCCACACCCAGCAGGCGCTGGCCGAGGCCTATCGGGTGCTGAAGCCGGGCGGGCGCTTCATGTGCCTGGAGTTCAGCCGGGTGATCGTTCCCGGCCTGCGCCAGCTTTACGACGCCTATTCCTTCAACGTGATGCCGCTGATCGGCGCCAAGGTCACCGGCAAGCGCGAGGCCTACCAGTATCTGGTCGAGAGCATTCGCAAGTTCCCCGCCCAGGAGGAATTGCGCGAGATGGTCGCCGCCGCCGGGTTCGAGCGCACCGAGGTGCGCAACCTGTCGGCCGGCATCGCCGCCATCCATTCCGGCTGGCGGATCTAGCCGAGGTGATCATCCGCGCCACCCGCAACCTGCTTCGCCTGTTCACCATCGCCCGGGTGCTGGCCCGCTATGACGCTCTGTCGGCGGCGCCCGTGCCTTTGGCCGGCACGCTGTCGCGGATTCTACGGCTGGGGCGGGCGCCGGTGGCCAAAGGGCGGCCCGGCCAGCGTCTGTCGCTGGCGTTGGTGGAGCTGGGGCCGACCTTCATCAAGCTCGGCCAGGCGCTGTCGACCCGCGCCGACCTGTTGGGCGAGCAGATGGCCGCCGACCTCTCCGACCTCCAGGACCGGCTGGCGCCGTTTCCCACCATCGAGGCGCGGCGCATCATCGCCGAGGAACTGGCCCGCCCGTTGGACGAGCTGTATGCCTCGTTCGAGGATGTCCCGGTCGCCGCCGCGTCCATTGCCCAGGTCCATTTCGCCGTCACCAGCGAGGGCCGCGAGGTGGCGGTCAAGGTGCTGCGTCCGGGCGTCGATGCCGCCTTCCGGCGCGACATCGACCTGCTGATGTGGCTGGCCGAGTGGGTGGAACTGACCCAGCCCAAGCTGCGGCGCCTGCGCATGGTCGAAAGCGTGCGCACCTTCGAGGATTCGGTGACGCTGGAGATGGACCTGCGCTTCGAGGCGGCGGCGGCGGCCGAGCTGGCGGAGAATTTCCGCGGTGACGACACCTTCCGCGTCCCCGAGATCGACTGGATCCGCACCGGGCGGCGGGTGATGACCCTCGAACGGGTCGCCGGCATTCCGGTCGACGAGCGCGAAGCGATCCTCGCCGCCGGCCACGACCTCGATGCGGTGTTGCAGAAGGCGGCCGAGTCGTTCTTCAACATGGTGTTCCGCGACGGCTTCTTTCATGCCGACATGCATCCCGGCAACCTGTTCGTCGATGGCGACGGCAACCTGGTGGCGGTGGATTTCGGCATCATGGGCCGGGTCGACCAGCGCACCCGGCGCTTCCTCGGCGAGATGCTGATCGGCTTCCTGTCCGGCAATTATCGCAAGGTGGCCGAGGTTCATTTCGAGGCCGGCTACGTCCCGGCCGACAAGTCGGTCGATGCCTTCACCCAGGCCTGCCGCTCGATCGCCGAGCCGATCCTCGGCCGGCCGCTGCACGAGATTTCCATCGCCCGCCTGCTCGGCCAGTTGTTCCAGGTCACCGAGACCTTCGCCATGGAGACCCAGCCGCAACTGCTGCTGCTGCAAAAGAGCATGCTGGTCGCCGAAGGCGTCGGGCGCCGGCTCGATCCCGCGGTGAATATGTGGGAATTGGCGCGGCCGCTGATCGAAGGCTGGATGATCGACAACCTGGGGCCGACGGCGCGGGTGCGCGAGATGGCCTCCGGGGCCTTGGGCTCGCTGGAGCGGCTGCCGCGCCTGATCGCCCAGGCCGAGAAGGCCAGTGCCCTGCTGCTCGACGGTGGCGTGCGCCTGCATCCCGAGACGGTCAAGGACATCCTGGCGACGCGGCGCAAATCGGCGCTGCCGCCGTGGCTGCCGTGGGTTCTCGCCGCGGTTCTGGCCGGATTGCTGGCGGTGAAGTAGACCGCGGCCGGCGCTTCTGCTAACACCCCGCCAACGGCTTTCTTCGTCCGAGGACGCGCATGACCTTTCCCGAACGCCCGTTTTCCTCCGGTGCCGAGTTCTTCGATGCCTATGCCGGGCAGGTGACGCGGGCGCTGGCGTCGGTGTCGCGGGAGCGCCTCGCCGCGGCCGAGCGCCTGCTGGCCGACGCCCACCTCCGCGGCGCCCAGGTGTTTTCGTGCGGCAACGGCGGGTCGGCGGCGATTGCCAATCATCTGGTCTGCGACCACAGCCGCGGCCTGTCGGCGGATACCGGCCTGCGCCCGCGGGTGCAAAGCCTGGTGGCGACCGTCGAAGTGGTCACCGCCATCGCCAACGACGTTGCCTATGCCGAAGTATTCGCCGTGCAATTGCGCCTGCAGGCGCGGCCCGGCGACGTTCTGGTCACCATCAGCTCGTCGGGCGATTCCGAGAACGTGGTCCGCGCCATCCAATGGGCCAAGGATAACGGCGTGGCGAGCATTGCCCTGACCGGGTTCTCCGGTGGACGCAGCGCGGCGTTGGCCGATGTCGCCTTGCATGTCGAGGCCGACAACTACGGGGTGATCGAGGATGTCCATCAGTCGCTGATGCATGCGCTGGCTCAGTCTCTGCGCATGCGGGCCATGCCGGCGGATTTGGTGGCGTGTCGGAAATTCTAGGCGAGGCCCGCAAGACCGCCGCTGCCGCCCGGTCTAAAATGTCCGACCGAGGTCCGGGACGCTTTGGCGCGATGTCCGGCGCGATGTATATATTGCGATCGAGAGACCCTGAGTGTGGGTGCTGACGTGAAAACCGTTCTCTGTGTCGTGGGCGCGCGGCCCAATTTCATGAAGATCGGCCCGGTCATCGCGGCGCTGAAGGCTGCGGGGCTGGCCGCGCCGCTGGTTCATACCGGGCAGCACTACGACGAGGGCATGAACGACCGCTTTTTCCGCGACCTCGGCCTGCCGCAGCCGGAAATCAATCTCGACGTCGGATCGGGCTCGCACGCCCAGCAGACCGGGGAGATCATGCGCCGTTTCGAGCCGGTGCTCGACCGCATCGATCCCGATGCGGTGCTGGTGGTCGGCGACGTCAACTCGACCATCGCCTGCGCCCTGGTGGCGGTGAAGAAGGGCATCCGCGTCGTCCATGTCGAGGCCGGCCTGCGCAGCTTCGACCGCGCCATGCCCGAAGAGATCAACCGCGTCCTCACCGACCAGATTTCCGACCTCCTGTTCACCACCGAACGCCACGCCGAGGCCAATCTGCGCCGCGAGGGCATCGACCCGGCCAGGATCGTCTTCGTCGGCAACGTGATGATCGACACCTTGCGCGCCAATCTGGAGCGGGCGGTGCCGGCCGCCCGGACGTTGGCCGGCAGTGGGGCCGGCAGTGGGGCCGGCAGCGGGGTCGCCGCCGCCGGCTATGTGCTGGTCACCCTGCACCGCCCGTCCAACGTCGACGATCCCGTGGTGCTGGCCCGGCTGGTCGGCTGCCTGGAGGCGATGGCGGCCGAGACGCCGGTGGTCTGCCCGCTGCATCCCCGCACCCGCGCCCGCCTGAACGAGGCGGGCTTGATCGGACGCCTGCGCGGTCCCGGCTTCGCGGTGATGGAACCGGTCGGCTATCTGGAAATGCTCGGCCTGATGCAAGGCGCCCGGCTGGTGGTCACCGATTCCGGCGGTTTGCAGGAAGAGACCACCGCGCTCGGCATCCCCTGCCTGACGGTGCGCGAGAACACCGAGCGTCCGATCACCGTCGACGAGGGCTCCAACACCGTGGTCGGCACCGATGCCGCGGTGGTGATGGCGGCCTACCGCGATGTGCTGGCCTCCGGCGGCAAGGCCGGACGGATACCGGAACTGTGGGATGGCCGTGCCGGCCAGCGCATCGCCCACGTGCTGGCGGAACGCCTTTAGGAGAACCGGGGGAATGGGTTTCGAACGGCTCGAGGATTTCTACCGCGTCTACGGCGAGCATCGCACCTATGTGCGGGCCGAGGTGGTGCGCAAACACATCCGCAACTTCGACGAACAGTTCTGGGACCCGGCGCAGGCGCGGACCGACCACACGATCCTCGACCTCGGTTGCGGCGTCGGCCTGTTCCTCGCCTATCTGCAGGCCAAGGGCGTGCAGGATGTTCTCGGCATCGATGGCGATGCCAAGGTCAAGGCGTACATGCCGCCGGAGGTGGCGGAGAAGGTGGTGATCGGCGATATCTGGGAAACCCTGGCCGCCACCACGAAGCGCTTCGACCGCATCGCCCTGTTCGATGTCTTCGAGCACTTCGATCCCATCGAGGGCCGCCGCCTGCTGGTGGAGCTGACGTCCAAGCTCAAACCCGACGGCCGCATCGTGCTGCGGGTGCCCAACGCCGCCTCGCCTTGGGGCTTGCAGTATCAGTACAACGACGTCACCCACAAGGCGGCCTACGGCCCCGGCAGCCTGCAACACGTCGCCCTGGCGGCCGGGTTGAAGACCGTGGCCCGCCTCGACGCCCGGCGCGGCGGGCGTCTGCGCCGGCTGGCCGAGGACATGCTGCACGGGGCGCTGAACCGGATCCTGACCGACCCGCCGCCGCTGTGGGGCGCCAACATGGTGGTGGTGCTGGCGGCGGCGTAATACCAACGGCCGATGAGGTTGAGTCATCGGCCGTTGGTTAAGCCGGCGCGGCGCTTGAGCGAAACCCGCGCGGCATGACTGGAACATTCATGCCGCCGGTATAAGGACGATGGCTCCCGCTTGCGGGCGCCATCGTCCTCACGCGATCGCGTCGATTTCCGCGTCGCTCAAGCCCCCGGGCACGATGGTCAGCGGGATGCGCAGCCGTCCGGCCGCCCGCCCGGTCAGGGCGCTGACCAGCGGTCCCGGCCCGCCCGGCCCGGTGTCTGCGGCCAGGACCAGGATCGAGATCGACGGTTCCTCGGCGATCAGGCGCAGCAGCTCGTCGCGCGGGTCGCCCTCGCGGACATAGAGCACCGGCAACTGGCCGGACACGGCATTGACCTGGGCGGCGACGCGGCTCAACAGCTCTTCCGCATCCTGGCGCGCTTCGGCCTGCATCAGGTTGCCGATGGTGGCGAAGTGCTGGAATTCGAGCGGCTCGACCACGCGCAACAACGCCACCCGGCCGCCGGTGCGTCGGGCGCGGGTGCAGGCGTAATGGAGCGCCGCCCGCATCTCCTCGGTCTCGTCCACCACCACCAGGAACACCCGGCCGCGGGCGGATTGGGCGTCGGATCCGTTCATGGGCTCCCTTACTTGCGCAGCACCGCGGCGGCCGCCCATCCGGCGGCGGCGGCGAGAAGGACGGCGATGATACCGTAGAGCGCCGATTGCCGGTGGGCGAATTCGGCGATGTCGGCACCGATGCCGATGGTCGATACCACCAAGGGAGTGGTCTGGGCGCTGACCACCTCGCCGTTGGCGATCAGGTAGACCTCGACCAGATAGGTGCCGACCGGCACGTTGGCGGGGAAGTGGACGTCGGTGCGAAACAGCCGGTGGCCGAGAAAGCCGATGTCGTCGGTGCGCTCGCCATAGAGTCCGGCCGCCTTCTTCAGCCGCATCAGCGCCTCGCGGTAGGTGGCGCCGGAGGTGGCGCGGTCGTTGCCGCGGATCTCGATGGCCAGGTGGTCGAGGCCGATCTGGTGCCGCTCCAGCAGCGCCGGCGGGGCGAAATCGGCCAGCGGCCGGTTGGCGGCGACGCGATAGAACGACGGCGCCCCCACCGCCCTGGCGCTGCCGGCGTTGACCCAGATGCCGAACTGCCGATCCTTGCGCCACACCGTTTCGGCGCGCGAGGGGCCGCGCACCACCACCACCACGTCGCCGTCGCCGTCGATGGCCCCGAACAGCAGCAGGTCGGTGCCGGCGAAGCCGGTGGTGATCGCCACCAGGTGCCGCGACAGGTCGGCCACCAGCGGTTCCTCGGCCGGCGCCGCCGGGGCGGCCAGGAGCAGGGTCGACAGCGAGAGGATCAGGACGAGCGCACGCACGCCCGCCGATGTCGCCCCGCCGCCCGGCCGGTGCAAGAGGGGCTATTCGCCCACCTCGGCGGCCACCTCGTCGAGCAGGCGGCGGGCGCGATCGATCTCGAAGCCCTGGGCGGCGAGATGGTTGGGCAACAGCCCGTCGGGGGCGCCGTTCATCACCAGCAGCGGATCGAGCCGGGCGACGGCCGCCACGGCGTCGAGCATCCGCCGCCAGCGCACCGACAGGTCGCGGCGGCTGATCAGGCCCGAGAAGTCCCAGCCCAATTCGCGCAGCAGCAGCGCATAGCCATAGGCCCGGCCCTTGGCGGCATAGAACACGTCGTCGGCCTGACCGTCGAAGGCCGAGGCCTCGTCGTCGATGGCGTGGGCCTCGATCTCGGCGACGGTGGTGGCGAGGTCGGCGGAGAGCGCCCCCAGCACGGCGGCCAGCGTGGCGGCGTCGCGCGGCAGCACCGTCTCGCCGGCGGCCATGCGCTGGTTGATGCGGGCGAAGGCGCGGCCGGCATTGCGATACTGCTTTTCGGCCGAGGCGGTGGGGGCCCAGCTGGCGCGCGGATCGAGTTTCCAGATCCATCCCGGATACTTCAGCAGCCCGGCGGCCCGCGCCAATTCGGGGTCGCGGTCGGCGATCGCCTCGGTGACGCGGGCGACGGCGCCAAGGACGCCCATCTGGAAGTTGGGCATGTTGTCGAGGATGAACGACGGCTGAAAGAACGGATCGTTGGCCACCCACTTGTGGACGTCGACCTCGCGATGGATCAGGGCCTCGGCCAACGCCAGCGCCCGGCTTTGCCCCGGCTCGACCCGGCCGGGCTCGAAGGCCAGATCGTCGTCGACCGAATGACGGACCAGCGCGCCGATCAGATACCAGCTCGGCAGGGCCAGCAGGACGGCTACCATCGCCACCAACCACCACGGCGGCCGCCGCAGCCGGGACGGCAAGACGGGCGGAGACAACGCGATCATGTCGGGGGGCTCATGGCTGGGGAGATGCGACGGTGGGCCGATTATAGGCGGGCCGCAGCGGCGGGGGAAGCGGCGTCAGCGAACGAGTCTCATTCCGCGACTTGACGTCGCCCGTCCATCATCCAAAATATGAACAGGGTGCCGATGATCGGGCCCGTGACGTTTCTCGCTCTCGGACGAGGAGGACGCGACGACCATGACTCGCCTGTCCGTATTCAACAGCCCGCTGCTGCTGGGCTTCGACCACTTCGAACGGGTTCTCGACCGCATTTCCAAGCATTCGGCCGAGGGCTATCCGCCCTACAACATCGAGCAGGTGGGCGATGCCGGCCTGCGCATCACCCTGGCGGTGGCCGGGTTTTCGATGGACGACCTGACGGTGGCGCTGGAGGACAACCAACTGGTGGTCCGCGGCCGTCAGGGCGAGGATGGCGAGGGCCGGGTGTTCCTGCATCGCGGGATCGCCGCCCGTCAGTTCCAGCGCAGCTTCGTCCTGGCCGAGGGCATCGAGGTCAGCGGCGCGACGCTCGACAACGGTCTGCTCCACGTCGATCTGGTGCGCCCGACGCCCGAGCCGCGGGTCCGCACCATTCCCATCCAGGGCGCTGCCGCCGGGCGTGGCGGGACGCGTTCGCTCGAGGTCGCAGCCAAGGGAGGCGAGCCATGAACAGCGACACCAACAGGCCGACCGCATCGCTCGCCGCCATGAGCGCGGCCGATTTCGCCGGCTGGGGACTGCCCGAGGTGGCATTCGTCAAGCGCGAAGTGGTCAACGACGAGGTGATCTGGGTCATCCATGCCGCCGACGGCAGCCAACTCGGTCTGGCGCCCAGCCGCGAGCTGGCCTTCGCCGCCGTGTTGCAGCACGATCTGGAGCCCTACAGCGTGCATTGATGGCGGCGGCGGGCTATCATCGGCGCTCGTTCCACACCAGGGAGGGGCCCCGATGATTCTCACCACCACCGACGGCGTCGACGGCAAGTCGATCGTCGCCTATCTCGGCATCGTTTCCGGCGACGCGGTCATGGGGGCGAACGTCTTCCGCGACCTGTTCGCCTCCATCCGCGACGTCATCGGCGGCCGCGCCTCGTCGTACGAGACGCTGCTCCAGGACGCCAAGCAGGGCGCCCTCGAGGACCTGAGCAAGCGCGCCCGCGCCCTGGGCGCCGATGCGGTGGTGGGCATCGACCTCGATTACGAGGCGATCGGCAAGTCGATGCTGATGGTCGTCGCCAACGGCACCGCGGTCAAACTGGGGTAGAGCGCCGAGCCTCAAATCCGAGGCACGGCGCTCTTGCGAGCATTGAGCGAGCGGCCGAGCGGGCGGACGCCCGCGCCCGGCGAGGGTTAAAGATGAAACGAGAGCATCGTGCGCCATATTTGGCGCTCGATGCTCTAGTCACCCGTTCTCCTGCAACACCGTCCCGGCCAGATGCAGCGAGCCGCAGATCAGGATGCGGGCCGCCGGGACGGGGGTGCGGGCGATCAGATCGGCGATGGCGGCGGCCACCGAGTCGGCGGCGGCGGCGTCCATGGCGTAGTGGCGCTTCGCCGCCTCCGCCACGTCGGCGGCCGGCAGCGTGGTGGCGTCGCCGGGGACGGCGACGGTGCGCAGGGTGTGGAAGCGGGTCGCCAGCGCGGCCATGAAGCCGTCGACGTCCTTGCGCGCCAGCATGCCGACCACCCCCAGCAGCGGCTTGTCGCGCCACGAGCGGGCATGGCGGGCCAGGGCCTCGGCGGCATGCGGGTTGTGGCCGCCGTCCAGCCACAGCTCCCAGCCGGGCGGCAACAGCGCGACCAGCGGGCCGCGGCGCAGGGGCTGCAACCGCGCCGGCCAATCGATGGCGGCGATGCCGTGCGCCAGGGCGGCGGCGGGGATTTCCGGCAGCACCGGCGGCTTCTCCTGGCGGGTCAGGCGCTCGACGCAGGCCAAAGCGAGGCCGGCATTGCGGGTCTGGAAGGCGCCGGCCAGGTTGGGCGGCGGCAGAACCCACTCGACCGTCTTGCCCTTGTAGACCAGGCTGCCGTCGGGGGCGAGGCGGGTGAAGAAGTCGGTGCCCTCTTTCAGCAGCGGCACGCCCATCTCGCCCGAGCGGGCTTCCAGCACCTTGTCGACCTTGCGGCCCTGATCGGCGACCACGCAGGCGATGCCGCGCTTCATGATCCCCGCCTTCTCGGCGGCGATGGCTTCGATGCGCTCGCCGAGGAACTGCTGGTGATCCATGGCGATGGGGGTGATCACGGTCAGCGCCGGCCGCTCGACCACGTTGGTGGCGTCCAGCCGCCCGCCCAGCCCGGTTTCGAGAATGGTCAGGTCGGCCGATGTCCGCGAAAAGGCGAGGAAGGCGGCGGCGGTGGTGACCTCGAAGAAGGTGATCGGCGCGCCGGCATTGACCGCCTCGACCTCCTCCAGCAGCGCCAGCAGCGCCGGGTCGTCGGGCAATTGGCCGGCGAAGCGGATGCGCTCGGCAAAGCGGACCAGATGCGGCGAGGTGTAGACGTGGGCGGTCAGCCCCGCCGCCTCGACCAGCGCCCGCAGCGTCGCCACCGTCGAGCCCTTGCCGTTGGTGCCGGCGACGTGAACCACCGGCGGCAGACGGGTCTGCGGGTGGCCGAGCTTGTCGAGCAGCTCCAGCACCCGGTGCAGCGACAGGTCGATGACCTTGGGATGCAACCGGGTCAGGCGGTCGAGAACGGCGTCGATCATGGCCTGCTTCCTAGAAATAAATAGCCCTCGCCGGGCGCTCGCTCCGCTCGCTTGGCCGCGCCCTCAATGGGCGCTGAAGCCGCCCCATTTCATATCTCGCGGGTCGACAGCTTCGGTGGGCGGCTCAGACGCTGCGCGCCGCGTCCTCCGGGTTCATCTCGCGCGGCAGGACCAGCAATTCGCCGGCCGGGGCACGGTTGCGCAGCAGCGAGATCACCCGCACCAGGGTGGCCCGCAGCTCGCGGCGATGCACCACCATGTCGATCATCCCCTTGTCGAGCAGATACTCGGCCTTCTGGAAGCCGTCGGGCAGCTTCTCGCGGATGGTCGATTCGATCACCCGCGCCCCGGCGAAGCCGATCACCGCGCCCGGCTCGGCGATGGCCACGTCGCCGAGCATGGCGAAGCTGGCCGAGACGCCGCCGGTGGTGGGGTCGCTGAGCAGCACGATGTAGGGCAACCGCTTCTCCTTGACGCGGTCGACCGCCACCGTGGTGCGGGCCATCTGCATCAGCGACAGGATGCCTTCCTGCATGCGCGCCCCGCCCGAGGCGGGGATGGCGATCAGCGGCGCGTCCTGGAGCACCGCCAGCTCGGCGGCGGCGACCAGGCCCTCGCCCACCGCCATGCCCATCGAGCCGCCCTGGAAATCGAAGTTGAAGGCGGCGACCACCACGCCCATGCCGCCCATCTTGCCGTGGGCGACGATGATCGCGTCGTGTTCGCCGGTCCTGGCCCGGGTCTCCTTGAGGCGGTCGGTGTAGCGCTTCTGGTCGCGGAACTTGAGCGGGTCCTCGACCGCCTTGGGCAGCTCGATGCGGGTATAGGCCCCGTCGTCGAACAGCATCTCCAGGCGCCGCTTGACCGGCAGGCGCATGTGGTGGCCGCAGTGCTGGCACACCCGCAGCGCCTTGTCGAGGTCGCGGTGGAAGATCATGTGACCGCAGGACGGGCACTTGTGCCACAGGTTGTCCGGCACCTCCTTGGGCGCGACCAGGGCCTGAAGCTTGGGGCGGACGTAGTTGGTCAGCCAGTTCATCGATAACGGTCCTTCCTAGGAGGAAAGGTCAAGACATGTGGTGGCCATCAATTCTCCGTCATCCCCGCGAAGGCGGGGATCCACGGTGACGCAGCAATGCCTTGAAACAGAGGGCAGTTTCGCTGACGCATGGATTCCCGCTTCCGCGGGAATGACGGAAACAAGAGCGACCATCTGCGTTCATCCGTGTTCATCTGTGTCAAAAACCCCTCACGTCCTCGCCCCCCGCACCCCGTCCGCCAGCGCCTGGACCAGGGCCAGCGCTTCGTTCGGGCCGGATTCGACCAGGGTGGCGACGATCGCCGAGCCGACCACGGCGCCGTCGGCGACCTTGGCCACCGCGGCCGCCTGCGCGGGGGTCTTGATGCCGAAGCCGACGCACACCGGCAGGGCGGTGTGGCGCCTGAGCCGCGCCACCGCCTCGTCGATGGCGGTCTGCGAGGCCGAGCGGGTGCCGGTCACCCCGGCGATGGAGACGTAGTAGACGAAGCCCGAGGCGTTCGCCAGCACCACCGGCAGCCGCGCGTCGTCGCTGGTGGGCGTGGTCAGGACGATGAAGTCGATGCCGTTGGCGCGCGCGAACGGTACCAGTTCGTCGGCCTCTTCCGGCGGCAGGTCGACGATGATCAGCCCGTCGACCCCCGCCGCGGCGGCGGCGGCGCAGAAGCGCTCCGGCCCCCAGGCGTAGATGGGGTTGTAGTAGCCCATCACCACGATCGGCGTCGCCTCGTCATGGGCGCGGAAGGCCTTGGCCATCTCCAGCGTTCGGCGTAGCGAGCCGCCGGCCTTCAGCGCCCGTTGCGCCGCCAGCTGGATCGCCGGGCCATCGGCCATCGGATCGGTGAACGGCATGCCGAGTTCGATGATGTCGGCGCCGGCGGCGGGCAGGCCGTCGAGCACCGCCTGGGATGCGGCGCGGTCGGGGTCGCCGGCCATCACATAGGCGACCAGGGCGGCGCGCTTCTCGGCCTGGCACTGGGCAAAGCGGGCGGGAATGCGGCTCATCACACCAGCCCTCCGAAATGCTCGTCGCCGAGCGCCTTGGCCACGGTATTGACGTCCTTGTCGCCGCGGCCCGACAGGTTGACGACCATCAGGTGCTCGGGCGGCAGTCCGCCGGCGATCTTGGCCGCGTGGGCCAGGGCATGGCTGGATTCGAGGGCGGGAATGATGCCCTCGGCGCGGGTGCATTGCTGGAAGGCGGCCAGCGCCTCGTCGTCGGTGACCGAGACGTATTCGACGCGGCCGCTGTCGTGCAGCCACGAATGCTCGGGGCCGATGCCGGGATAGTCGAGGCCGGCGGAGATCGAATGGGCCTCGGTGATCTGGCCGTCGTCGTCCTGGAGCAGGTAGGTGCGGTTGCCGTGCAGCACCCCGGGCCGGCCACCGGTCAGGCTGGCGGCATGCCGGCCGGTGTCCAGGCCGTAGCCGGCCGCCTCGACGCCGATGATGCGCACCCCGGCCTCGTCGAGGAAGGGATGGAACAGGCCCATGGCATTGGAACCGCCGCCGATACAGGCGACCAGGCTGTCGGGCAGCCGTCCTTCCTGGGCGAGGATCTGGGTGCGGACCTCCTCGCCGATCACGCACTGGAAGTCGCGGACCATCGCCGGATAGGGATGGGGGCCGGCGACGGTGCCGATCAGGTAATAGGTGTCGTCGACGTTGCTGACCCAGTCGCGCAGCGCGTCGTTCATCGCATCCTTGAGGGTGGCGGCGCCGCTGGTCACCGGGCGGACCCCGGCGCCGAGCAGCTTCATGCGATAGACGTTGGGCGCCTGACGGACGATGTCGGTGGCGCCCATGTAGATGCAGCATTCCATGCCGAACAGCGCGCACACCGTGGCGGTGGCGACGCCATGCTGGCCGGCGCCGGTTTCGGCGATGATGCGCTTCTTGCCCATGCGCCGCGCCAGCAGGATCTGGCCGATGCAGTTGTTGATCTTGTGGGCGCCGGTGTGGTTGAGGTCCTCGCGCTTGAGGTACACCTTGGCCCCGCCCCACGCCGCGGTCAGCCGCCGGGCGAAGGTCAGCGGGTTGGGCCGGCCGACGTAATGCTGGAGCAGGGAGCGGAATTCCCCCTGGAACTCCGGGTCCGCCTTGGCCGCGGCATAGGCGGCCTCGACCTGGAGAATCAACGGCATCAGCGTCTCGGCGACATACCGGCCGCCGAAAATTCCAAAATGACCGCGTTCGTCGGGACCGGAACGGTAGGTGTTAAGGTTGGTCATGCGTATAATGGCCTCGGGACCCCGGAAGGCCGCCAATAAAGCACGAAGCGCCGGCCAAGGGGAGCCCCTTCGTTGGCCTCGAGGCTGGTCAAGCCGATCCCGGTGCTGCATAATAAGGGAATGCTTATAGACAGGGGAATGTTACCGATGATCATGATCCGCGCCCTTGCCGGCTTTGCTTTCGCCGTTGTTGCCGTGTCCCCGGCCCTGGCGAAGGAAGAACCCGTGAGCTTCGCCGAGGACGTCTTCCCGATCCTGCAGACCCGCTGTCAGGCCTGCCACGTGCCGGGCGCCGAAGGCACCGCCAAGAGCGGCCTCGACCTCACCGGGTACGATGGCCTGATGAAGGGCACCAAGCACGGCGCCATGGTGGTGGCCGGCGACCCGTTGACCAGCAACCTGATGGTGCTGATCGACGGCCGCGCCGACAAGTCGCTGCAAATGCCCCACGGGCGCAAGAAGCTGTCGCAGTGCGACCGCGACCTGATCCGCAAGTGGATCAAACAGGGCGCCAAGAACAACTAGAGCGCCGCACCTTAACTGTGCCGCGCCCGGCGAGGGCAAACCCATAAGGACGAAAGCGTGATGCACAGTTTGGGCATCACGCTTTGGCGCTCGTTCGGTTTACGCCGTCATGGCCGGGCTTGCCCCGGTCATGACGGCATCGGGTGGCGTCTCAGCCGCCCGCTCCCAACATGTCCAGCGTCGCGCCCAGCGCCGCATTGCCCTCCGAGCGCGCCGCCGGCACCGCCGCCGGGTCGGTCTTGCACGCCTGTTCCAGCGCACTCATCGCCTGGCCGAGGCGGATCAGGCCGAGGTTGAGGGCGCTCCCCTTCAACGCATGGGCCATCTTGGCGGCGGCGGGCAGGTTGCCGCCGGACAGCGCCGCGTCGAGATCGCTGCGGCGGTCGGGCAGGCCGGCGGCGAAGGTGGCCATCAGCGCCGCGTAGGCGTCGTCGCCCAGCGCGTCCTTGAGGTCGTCGGCGGCCACGCGGGCGATCAGCGGCGGCCGGTCGCGTGCCGGCGACGGTGCCGGGTCCGGCGCGGCGGCGCGGTGGGCGCGGCCTTCGGCGAGGCGGCCGAGCCAGCGGCTCAACAGGGTGGACAGCCGGTGGCGGTCGATGGGCTTGGCGATGTAGTCGTCCATGCCCGCCGCCAGGCATTCCTCGCGGTCGCCGGCCATGGCGTTGGCGGTCATGGCGATGATCGGCACCGCATGCCGCGGCCCCGGCAGGGCGCGGATGGTCCGGGTGGCGGTCAGGCCGTCGACGTTGGGCATCTGGATGTCCATCAGCACCAGGTCGTAGTCGCCCTTCTCGACCAGCACGATGGCCTCGGCGCCGTCGTTGGCGACGTCGGCGCGATGGCCGAGCTTCGACAGCAGGCCGACCGCGACCTGCTGATTGATGGCGTTGTCCTCGGCGACCAGGATGCGCAGGGCGATGTCGGGGCCGGTTTCGGTCGTCGGCGCGGCGGGGCCGTCGCCCGGACCCCGTGCTATCAGCCGGTCGAGCAACTCGGTCTGACGCACCGGCTTGGGCAGCACGGCGTCGATGGCCAGCCGCCCCGCCGCCTCGGCCAGCGCCGCGTCGGGGCTCGACGGCGTGAGAATCAGCCGGATTGACGCCAGGGCCGGATCGGCGCGCAGGATGGCGGCCAGATCCATGCCGCTCATGCCCGGCATCTGTTGATCGAGGATGGCGACCGCATAGGGCTGTCCGGCGGCGAGGGCATTGCGCACCTGGGTCAGCCCGGCGACGGCATTGCCGGCGGTTCCCACCTCGGCGCCCCACCGGGTCAACTGGTGGCTGAACACCTCGATGTTGGTGGTGTCGTCGTCGACGACCAGGACCCGGAGTCCGGCCAGCGGATTGCCTTCGGCCACGGCGTCGCTCATCAACTCGCCCTCCCTGAGCGGAACGGAAAACCAGAACGTGCTGCCGCCGTTGGCGACGCTGTCGAAGCCGATCTCGCCGCCCATCGCCTCGACGATGCGCTTGGAGATCGCCAGGCCCAGTCCGCTGCCGCCGAACCGTCGTGCGGTCGAGGAATCGGCCTGGGTGAAACGGTCGAACAACAGGTCGCGGGCCTCGTCGGGGATGCCGATCCCGGTGTCCTCGACGATGAAGCACAGCCGCGCCTGACCCTCGGCGCGAGAATGGACGTTGACGGTCATCGCCACATGGCCGGCCTCGGTGAACTTGACCGCATTGCCGGCCAGATTCAACAACACCTGCCGCAACCGGCCGCCGTCGCCGACGAAAATCCCCGCCGCCTCGGGGGGCACGCGGTGGCGAAGAGTGATGTTGCGGGCCACGGCGCGCGGGGCCAGCAGATCGGCGACGCCTTCGACCAGCGGCCCGACCTCGAAGGGGGTATCCTCGAACTCCAGCTTGCCGGCCTCCATCTTCGAAAAATCGAGGATGTCGTTGATGATGGTGAGCAACGATTCGGCCGATATCCGCACGGTGTTGGCATAGCGCGCCTGCTCTTCGGTCAGGGCGGTATCCAGCAGCAGCCCGGTCATGCCGATGATGCCGTTCATCGGCGTGCGGATTTCGTGGCTCATGGTGGCGAGGAAGTCCGACTTGGCGCGATTGGCCGTCTCCGCCGCTTGTTTGGCGTTGATCAGGGCCGTCTCGGCCTCCTTGCGGGCGGTGATGTCGCGGAAGGCGTTGACCGAACCGATCAGGCGGCCGTCGTCGAGCAACGGCGTGCTGGCCACCTCCATGGGGATGATGCGGCCCTGCTTGTCGCTGAAATATTCTTCGCCGTGGAACGGGCGCCCCTGGCTGACGGCGCTGAAGATCGGACACTCCTCGATGGGAACGTGATCGTTGACCGAATGGGTGTGGAACAACCCGTGCGCCTGCCGCGCGATCATCTCGGCCTGGGTGTAGCCGAGCAGGCGGCAGGCGGCGGGGTTGGCCAGGGTGATCAGGCCGCGCTGGTCCATCACGAACAGGCCGTCGGCCATGGTGTCGGTGACCGCCCGGAGGTTGCGCTGTTCGCGTTCCAGCGCATTGCGGCTTTTCTGCAGGCGCAGGAACAGCAGATAGGCGCCGGCCAGCAGCAGGGTGGCGACGCCCAGGGAAAGGTAGAACTCCCGGGCGGCCAGGGCGGCGAAGGGGGCCTCGACATAGGAAATGACATAGCCGGCGTGACGGCCGCCGACGTCGTTGATGGGCAGGAACGAGACCGCATAGCTGCGGCCGGCCACCTCGGCCTTGGTGGTGAAGCGCTCGGCCAGGCCGATGCGGCGCTGGATCCGGGCGTCGCCGCGCAGTGCGGCATCGAGCTGCGCCACCACCGGCGAGGGCGGTGGCGGGCTGTCGGGCAGGGCCAGGCTGGGGTCCTCGACCGAATAGGCGGGATGGATGGCCGCCGGGCCGTACAGTTGTTCCTGGCCGCGGAAGAAGGTATCGAGCAGGGCGACGTTGTGGATGACGAAGGCGTACTCGCGCGACGGGTCGAGGGCGGCCATGGCGGCGCGGATGGCTTTGAAGGTGACGCTGGTCTCCAGCGAGCCGATATGGGTGTCGCCATTGAAGACCGGATGGACGTAGCGAAAGCCCGAGGCGACCCGGCCGGTCTCGAAGCCCTGGACCGAGTGCAGCTCGGTGTTGGCGATCTTCACCGAGGGGCGGACGTCGAACAGCGGGTCGCCGAAGCGGTCGGGCTGATGGAAGCGCAGGAAGCTGCGTCCGTCGGGCAGGTGGAAGTGCAATTGGCGCAGGTCGCGCCCGCGCAGCTCCGTATATAACGGATAGAGCGTGCGGTAGAGGCGGCCGCGCAGCACCGCCTGCTCCGCGTCCCCGGCCTGGGCCGCGGGGGCGAAAATCGCGAGGACCTCGGGGCGGCGGACGATGTCGAGGAAGGTCAGCTCCATCGCCAGCCGGTACATCTGGACGCTGGAGGCGTAGGCCGTTTCCAGCACCGCGGTGTATTGCGCGAAGTGCTGCTGCTCCTTGTCGACGCGGGTCGAATGCAGAAACGCCGCGACCAGCACCTCGATCGCCAGGAAGAGCAGGAGAACGGGGCGCATCGCGTTTCCAGGGGGCTGAATATCTTTGTCCGATGATAGACGTCTTCGCCGCTCTTGGCGAGAACCTCGGGCCGCAATCCCCTTGCCACCCGGCGCCGGCGCAAGTACCTTCGCGAGCCGTGAAATCGCTCCATCCATGGGGACCAGCATGCCGTTCATCGCAGACAGGCTTTCGGCCATCAAGCCCTCGCCGACCATCGCCGTCACCCAGAAGGCGGCCGAGCTGAAGGCCGCCGGGCGCGACGTCATCGGCCTGGGCGCCGGTGAGCCGGACTTCGACACCCCCGACAACATCAAGGCGGCGGCCAAGAAGGCCATCGACGGCGGCCAGACCAAGTACACCGCCCCGGCCGGCACCCTGGAGCTGCGCAAGGCCATCTGCG
>JACRFY010000147.1 GCA_016212565.1 Magnetospirillum sp. | reverse complement strand
CCGCCGGAACAGACGGCCCCATGGAGTCCCGCTTGCGCGGGAATGACGGCAGAACACCAAGCGTTAATCCGACAGCACCCAGTCGCCCTTGCGGATCTCGACCATGTGGAAGGCGGCCGGGGACAGGCCCATGTGGTCGGTGGCGCTCATCGACACCAGGCCGCCGGTGCCGACATAGCCCGAGGTCTTCTCGATCTCGTCGCGGACCCTGGCCTTGTCGGTCGCGCCGACGCGCTGGATCGCCGCCAGGGCGATCTGCAAGCCGTCATAGGCGTGGCCGGCAAAGGTCGAGACCTCGGACTTGAAGGCGCCTTCGTAATCGGCCTTGAACATCGTCACCACCGGCTTTTGCGGGTCGGCGGCGGGCAGTTGCGCGGCGACCACCAGGCCGGCGGCGGGCAGGCGCACGCCCTCGGCGGCATCGCCCGACAGCTTGATGTAGTCCTTCGAGGCGACGCCATGGCTCTGATAGAGCGGCAGGGTCAGGCCAAGCTGCTTGTAGTT
The DNA here is from genome assembly GCA_016212565.1 of Magnetospirillum sp. Lineage (GTDB taxonomy): Bacteria > Pseudomonadota > Alphaproteobacteria > Rhodospirillales > Magnetospirillaceae > JACRFY01. Next base: position 2,878 of record JACRFY010000147.1, on the reverse strand, counting down.
CTTGGTGACGATCGCCGGACCCTGGCCGAAGCCGAAGTTGAAGATCGCCTGCACCCCGGCGGTGCCCTTGATCTTGGTCAGCTGGGCGGTGACGTCGGGATCCTTGGGCGAGTAGGTGACGTCGGCGACGATCTCGATGCCGTGGGCGGGGGCGACCAGCAGCGACTGGTCGTGGCCCGACTTGCCGAAGCCGGCATCCTCGGAGATCAGCGCCACCTTGGTCAGGCCGCGCTTCTTCATGTCGGCGAACACCTTGTCGGCGGCCATGCGGTCGGTGTGCGGGGTCTTGAACACCCATTTCTTGACCGGCTCGACGATGTTGATGCCGCCGGCGAACGAGATGAACGGCACCTCGGCCTTCTCGACCAGCGGCACGGCGGCCATGGTGGTGGCGGTGGTCGAGCCGCCCAGGATCAGGTCGACCTTGTCGTTTTCCAGCAGGCGCTTGACGAACCCGGCGGCCTTGTCGGCGGCACCGGCGTCGTCATAGACCACCAGCTCGATCTTGCGTCCCAGCACGCCCTTGGCGTTGAGGCGCTCGACATACATTTCGAGGGTCTTCTTCTCCGGCTCGCCGAGGAAGGCGGCGCCGCCGGTGACGGACAGGAAGGCGCCGATCCGGATCGGCTCGGCCGCCTGGGCCGTTCCGCCGGTCAATGCTGCGGCGACGGCCGCTGCCGCTGCCCATTTGGCAATGCTGTGCATGGACGGTATCCCTCCCGTTGGTCTCTGTGCAGCTAGTCCGCCGCATCGTCGTTCTTCTATAGAGCCAGGGCGGAATGGACGCAACGACTTCCCCCGATCGGACAGGCCTGCGCCCGCCCGCTTGCGCAGATGCGAGAACCGGAAGGTGAGGGGACCTCCGACCAAAGTGTGATTTCCGCTTGCGCACAGGTTAACAAAAGTTTAATCTAAAAATAGAATCGTTATTCTCACCCGGGGACCGATGGGGGGCGAGATGCCGGACGGTGCTAGCCTCGCAGAGAAGCTGCGCGAACAGCGCGACAAGTTCATTGCCTTCGCCTTTGCCGGCGCCGATCTCCTGGTCGAGGTCGACAGCATGGGCGTCGTCGTCTTCTCCACCGGCGCCGGAGAGGGTCTGTACGGGATCAAGGACGGCGACCTGCACGGCCGTTCGCTCTCCGAGTTCATCTATCCGCGCGACCGCCAGCGTTTCCAGGACGCGCTGCTGCGCCTGCGCAACACCGGCCGCCTCGATCACACCCCGCTGGCGATGAGCGGAGCGAGCGGAGCGGTGACGCGGATCCGCATGGCCGGCATCCGCCTGCCGCAATTCCCCGCCACCATGCATCTGGCGCTGTCGCGGATTCCGCCGATGGCGGTGGCCGACGAGGCCGGCGAGAGCGGCGCCGCCGATTCCAAGGGCCAGTTCGTCGACATGGTGCGCCAGCGCCTCAACGAGGCCAACCGGGTCGGTCAGGACGTGACCATGACCTTGCTGAATTTCTCCGGCACCCCGCTGGAGGGTGCCGAGCCGGCCTTTGCCGCCAGTCTGCTGTCGACCTTGCTGGCGGCGCTGGAGGAGTGCTCGGTGAAGGGCTCGTCGGCCGGGCGGCTGTCGGAGCGGTCGTTCGGGCTGGTGCACGGGCCGGACACCTCGTCGGCGGCGGTGCGGGCGCGGGTCCGCGACGTGGTGGCGCGGATGGTGCCGGGCGGCGGACTGTCGATGCGCGTCGCCAGCCTGGACATGGAGGATTCGACCCTCGACGACGACGACATCGGCAAGGCGCTGGACTACATCGTCTCCGGTTTCGCCAAGGACAGCGGCACCTTCGCCATCCGCTCGCTGGCCGAGGGCGCCCGGGTGGCGGTCGAAGACACGCTGGTGCGGGTGCGCAACTTCCGCAAGCTGGTCAAGGGCGACCGCCTGACCTTCGTCTTCCAGCCGATCGTCAACCTGCGCACCGGCACGGTGCTGAAGTACGAGACCTTCGGCCGTTTCGTCAACGAAGCGGGCGGCCTGTTCACCCCGGCGCAGATCATCCCCTTCGCCACCGACGCCGGCATCATCGGCGAGTTCGACGTCGCCACCACCCGCAAGGTGCTGGCGCTGATGCGCGATTCGAAGGAGATCTCGCCGCTGGCGCACATCTCGATCAACGTCTCGGGTCATTCCCTGGGCAATCCCGGCTTCTATCAGGCGCTGTTCCGCCTGTTCGACGAGAACCGGCCGCTGCTCAAGCGCCTGATCATCGAGGTCACCGACGCCGCCCGCATCTACAACATGGCCGAGGCCCGCCGGCTGCTGACCCGCATCCGCGCCCTCGGCGTGCGGGTGTCGCTGGACGACTTCGGCAGCGGCGGCAGCTCGTTCGACATGCTGCGCGCCTTGCCCATCGACTACATCAAGATCGGCGGCACGCTGATGCAGGAGGCCCGCGAGGCCAAGGGCAAGGCGGTGGTCAAGGCGCTGTGCGGCCTGTGCAAGGACCTCAACGTCACCCCGATCGGCGAGCGGGTCGAGGATAGCCAAAGCCTGCAAGCCCTGGCCGAGCTGGGCATCGTCTACGCCCAGGGCCATTACTTCGGCATGCCGGCCTCGGATTCGGCGCGCAAGGTGCGCTATTACACCGAACTGGTCAAAGCCGCCGGCACCGCCGGCCCGGCCCTGGCGGCGGTGGGGTAGGGGAAATACGGCTTTACCAAGCACGATGGTCTGACGCGGGTGGTCCATGCTCACCACCCATCACGTTGCAGGCTCAACCGGAACGGAAAATGAACCACAGAGATGGGGTAATCGGGGCTGGCGCTGAGGCTGGCAAGCAAGGTGGCTGTCCCGCAAGCTGTTGTTGGATACGGAGTCCGCGAAGCGGCTCGAAGCAACAGAGGGGACAGCCATGAAATACTATGCCGCATT
>JACRFY010000145.1 GCA_016212565.1 Magnetospirillum sp. | reverse complement strand
TCGGCGAGCCCGATCTCCCACGGCGAACCGGCATGCTTGATCGAGGTCAGCGGGCTGGCGCCGGTACCGCCGTCGTAGCCGGAGATGGTGACGTGATCGGCCTTGGCCTTGGAAACGCCGGCGGCAACGGTGCCGACGCCGATCTCGGAGACCAGCTTGACGGAAATGCGCGCCGCGGTGTTGACGTTCTTCAGGTCGAAGATCAGCTGGGCCAGATCCTCGATCGAGTAGATGTCGTGATGCGGCGGCGGGCTGATCAGGCCGACGCCGGGAGTCGAGTGACGCACCTTGGCGATGTTGGCATCGACCTTATGGCCGGGCAGCTGGCCGCCCTCGCCGGGCTTGGCGCCCTGGGCCATCTTGATCTGGATGTCGCTGGCATTGACCAGATACTCGGCGGTGACGCCGAAGCGGCCCGAGGCCACCTGCTTGGTCGCCGAGCGCATCGAGTCGCCATTGGCCATCGGCGTGAAGCGCTCGGACAGCTCGCCGCCCTCGCCGGTGTTGGACTTGCCGCCGATGCGGTTCATCGCCACCGCCAGGGTGGTGTGGGCTTCCCACGAAATCGAGCCGAAGCTCATCGCCCCGGTGGCGAAGCGCTTGACGATGTCCTTGGCCGGCTCGACCTCCTCGATGGGAATGCCGTTGCCGCCGGTCTTGATCTCGAACAGGCCGCGCAGCGTCAGCAGGCGGCGGCTCTGGTCGTCGATCTGGCGCGAGAAGTCCTTGAAGCGCTCATACGAGTTGCCGCGCACCGCGTGCTGGATGGCGGCGATGGAATCCGAGGTCCAGGCGTGCTCTTCGCCACGCAGGCGCAGGGCATACTCGCCGCCGGCCTCCAGATTCGAGCGGTAGATCACCTTGTCGCCGAAGGCGATCTGGTGACGGCGCATCGCCTCGTCGGCAACCTCGGCCAGGCCGACGCCGCCGATGCGGCTGGCGGTGCCGTTGAAGTAGCGGTCGACGAACTCCTGGGCCAGACCGACGGCATCGAAGATCTGCGCGCCGCAATAGGACTGGTAGGTGGAAATGCCCATCTTGGCCATCACCTTGAGGATGGCCTTGTCCATGCCCTTGATGAAGCGCTTCTGGATCTCGGCCGCCGACAGCTCCTCGGGGAGGGTCGAGCGCATCGATTCCAGGGTCTCGAAGGCGAGGAAGGGGTTGATCGCCTCGGCGCCGTAGCCGGCCAGGCAGCACATGTGGTGCACCTCGCGGGCCTCGCCGGTCTCGACCACCAGGCCGACCCGGGTGCGCAGACCGAGGCGGATCAGGTGATGATGCACCGCCGACACCGCCAGCAGCGAGGGGATCGGCACCAGTTCGGCCGACACGCCGCGGTCGGAAAGGATGAGGATGTTGAAGCCCTCGCCCACCTTGGCCTCGGCCTCGGCGCACAGAGCCTCCAGCGCCGGAGCCATGCCGGCGGCGCCGTCCTTGGCCGGCCACTTCATCGCCAGGGTGCAGGAGCGGAAGCCGGAACCGGGCAGGTTCTCGATGTCGCGGATCTTGCCCAGGTCCTCGTTGGTGAGGATCGGCTGCTTGACCTCCAGCCGCTTGCCCACCGCCCCGTGTTCGAGGCCGAGCAGGTTGGGCCGCGGGCCGATCAGCGACACCAGGCTCATCACCGATTCCTCGCGGATCGAATCGATCGGCGGATTGGTGACCTGGGCGAAGCACTGCTTGAAGTAGTTGAACAGCGGCTTGGGCCGGTTCGACAGCACCGCCAGCGGCGTGTCGGTGCCCATCGAGCCCACCGCCTCCTGGCCGGTGGTGGCCATCGGCTGCATCAGGAACTTGAGGTCTTCCTGGGTATAGCCGAACGCCTGCTGGCGCTGCAGCAGCTCGGCCGCCGGGGTCGGGCTGGGCGCACCGTCGAAGGACAGGTCTTCGAGGACGATCTGCGACTGCTCCAGCCACTGGCGATAGGGCTTGGCCTCGGCCAGCGCCGCCTTGATCTCGGCGTCGTCGATGAAGCGGCCTTCTTCGAGGTCGATCAGCAGCATCTTGCCCGGCTGCAGGCGCCACTTCTTGACGATCCGCGACTCGGGAATCGGCAGCACGCCCATTTCCGAGGCCAGGATCACCTTGTCGTCGTCGGTAACCAGATAGCGCGCCGGACGCAGGCCGTTGCGGTCGAGCGTGGCGCCGATCTGGCGGCCATCCGAGAAGCACACCGCCGCCGGGCCGTCCCACGGCTCCATCAGCGCCGCGTGATACTCGTAGAAGGCGCGCCGGCTCTCGTCCATCAGCGGATTGCCCGCCCAGGCTTCGGGGATCAGCATCATCATGGCCTGGGCCATGGGATAGCCGCCCATCACCAGCAGTTCGAGCGCGTTGTCGAAGCAGGCGGTATCCGACTGCCCCTCGGCGATCAGCGGCCACAGCTTGGCCAGGTCGTCGCCGAGCAGCGTCGAGATGGTCGACAGCCGCCGCGCGTTCATCCAGTTGAGATTGCCGCGCAGGGTATTGATCTCGCCGTTGTGGCAGATCATGCGGAACGGATGGGCGAGGCGCCAGCTGGGGAAGGTGTTGGTGGAGAAGCGCTGATGCACCAGCGCCAGCGCCGACACCATGCGCGTGTCCTGCAGATCCTTGTAATAGACGCCGACCTGATCGGCCAGCAGCATGCCCTTATAGACCAGGGTGCGCGCCGACAGCGACGGCAGGTAGAAGTCCTTGGTCCCGCCGGGGGCGAGAATCTCGGATTGCTTCCTGATCACGAACAGCTTGCGTTCGAACGCCTGCGTATCCGGGCAGTTGGCGCCCTTGGCGACGAACACCATCCGCACCACCGGCTCGCAGGCCTTGACGGTGTGGCCGAGGCCGGAATTGTCGGTGGGGACGTCGCGCCAGCCCAGCAGCACCTGGCCTTCGGCGGCGATCAGGCGGGCCAGCAGCGCCTCGCACTCGGCGCGCAATGCGGCGTCCTGAGGCAGAAACACGGTGGCGGCGGCATAGGCGCCAAGCGCGGGCAGGGTCATGCCGAGCGCGGCGGCTTCGGCACGCAGGAAGGCATCGGGCATCTGGATCAGGATGCCGGCCCCGTCGCCGGCAAGCGGATCCGCGCCCACCGCACCGCGATGGGTCAGATTTTTGAGAATACTCAGCCCGTCGCTGACGATGTCGTGCGACTTCCGGTTCTTGATGTCGACGATGAAGCCGACACCACAGGCGTCGTGTTCGTATCGCGGGTCGTAAAGTCCCTGCACGTCAGGCAATCCGCTCATCTCGCACTCGGTTCCTCTGGGCGGAGGGAGCCATGAACCCCACCGCCGGACTGGTTGTCTTCATTGCCGGGAGACGGCCCGCCCGCATCCCCTGCCGAACGGACGATAGCCCCGCCCATTTGGCACAAGAGGGAGTTCATAAGCTATTCCGCCGTCGCCGCCAAGGCAGGAATGGGAGGCCCCCACGAAATGCAGGTTCAAATCCCCCCTTCCGGGTAGGCCGGCGGCGGAAACATCGGTCCCGGCCGTGCGTTGGCTGGATGAGGAGATTTCGCCATGCGCATGCTCGCCCGCCTTGCCGAAACCACCGTCGCCGTGCTGGCGGCGCCGCTGTTCACGCGCTCGCCCCCCGTTGCGCTGCGCCAGCGTACGGCGGCGAACGACGGCGTCGTCATCACCGTCGCCGAGCACGCCCTGACCGCCATCGCCGTCGCCGAGCTGGCGGTCGAGCGGGCGGAACGGGCCGAGGTGCGCGATTACGCCCGAATCCTGATCGGCGATTATACCGCCCTCGATGCCGAACTGGCCAAGATGGCCGCCGACCGCCACCTGGCGATTCCCCGCGCCCCCACCCTGGCGGCACGGGCCGCCCGCGCCGCGCTGGTGGACCTGCCCGCGGAAGACTTCGATGCCGGCTTCATCGAATCCGCCCTTGCCCAACACCGCCACTGCATCGCCGCCTTCGGAGATCGGCGCGACGACGGCCGCCCCCCCGACCTGAGCGCCTTGGCCGCCCGCACCCTGCCGGTGCTCACCGCACATCTGAATGCGGCAGAGGCGCTGACCGGCAGCAAGGCCTCGCCAATATCGCAGCGGTCTGTGCGCAAGCGCGACGTCAGTGGATAATTCATCAATTCTCATCATTCTCTTGGCACAGGTCTGCCATACTTTTGGACCGCCGATCCGATCTTTTCTTGATGGCGACAAGAGGATATGGTCGTCGCGCGCAATCGAGAGGTTCCGAAACCCGGCCATGAGCGACGACCTCGAACTGTTCGACTCCCCCGCGCCGCAGGCGGCAGCGGCAGCCGACGGCGCAGGGCTGTTCTTCGACGACGAGCCGTCTTCCGCGCCCGACGGCTCGGGCAGCGGCGGCATGAAGGAACGGCTGGCCGCATACCTCGATCTGTTTGCCGTCGATGCCGAGGCGCAGAGCTTGATCCGCAGCTCCAGCCGCACGGTGGTCGCCGAGATCGAGGCGCTGGTCGAACAGTGTCAGGCCTGGGTCGAGCGCTCCCCCCCCTTCGGCGAGAAGCTGGCCGGCGACGCCCGCAAGACCCTGTGCGGCGTGCTGGTCGAGCACTGGGGGCACCTGTACAAGGCCGAGTTTACCGCCGACTACATCGCCACGGCCCAGCAACTGGGCTTCATGCTCGCCTACCTCGACCTCGGCGCCTCGTGGTACCAGGCGATGGTGGCGGCGGGCTCGATGCGCGCCCTGCCGCTGATCGCCGATCAGGCCCGCCGGTTCGAACCGGTGGCGCAGGCATTGCAGAAGGCCACCCTGCTCGATGTCTCGGTGGTCACCCACGACTATTTCGAAGCCGCCAAGCAAAACCGCGGCCGCCTGATCGGCGACCTCGCCACCAACTTCGAGCGCTCGATCAAGAACGTGGTCGACGAGGTCGGCGCCATGGCCGGGGTGCTCAAGTCGCATTCCGACGAAATGCTGTCGCGGCTGTCGCACATGGATTACGAGACGGTCAACATGGCCGCCGCCGCCGAAGAGGCCTCGTACAGCGTCGACAACATCGCCCGCAACACCAGCGATCTGGCGGTGTCGATCGGCGACATCCGCAATAACGTGGTACGCACCGCCCAGGTGGCCTCCGAGGCCGCCGACGCCGCCAATGCCGCCGATCATGCCATGCGCGGCCTGCTCGACGTCGCCGGACGCATCGGCTCGATCGGCAAGACCATCGACGCCATCGCGCGGCAGACCCGCATGCTGGCCTTGAATGCCACCATCGAGGCCGCCCGGGCCGGCGCCGCCGGCCGCGGCTTCGCGGTGGTGGCCCAGGAAATCAAGGCGCTGTCGGAACAAACCAGCCGCGCCACCAGCGGCATCGCCGCCTCGGACGCCGAAGCGGTCGAGGCCACCAATACCGCCGTCGCCACCATTCACGGCGCGGTGGAAGCGGCCAAGGCCATCAATCAGGTGGCCAGCGAAGTGCGCGAATCGGTCGAGAGCCAGACCCAGGCCACCTCCACCATCGCCGGCCATGTCGGCGAAGCCGCCAGCGGCGCCAAGGCGGTGACCGCCTCGGTCAACAGCGCCATCGAGGCGCTGGGGGTATCGAGTTCCGCCGCCACCGCCCTCAACCGTTCGGCCGACGCCCTGGCGGCCAAGGCCACCCACATGCGCACCGAGGTCGACAGCTATCTGGTGCGCCTGCGGGAGATGACGTGACTGGGCCCCACCACGGGATTGGGGCAAGGCGACGGTTCAGCCCGCGGACAGTTTCGCATTCACCAGCCGATTGATGGATACCTTGGCCTCCGCGGCCTCGATGGCAAGGCGGCGGTGCATCTCGGGCGTGACCCTGACCTGAAACTTCCCCGAATAGCGCCGCTGCGACAATGGCTCGGGCACCGGCTCGCCGGTATCCTCCATATCGGCGACCACGTCGCGCACCAACCGACGGATGCCGCGAAAGGCTTCGTCCTCGTCGGCATCGAGCCAGGACAAGCTGGGGAACTCGGCCACGGTCCCGAGATACTCCCCGTCCTCGGCGGACCACGTCACCCGGTAGGTGTAACGATCACCCTCCATGCTCTTGCTCCCGTATTGCCCTCAGTTTGTCGACCGCACGCAGGACTTGCCTGACTTGGTAATCTTTGGCGTTTCCATTCTTGCCCATTTGGATGTTGACCCGCGGGTCGCCCGGCCACGGCATGCGATAGACTCTGTGGCTGGTGCCCGCTTGGCGCGGCGCGCCGAAGAAGTGCTCACAGACCCGCGCTACGGCCGCAAAGCGGACACTCGACGGATTGCGCCGCATCTCGTCCAGAATGTCGTCGATCGAAGCCATGCGGCAAGGATATGGTATCGTTATTGATACCGTCAAGCGATGGGGAGCCGAATCCGCCTCGCGACGGCTGCGCGCCGTCCCAACCGCACGGAGCAGGGCCCCTACTGCCGCTTCAGCTTCTTGATGAACACCCAGAAGGTGCCGAGGATGGGGCTGATCTTCAGGTGCACCCGCACCTTATAGGGCAGGCGGGACACCGCGCAGTCGAACACGGCGTTGAGATCGTTGGCGGCCACGCCCTTGCGGAATTCCTCGGCGACGATCGAGCCGCCGGCCCAGCCGGCCACCTCGTCGAAGAACCCCCGTCCCAGCATCGGCGGCCGCGCTCCGACGCCGCCATCGGGCTCGGTGTCGTTGTAGGCGGCGACGCGGCCATCGCGGTCGAGTTCCAGGGCGCCGAACGGCAAGCGCGCGACGTCGTCGATACCCAGCCGGCCGAGCGGATTGACAGGATCGTCTTCGTCGAATGAGAAGACGGTCATATTCCACGGGCCGGCTTTTGTGATAATCGTTGGCATCGCCTGTTCTTGGCCCCTTACCCAGGAGGGGAATTTGCATTATTATCCGGCGCGGGTCCACTGGGAAAAGATGCGAGTCGCGGGATGGAGATCAAGGACAACCAGGGCCGTTACGAGATCGAATTGCCGGCGGTTCTCGACCTTGCGGTCGCCCCGGACCTCCGCGATACCCTGCTTGACGCCCTGTCCCGCGATACCGGCGCCGAAGTGGTGCTGAAAGCCGCCGCTGTGGAACGGGTCTCCACCGCGTGCGTCCAGGTGGTGCTCGCCGCCGCCCGCGGCCTTGCCGGTGCGGCACGCCGTCTCGAGGTGGAGCGGCCCAGCGCCGCCTTTGCCTCCGCCTTCACTCTGCTCGGCCTCGAAGCCGACCTCGAAGCTCTTTCGTGACAGGGGAAAACCTATGGGTAAGTGCGTTCTTGCCGTTGACGATTCCAAGACCATGCGCGACATGGTGTCCTTCACCCTGCGCGGGGCCGGCTACACGGTGCTGGAAGCCGAGCATGGCGTCGCGGCGCTGAAGCTCCTGCAGGGGCAGAAGGTCGACGTCATCATCACCGACGTCAACATGCCGGAAATGGACGGCATCACGCTGACCAAGAAGATCCGCACCCTGCCCAACTGCGCCGGAACGCCGATCCTGATCCTGACCACCGAAAGCGACCAGTCGAAGAAGGACGAGGGACGCGGCGCCGGTGCGACCGGCTGGATCGTCAAGCCGTTCAGCCCCGACAAGCTGTTGCAGATCGTCGCCAAGGTCTGCCCGTAACGGCGGCCCGGCACGCGGAGAACGGTCATGGGTGAAGAAGGCTACGATCTGTCGCGGTTCCGCACCACCTACTTCGAGGAGTGTGCGGAACTTCTCGCCAACGCCGAAGAGACCTTCACCCGCCTTCAGGACGGCGTGGGCAACGACGACGATCTCCACGCCGCCTTCCGCTGCATCCACTCGATCAAGGGCGGCGCCGGCGCCTTCGCCTTCGACGATCTGGTCCGCTTCGCCCATGTGTTCGAGACCTCGCTCGACGCGCTGCGCTCGGGGCGTGCCGAGCTGAGTTCCCACGTCGCCGAGGTGATGGTGCGCGGCAACGACGTCCTGGGCGACTTCGTTCGCGCCGCCCAGGACGGCACCTCGCTGCCCGCCGACCACGGTCGTGCGGTGATGGCGGAACTGGCGGCCATCGTCGGCCAGCCGGCCGCGCCCGCTCCGGTCGCCGCCGCGACGCCGGCCCCGGTGCCCGAGCCGGCCGCCGAATCGAAGGCTTCCACCACCTGGCGCATTCGTCTTGCCCCCACCCAGCAGATGCTGCGCACCGGCAACGATCCGTTGCTGATGATCCGCGAGCTGGCGTCGCTGGGCACCCTCGACATCGCCTGCGACCGCAATCGCCTGCCGACGCTGGCCGAACTCGACCCGGCCGGGACCTACCTCGCCTGGACCTTCACCCTGGTGTCCGACCAGCCGCGCACGGTCATCGAAGAGGTGTTCGAGTTCGTCGCCGGCGACACCGCCGACGTGACCATCGACGCCCTCTCCTCGCAGCCGGCCCCCGAAGAGGGCGACGGCTGGGGCATCTTCGCCCCCCTCGCCGCCCCGGCCGCCCCCGTCGCGGGGGGGGCCCCCCCC
>JACRFY010000155.1 GCA_016212565.1 Magnetospirillum sp. | reverse complement strand
GGGGCCGGGGCCGGGGCCGGTGCCGGTGCCGGTGCTGGCGCGGCCGCGGGAGCCGGGGGGGCGGCGGGAACCGGGGGCGCCGGGGGTGGCGGCGGTGGCGGCGCAGGCGGCGGCGGCGGCGCGGCGGCCTTGATCGTGACCGGGCGGACCACCGCCTTGGCCAGCGGGCGCTGCACCGTCTGCGGTTTGGCCTTGGGCACCACCACCGGAGTCGCCCGCACCACCATCGGAGGCTTGGGCGCAGGGGGCGGCGGCGGCGGCGGTGGCGGCGGGGCCTCGGTGGACGCGAAGCCGGTCAGCATCAGGCGGCGCTGCGGCGCCGGTTCCGACGCGGCGGCCGAGGCGTGGTTGAAGGCCAGAGCCAGCATGGTGATATCGTCGAACTGCGGCGCCTCGCCGACGAAGGTCTCCACCGCGCCGAGGATGCGGGCGATCACCGCGCCGGGCTCCAGGCCGCCCAGGGTGGCGAAGTCGCCGATCAGCCGCGACTCCTCGAACAGGTTGTCGCTGGCGTCGGTGGCCTCGGTCACGCCGTCGGTGTAGAGCAGGATGCTCTCGCCGGGGGCAACCTTGAAGCGGCCGGTGTCGTATTCGAGGTCGTCGACCACGCCCAGCGCCACGCCCGACACGTCGCGAATCGCCGCGACGGTGCCGTCCCGGCGCAGGATCAGCGGCGGCGGGTGGCCGGCGTTGCAGAACTGCACCTCGCCGGTGGCGGTGTCGAGGACCCCGTAGAAGGCGGTGGCGAACAGCAGTTGCGGGTTGTCGACCGTCAGCATGGCGTTGACGAAGGCCAGACACTCGCCGGGACTGGCCGACAGCGGCGCCACCGCCTTGACCAGCGAGCGGGTGATGGCGATGAACATCGCCGCCGGCACGCCCTTGCCCGAGGCGTCGCCGATGACGAAGCCGAGATGGGTGCGGTCGATGAGGAAGAAGTCGTAGAAGTCGCCGCCCACCTCCTTGGCTGGCACCATGGCGGCGTGGATGGCGAAGTCGTCGCGCTCGGGGAAGGGCGGGAACACCTGCGGCAACGACGACAGTTGCAGCTCGCGGGCAAAGTCCAGCTCCTGGCGCAGCACCGCCAACTGATCGCGGGTGCGCAAGGCTTCGCGCAGGATCTCGACGTCGCGGGTGCGTTCGGCGATCAGGTCGCGCAAGCGCTCGTGCTGCTCGCGGATGCGGGCCGACATGGTCTGGAAGGCCACCGCCAGCACGTCCAGCTCGCCGCGCCCGCCCTCGGCGCCCTCGCCATCGGGACCGGACATGCGCTTGATCTGTTCGAGGTCGGCCAGCACCGCGACGCGGGCCTCTTCCTCGAGCATCTCGGAGAGCTTTTCCATCTGCAGGCGGATGAACAGCTCCTGGCGGCGGCGCTGGCGTTCGCGGCGCTGCTCCATCAGGTCGAGCTTGACGGTGTTGTCGCGGAACACGCCGACGGTGCCGGCGATGCGGCCGATCTCGTCCCTCTCGTTGTCGACTTCGAGGCGGACCGAGGTGTCGCCGGCCGACAGCGCGTTGAGCACCGCGATGGCCTCGCTCAACGGCTGGAAGGACCGGCGCAGGTAGACGGTGAAGGTCAGCAGCACGATGGCCAGGAAGCCGGCGACGGCACCGCCGGCGACGCGGCGGATCAGGGTCTGGCGCGCCTGGGTTTCGGTGAAATCGCGCGCCGTCACCAGGGCGCCGATCACCCGGTTGTTGCCGTCGTGCAGGGGCAGGACCACCACCGAGAAGGTGCGGCCGCCCTCCTGCCAGGTCTCCAGTCGGCTGGTGCGCACCTGGATGCGGCCGTCGAAGATCTTCCACAGCTCGCGGTCGGTGCCGAGCGCCAGATGCGCCGAACGGTCGACCAGGAAGATGTCCGAACCGGTCGAGGATTTGAACTCCGACAGCGGCGGACGCAGGTCGGCCGCCAGGGTCGCCACCCCGACCACGCCGGCCTCGCCGTCGACCAGGGGCACGGTGACGGCGGCGATGAAGCCGCCGTCGGTGTCCTGGACCAGTCCGGCCAGCGGCCTGGCGGCCTCGGCGATCAGCTGGATGGAGCCGGCATCGATCAGCGGCTGGTCCATCAGCGCGCCGCGCGACGAATACAACAGGTCGCCTTGGCGGGCGACGATCTCGACATGCGAGACCTGGCCGCGGTGGCGCAAGCTGTCGACCAGCGACGCCGCCGCCTCGCGCAGGGCGCCGGAATTGCGCTTGGACACCGCCGCGACGAGGTCGGGGCGGAGCACCGCCGGTGCCGCCGCTTCCAGGCGCTGGGTGGTGTTCTCGACCAGCTTGCGCCAGAAGATGTCCTGGCCGTTGAGCGTCGCCTGCGAATAGCGCTGGTCGGCGAGTTCCTCGCTCTTGATCCCGGCGAAGATCAGGCCGCCGACGATCAGGCCGTAGGCGATGGTGACGATCAGCGTTACGCGCGTGCGCAGCAGCATGGCGCCCCCCATTCCTTGCCCGCCTCCGGCGGTGCGACGGCGAGCTCCCGACCCAGACCCGGGGGCAGGAAGCCGGCCAGCAGGGCGGCGTATTCGTCCCCGTCCCAGATGCGGAATCCCTGGGCGCGGAAGGCGGCGAAGGCCGCGCTGCCCGGCAATCCGGCATAGCGGCGCAAGGATCGGTCCTGGGCGGTGGCGATCGCCGGCTGGCCCGCCTCCAGCCGCGCCATCATCTCGACGAACAGGTCGAGCCCGGGGCGATAGCTGTTGACCACATGCCACAGCAACGAGTGCCGGCGGTCGACCGCCAGCCAGCCGATGCCGACCACCGGGCCGGTGTCGATGCCGGAATCGACCCGGTGCAGCGTGCAGCCGATGCGCTCGGCGCCGTCCATCAAGCCGCGCATGGGGGCGAACAGGCCGGCATAGGCGGGCAGGGCGCCGGGATGGATGTTGTAGGTGCCCAGGCGCGGGATCTCGAACACCGGCGCCTTGAAGATGTGGGAGAAACGGGCCGAGACCATCAGATCGGGGGCGAAATCGCGCAGCAGCGCCGCCGTGGCGGGGGCGTTGACGTCCTCGACCACCTTGAGCGGAACGCCGAAGCGGGCGGCACAGCCGTCGAAGGTGTCCAGGGTGCCGCCGCCGCCGAGTCCGTCGACCAGCGGGAACAGGGTGCCGATGGGCAGGTCGCGTTCGAGATACTTGATCTCGGCCAATTCGGGAACCGCGGTCTCGACCGGCCGTGTCTTGTCCGATAGCAGCACCAGGACGCTATGCCCGGCCAGGCGCGGCATCAGGTCGTTGAGAATCAGGCTGCCGGCCAGGTCGCGCTTGGTGCAGACGACGATTCGCATCGGCGCCCTCACTTGGCACCGGCCGGGTCGACGACCTCGGCCAAGCCCAGCAGTTTCATCGGCGGATAGAACTCCAGGGCGCGCACCACCGGCATGTTGACGATGATCGACAGCCGCCGCGGCGGGTCGATGGCCACGGCCGAGGGCGCCTTGCCGTGGACCAGGATCTGCTCGGCCTTGTAGGCGGTGAGCTGGCCGACGGTGTAGTAGCGATAGATGCCGCCGAACATGGCCTTCGAGGTCACCACCGGGTTCTCCGCCGCGGCGTAGCTGGGCAGGCGCTGCTCCAGGGCCGCGCCGGTCAGCAGGTCGCGATGGACGTTGAGGAAGGTGTCGGGCGGGATATAGAGAATATCGACGCCGGCGGCCTTCAGCGCCGCCACCTTGGCGGCAATCGAGGCCGGAACCGGCTTGCCGTCGGCGAGGTCGGCGGGCAGCGCGGTCAGGGTGAAGCCGACGCTGCGGCCCAACGCCTCCAACTCGTGGATGGCCACCAGCGAATTGGCCTCCAGCGGGTTGTAGACCATGCCGAGGTGGCGGAAACGGCGCCACGACTGGATCAGGTTGACCTGGGTCTCCATCGAGGCCAGGTAGGTGGCGCCGGTGATGTTGCGGCCGCTCGACGCCAGGCTGGGGACCAGGCCGGCCTCGATCGGCTGCGAGACGATGGCGAACACCGCCGGGATGTCGGTGATGTGCCGGGCGGGATCGACCTTGCCGATGACGCCGAGCATCTCCTGGCTGACGGTGGTGCCCCAGGTGAAGACCAGATCGGGCTTCAGCCGCTTCACCTCGGCGACGAATTCCGGGAGCTTGCTCTTGTCCTGGGCGGCGTTGCGGACGATCAGCTCGACCGGGATGTTCTGATTGGCGAAGTAGTCCTTGAAGCCCTGCGCCGCCTCTTCCCAACCCCGCCACAGCGCCATGTAGATGCGGAACGGCTTGGGCGCCTCGGCGGCGGCGGCCGGGGGGACCAAGGTCAGCGCGGCCAGCAGGACAAGGCCGGCGAGACGACGGATCATGGCCGCACCTCGGCGTCGCTGCCGATCGTGGGGCCGGTGCCGTAGGCGACGGCGGCCACGGCGAACACCACCGCCATCGCCATGGCGATGGCGCCCAGGGCGGCGATGGCGCCGGCATAGCCGGTCACCGGCACCAGCAGCGCCGCCAGGATCGGCCCGGCGATGGAGCCGACGCGCTCGAGCAGCCGGACCTGGGCCAGCACGCCGGTACGGCCGATCTCCTGCACCTCGGTCCAACAGAGGTCCGAGACCAGGGCCAATTGCGGCGAGGCCGACAAGCCGTGCGAGACCCCCAGGCACAGCAGCGCCAGCAGCACCGGGGCGGTCCCGCCGCCGAGCAGCGGCAGCAGCAATCCGCCGCCGCCGATCAGTCCGCCCAGGGCCACCAGGCCGGCGCGCCAGCCGCTGGCATCGGCCAGGCGGGCGACGGCCGGCGACAGCAGAACCACGCTGCCGGCATACAGCAACAGGATGCGGGCGATATCGGCCACCTCCCACCCCAGCTGGTGGAGGTAGAGGGGGGCGAGGAAGAACACCACGCCGGTCAGGGCGAGTTTGGCCGGCATGGCGGCGAAGACGACGAAGACGGCGAAGCGCCAGTTGCGCAGCAGGCGGAACAGGGCGCCGACTCCCGCTTCGCGCCGGGCCTTGACCGTTTCGGCGGGATCGACCAGACGGGCGGCCAGGACGCCGGCCGCCACCGCCAGCACCGCCGAGGCGAAGAAGGCGGCGCGATAGCCGGCGTGCTCGGCGAGGATGCCGCCGAAGGCATTGCCGCACACGCTGGCGGTCAGCACCGCGCCGACATAGACTCCCAGCCCCTGCGCCTTCTGCTCGCCGATGGCGGCCTTGGAAACGTAGGACTGGCAGGCCATGGTGACGATGGCGTAGCCGATGCCGGTCGCCACCCGGCCGACCAGCAGGCCGGCTTCGGCCTGGGCTAGGCCGGTCAGCAGGTAGCCCAGCACCGCCGGCATCAGGCCGAGCAGGAACACGCGGCGGCTGCCCATGCGCTCGGTCAGCGTGCCGGCGAAGGGGCTGGCCAGGGCGATGGCGGCCATGAACACGGCGATCGGCAGGGCGGCGACCATCTCCGGCGACACGCCGGGAAGCGAGAAGGTGCCGCCGTACAGCGGCATGAACGACCGCGACAGTTCTTCGGACAACACGAACAGGAACAGCGGCAGGCGGACGTCGAGGGCGCGGCGATGGTGCACCACCTCGGGGCTGCCCGACTCGGAGAAGCGGAACAGGTAGCGGATGCGGTCCTCGATGGCCGCCACCCGCTCGACCACCCCCTTGTCGAAGTGCGCCGATTTGACTTCCTCGGCATAGGCGATCAGGCGCCGATACAACTCGTCGACCCGGCAGACCGCGTCGTTGGCGGTGCGGATGAAGCGTCCCACCTCGTCGCGGGCGCCGGGGGCGGGAATGCGGATGAAGTCGCCGCGCCGGGCGGCCTCGAAGGTGCGCGAGATCTGCTTCAGCGGCCCGGCGGCATTGAGCGCCACCACATAGAGCAGCACTTCGAGGGCGATGATCATCGCCACCGCCAGCACGGTGACGACGTCGATGAGGATTTCGTGCAGGCGCGCCGGCACGTAGCCGCCATCCATGCCGACATGGACATGCCCGAGCCGCTCGCCCTTGACCTCGAGCGGCACGGCGATGTCGAGATAGGCGTCGATGATCGCCTTGCGCTGCCCGGCCTGCTCGAAATCGGCGGTCTCGTAATGGGGGGCCAGGACCGTGGCCTGGACGCCGGCGACGAACAGAATCCGGCCGTCGGCATTGGTCAGCGCCAGGTAGCGCAGCTCCGGGTTGCTCTCCAGCACCGGGGCGAAGAACTCGTCCATCCCCACCAGGCGGTCGAGGGGAATGCCCAAGGTGGCGGCATGGGCGATGTCGCCGGCCAGATCGCGGCCGATGGTCGCCGCCTTGCGGTCGAGTTCGGGCTCCATGCCCTGCTGGAAATCGCCCAGCGCGCCGGCGAAGATGATCGCCATCGGCGGCAGCAGCACCAGGGCGGCCAGGACCATCAGGCGCAGAATCACCGAGCGGGCGCTGTCGAGCCGGATCATTCCCGCACCTCGAGCCGGTCGAGACGTCCGACGTCCTGGGTTGCGTCCTGCATGTGTTCGAGGGCTTCGCGGGTCGAGGCGGCGAAGGCGGCAAAGCGGGCTTCGAAGGGGTCGTTGTCCGCGGGGGCGGGAGGCGGGCCGCCCTCGGCCATCGTCGTCTGCAACTGCCGCTCCATGGCGGCGAGCCGGCGGCCGAACGGGGCCAGCACCGCGTAGGTGCCGAGCACCGCCAGGGCGGCGAAGCCGGCGAGAAGGATCAGCCCCGACCGGGCCTGACCGGCCAGCAGCGGCCGCACCTCCTCGGCCACCGACGCGGCGGGGTAGCGCAGCGCCCCGGCGCCGACCACGCGGCCGAGCACGTCCACCAGCGGCAGGCCGACGATCAGCGAATCCTCTTCGCTGCGGGCGAAGGTCTGGTGCCCGGCGGCCTGGGCCGCCTGCACCCAGTCCTGCGAGACCGCCGCGCCCACGGCGCCGCGATCGGTGTCGAAGATGATTTCGCCCGCGGCATCGAAGACCTCGATGCCCTGGATCTGCGGCTGATCGATCTTTTCGCGCTCGATGGCGTCCTGGACCTGGCGCAACTGCCGGAGCGGCAGGCCGAGGGCCAGACGATCCTCGATATCCTTCTTGATCGAGAAGACCACCACCGAATAGCGCGACCGGACCAGCGAGGACAGCACGCCTTCGAACTTGGAATAGCCGAAGATGGCCGTCGCCGCCGCCGTGCAGAGCAAGATGGCCAGCAGCGCGGCGGAGACCTTGCGGGGAAGAGACCACGCCATGGGATCAGCCGTGCCCGGCCGACGCAGGCTCGGCGCACCCTGCAACCCGACGGTCGGCAGCGATGGTCAAAACGGTCCTCCACCAACTCTTGCCGCTTGCCGTGCCGACGAACCTTGTGGCACCGCACTCCCCATCGGTGAGATATAAGGCATTTGTCGCTCCACGCCAACAACGGCGACGTGAAGAGGATAACAAACAGCGAAATGTGTGAACAAGTTGCGCAATTCTCCACCAGCGCGCCGGGGTATCGTTGATGAACGGTCCCTTGCCGACTCCTGCCTTCGCCTCCACGGCGCCGATCGGCATATTCGATTCCGGGGTCGGAGGCTTGACCGTGGCCGCCGCGTTCAGGCAACGGTTGTCGGGTGAACACCTGATCTACCTCGGCGACACCGCGCGCCTGCCCTACGGCACCAAGTCGCCGGAGATGGTGGTCCGCTATGCCCTGCGTGCCGCCGAGCACCTGGCCGGGCAAGGGGTCAAGATGCTGGTGGTGGCCTGCAACACCGCCTCGGCCCACGCCTTGACGGCGTTGCGCCGCGCCTGGCCGCACCTGCCGGTGCTGGGGGTGGTCGAGGCGGGCGCGTCGGCGGCCGCCGGTCACGCCGGCATCGTCGTCATCGCCACCGAGGGCACCTGCCGCTCCGGGGCCTTCACCCGCGCCATCGCCGCCCGCGCTCCGGCGGCCCGGGTGACGGCGGTCCCGGCGCCGCTGCTGGTCGCGGTCGCCGAAGAGGGGCTGACCGCCGGCCCGATCGCCGAGGCGGCCATCCGTCACACGCTCGGCGACGCCTTCGCCGGTGCCGGCAACGACTGCCTGCTGTTGGGCTGCACCCATTTTCCCCTGCTGGCGCCGGCGCTTCGGGCGGTGATCGGCCCCGGACCGGCGATGGTCGACTGCGCCGCCGCGGTGGCCGAGCAGGCGGCAACGCTGCTGGCGGATCTGGGGCTGGCCGCACCGCCCGGCACCGGCGGGCTGGCGCTGGCGGTGACCGACGCCCCCGACCGCTTCGCCCGCATCGCCGCCCGCCTGTTCCCCAGCCTGGGGCCCGATCCGGTGATCGAGGTGGTGGACCTGTGATCCCGGCGAACAGGGCCGTTCGGGTGCTCGCCTGTTTGCCCTACCCCTTGGTGGCGAACACCATGTAATTGACGTCCATGTCGGCGGTTTCGTGCCACTCGTCGCGGAACGGGGTGTAGGCCATGCCCTTGAGGTCCTGGACCTCGACGCCCTCGCCGCGCAGGAAGGCGGCGAACTCGGCCGGCTTGACGAATTTGCGCCAGTCGTGGGTGCCCATCGGCAGCCAGCGCAGGATGTACTCGGCCCCCATCACCGCCAGGGCGTAGGACTTGGTGGTGCGGTTGAGGGTGGCGCCCAGGAAGGCGCCGCCCGGCTTCAGCGCCCGGCAGCAGGCGGCGAGGAACCTGTCCGGTTCGGGGACGTGCTCGATCACCTCCATCGCCAGCACCACGTCGAAGGTGGCGGCGTCGATGTCCTCGGGTCCGCCGATGCGGTAATCGACCGCCAGTCCCGACTGTTGGGCGTGAAGGCGGGCGACGGCGATGTTCTTGTCGCCGGCATCGAGTCCGGTGACGGCGAAGCCCATCTGCGCCAGCGGCTCGGACAGCAGGCCGCCACCGCAGCCGACGTCGAGCAGGCTCAACCCCTCGAAGGGACGCTCGAGGGCGGCGTCGCGGCCGAAATGGGCGGCCAGCTTGCGGCGCATGAAGGCCAGCCGGACGGGATTGAACTTGTGCAAGGGCTTGAATTTGCCGAAGGGATCCCACCACGCCTCGGCCATGGCGGTGAAGCGCGCGACCTCTTCCGAGGAGGCCGTGCCTTCACGTTCGCGGATGCGGGCGGGGGGAATGCGCCGGGGTGCGCTCGATGTGGCCATGCGGTACTCCTGATGGGACTCGCGTCTCGTTGCCGGTGATGGTAGCGGCCAACCCTTGCCAAGTCCTGAAACCATTTCATGTCCGCGGCTGCCTTGCGTCCACGATAGCGACAGAGTATGAATACGCGCCCTTTGGGCGGCAACCGGGCAAACGATGGGATTTCCGAACCCGACCGCATGCGCGCCGGCCCGCCGCGTGCGCACGGTTCAAGAGGACACTTGCATGGCTCGCATTGTGATGAAATTCGGCGGCACTTCGGTGGCCGACGTCGCGCGCATCAAGAACGTCGCCAACCGCGTCAAGCGCGAGGTCGACGGCGGCAACCAGGTGGCGGTGGTGGTTTCGGCGATGTCCGGGGTGACCAACCAGTTGGTCGACTGGTGCAAGCAGATCGCGCCGCTGCATGATGCCCGCGAATACGACACCGTGGTCGCCACCGGCGAGCAGGTGACCATCGGCCTGCTGGCCATCGCGCTGCAGGAGCTGGGCGTCCCGGCGCGGTCGTGGTGCGGCTGGCAGGTGCCGATCATGACCGACGGCGTGCACGGCAAGGCGCGCATCGACTCCATCGATACCGCCGAGATGATCGAGCGCATGGACGGCGGTCAGGTGGCGGTGGTGG
>JACRFY010000148.1 GCA_016212565.1 Magnetospirillum sp. | reverse complement strand
TCGGCTTCGCCATCCCCACCGCGCTGGTCAAGGCGGTGTTGTCGGGGATCACCCAGACCGGCAAGGTGGTGCGGCCCTATCTCGGCGCGTCCGGCCAGCCGGTGACCAGCGACATCGCCCATGCCCTGAAGCTGGCCCGTCGGGTCGGGGTGCTGATCAACACCGTGGCCAAGGACGGCCCGGCCGCCGAGGGCGGCCTCAGGATCGGCGACGTGGTGGTGGCGGTGCAGGGCCGCGAGGTCGACGATCCCGACGGCATGCGCTTCCGCCTCGCCACCCTGCCGGTGGGCGAGGATGCCCGGCTGACGGTGCTGCGCGACGGCGTCGAGCGCCAGGTGACGGTGCGGCTGATCGCCCCGCCGGAGCTTCCGCCGCGCGATGCCAGCGACATCGCCGGGGCCAATCCGTGTTCGGGAGCGACGCTGGCCAACCTCAACCCGGCCCTGGCCGAGGAATTGGGGATGGAGACCAACAGCACCGGGGTGGTGCTGCTGCGCATTCAGCGCGGTTCGATCGCCCACCGGCTGCGCTTGCAGCCGGGCGACATCATCTTGAAGATCAACGAGCGCCCGGTGGGCTCGGTGGCCGAGGTCAAGCGGGTCCTCGCCGCCGATCCGCCGGGGTGGCGGGCGGTGATCAACCGCGATGGGCAAGTGCTGGAGCTGGCAATCGGGCGATGAGCACCTTGTTCGAGCAGCAGGCGGCGCGGCCGCTGGCCGACCGCCTGCGGCCGAAGGACCTGACCGAGGTGGTGGGCCAAGACCATCTGCTCGGCCCCGGTCAGCCGTTGGGGCGGATGCTGGCGGCGGGCAAATTGGCCTCCATCGTCCTGTGGGGGCCGCCGGGCTGCGGCAAGACCACCATCGCCCGCCTGCTCGCCGATCACACCGCGCTGGCTTTCGAGCCGCTGTCGGCGGTGTTCTCGGGGGTCGCCGACCTGCGCAAGGTGTTCGAGGCGGCGGCCAAGCGGCGGCAGATGGGGCAGGGGACCCTGCTGTTCGTCGACGAGATCCACCGCTTCAACCGCGCCCAGCAGGACGGCTTCCTGCCCTATGTCGAGAACGGCACCGTGGTACTGGTCGGCGCCACCACCGAGAACCCCTCCTTCGAGCTCAACGGCGCCCTGCTGTCGCGCTGTCAGGTGCTGGTGCTGCACCGGCTCGACGAGGCGGCGCTGGAGACCCTGCTGACCCGCGCCGAGGGCGAGATCGGCCATCCCCTGCCGCTCGACGCCGATGCCCGCGCCGCGGTCAAGGCGCTGGCCGACGGCGACGGCCGCTACCTGCTCAATCTCGCCGAGGCTCTCAGCGACCTGCCGGCCGAGCCGCGGCTCGATGCCGCCGGGCTGGCGGCGGTGGTGCAGAAGCGGGCGCCGGCCTACGACAAGGACCGCGAGGGCCACTACAACCTGATCAGCGCCCTGCACAAATCCTTGCGCGGCTCGGACACCGATGCGGCGTTGTACTGGATGGCGCGGATGCTCGACGGCGGCGAGGACCCGCTGTTCATCGCCCGCCGCCTGACCCGCTTCGCCGTCGAGGACATCGGCCTCGCCGACCCCAACGCCGTGGTCCAGGCCCTGGCCGCCTGGGACGTCTACGAGCGTCTCGGCTCCCCCGAGGGCGAACTGGCCCTGGCGCAACTGGTGATCTATCTCGGCACGGCGCCGAAATCGAACGCCGCCTACATGGCCTTCAAGGGCGCGATGCGCGCGGCCAAGGAGACCGGCTCGCTGACCCCGCCGCTGCATATCCTGAACGCGCCGACCACGATGATGAAGGAGATCGGTTACGGCAAAGGCTACCAGTACGACCACGACAGCGCCGACGGCTTCTCGGGCCAGAACTACTTCCCCGAGGGGATGGGGCGCCGGGCGTTCTATACCCCCGCGGAACGGGGATTCGAGCGCGAGATCAAGAAGCGGCTGGAGTATTGGGCGCGGTTGCGGGAGCGGAAGGGGGCGTGAGGAGGAGATGGAGCCTGCCGCCCGAACCTGGAGCGTCGCGCCTGAAATCCGAATCGAATGAGGATTCCCCCTCGGGACCACGCTCCGCCCCGGTCCGCCAAGCGCCTCCTATCCGACGGTCACCGTCCCCGCGGATCCGGCCGTTCGGCCTGAGCGCCATGTGACGACGTCAATTCGTGACGCAGTCGGACTAACTCGTTGGAACGAATGCCTTTATCCCTGAACTGAACCGTATTGGCCCTAGACGAGGATATCCAGATAGGTGCCCCGCGGGGCCATGCGGTCGAGACTTTCGACCGGGACGTCCGGCGACAGCATGCGCATGCCGCGCGGCTGGGCCGGCCGCCCGCCGACGCTGCCGCCGCCGGCCGCCGAGATGGTGGCGCTCCCCCCGGCCCGCGGCGAGGCACGGTCGAGTCCCAGCGCCTGGGCCAGCGCGTCCGCGCCGCTTCGTCCGGTGCCGATACTGCCAGGGGAATCCGCCATCGCAACGCTCCATGTGGTGTTTGAGAATAGCACGGGGCGACATCTCCCCGCCACCATCCCCGTGACTCTTCCGCGTGCCCGTGTTACGCTTTCGCTCTGATGATTAAGCCAGAAGGGCAATGATCATGGATGCAACATCCGTCGCCACCCAGGCGGCCGCACAGGAACAGACGCGGCTGGCTCAGGAAATGCAGATCGAAATGATGAAGCAGGCGCAGAAGGTGGACGAATCGGTCGTTCAGCTTCTGGCCCAGGGGGCCCAGCAGCAACAGCAGGCCATCCAGCAGCAGCAGGCCCATGTCGGCAAGGTGGTCGACGTCTCCGCTTAGGGGGCGTCCGCGACCCAGCCGCACGCGGCCAGCGCCGCCCGCATGTGCGCGGGCGGCGGGGCTTCGACATGGATCGAGGGCTTGCCGGGCGACAGCGCCGGCACGCTGACGGCGCGTGCGTGCAAGTGCAAGGGAAATGCCGGTGCGGGGTCGGGGCCATAATAGGCGTCGCCGCGCACCGGGCAGCCCAGCGCCTTGAGGTGGACGCGGATCTGGTGGGTGCGGCCACTGAGCAGGCGGCATTCCAGCCACGACAGCCCGTCGCCGCTGCCGAGATGCCGCCACAGGGTGGTGGCGGCCTGGCCATCCTCGGCGACGACGATGCGCCAGCCGCCCGTGCCGGTGATCTTCTTCAGCGGCAGGTCGACGCGCCCCTCGGCGCCCGGCGGCGCGCCGGTCACCACCGCCCAATAGACCTTCTCTATCCGGCCGTGCATGAACAGCTTGCCCAGCCGGCTGATCGCCTTGTCGTGGCGGCCCAGCACCAGGCAGCCCGAGGTGTCGCGGTCGAGGCGGTGGGCCAGCCGCGGCGGCCGGCTCCAGCCATAGCACAGCGCCGGCAGATAGAGCTCCAGGTGGTCGGGGGAATTGGGCCCGGCATGCACCGCCAGCCCGGCCGGCTTGTCGAGCACGATCACGTCCTGGTCGCGATAGAGGACGCGGGCCTGGATCTCCGCCGGGGTCATCGCCTACTTGAACACCACGGTGCGCGAGCCGTTGATCAGCACCCGGTGCTCGGCATGCCAGCGCACGGCGCGGTGCAGCACCACCGTCTCGATGTCGCGGCCGATGGCCACCAGATCGTCGGGGGTCCGGGTGTGATCGACGCGCTCGACGCCCTGCTCGATGATCGGCCCCTCGTCGAGATCCGAGGTGACGTAATGGGCGGTGGCGCCGATGATCTTCACCCCCTTGGCGTGGGCCTGGTGATAGGGCTTGGCGCCCTTGAAGCTGGGCAGGAACGAGTGGTGGATGTTGATCGCCCGCCCCGACAGGCGGGCGCACATCGCGGGCGAGAGGATCTGCATGTAGCGGGCCAGCACCACCAGGTCGGCATGGGCCTTGTCGACCACGTCGAGCAGCCGGGTCTCCTGGGCGGCCTTGTCCTCGCGGTCGACGGCGAGGAAATGGTAGGGAATGCCGTGCCATTCGACGATCGAGCGCAGGTCGGGATGGTTGGAGATCACCGCCGGAATGTCGATGGCCAGCGAGCCGGTGTGGAAGCGGTGCAGCAGGTCGACCAGGCAATGGCTGAACTTCGACACCAGGATCACCACCCGCGGCTTTCGCCCCATGTCGTGGAGGTGCCAGATCATCTGGAAACGCTCGGCGACGCGGGACAGCATCTTCTCGAACTCGGCGGCCGGCGGGGTCAGCGCGCCGACGGTGTAGACGATGCGCATGAAGAAGCGCTGCGACAGCGGGTCGCCGTACTGGGCCGCCTCGGTGATGAAGCAGTCGTGCTCGGTAAGGAAGCCGGACACGGCGGCGACGATTCCCACCGTGTCGGGGCAGGTGATGGTCAGCACGAAGGTCTGCTTGTCGGCCATGGCGATCCCCATCTCAGGTTCCGGGTTGATATCCCACAGGTGGCCGCCCGCCAAGGCGGCAAACGCTGGTCTTGCCTTTTTCCGCCAAATCGCCGATGGTCCGGGCGGTCGCAGCCGGCTCGGCGCCGCCATTTCCCTCGGCTTCCCCCTTGGCAGGAGCTTTGTCCATGATCACCGTGTACTACAAGTCCGCCAACGCGCAGTGGAAGTACGAGCTCGATGAGGAGGAGCATGCCTACATCATCAAGAACGTGATGGAGGATGCCCCCGACATGGAGGAGATGTTCGACGACTCGCTGGAGATCCTCCGCGACGTCGCCGGCATCGACGAGGAGGAAATGGACGAGGACGACCAGATCGACCAGACCATCGCCGTCGCCTTCCTGTGGCAGTACTTCAACCACATGGCGCCGGCCGACGAGCAGATCCAGGGCGATATCGCCATCATCGAAGACGAGGACGGCACCGGCGTGTCGGTGCTGCCGGCCGCCCAGGTGGTGGGCGAGTAGGACGGCGTTCGCGTCATTTGCGACCGGACGGGACGTCGCTCGCCCGCAAGCGGAGCCGGGGCCTTATGCCGGCGGCATGAATGTTTCCGTCATGCCGCGAGGGTTTCGCTCAAGCGCCGCGCCGGCTTAACCACAATACGGTTCAGTTAAGCAGATAACCATTATATATCAAATAGATATCGTCATGGCCGTGCTTGTCACGGCCATCCACGCGGTGCCATTCCCGGTAACGGCGGACATTGGGGATCGGCGTGGATTGCTTATCCCGTTGCATCCGGTGGGCGCCGCTGGTGGTGGCGGAGGAGGCGGATTCACCGCCAAGACGCCAAGAAGGCACCAAGACGCCAAGGGGTCATGGGCCAAGGGGGTGTGGGGTCGTCCGCGCCTTTGTGCCTTGGCGATGCCGCCGAAGGCGGCCTTGGTGTCTTGGTGGTGAACGTGTCGCAGGCCCCCTGAAACAGCGGGCCAAGCCATTGGGACGAATGCATTTCCCTCTTAACTGAACCGCATTGGGCTTAACCAACGGCCGATGAGTCAACGTCGTCGGCCGTCGGTATTACCGCGGCCGTCCCCGCGGCGGGAATCCGCTCTTGCCGCGCATGTCGCGGTCGTATTCCAGCGACCAGCGGACATTGGGATAGGCCAGGTCGTCCCAGGGGATTTCATCCCAGGCGAACAGCCCCACCTCCAGGCTCTCCGGCCCGGCGGCGAAGTCGGGGGTCAGCATATGGGCGCGATAGATCATGTGCACCTGGCTGATCTCGGGGATCGAATAGACCGCCAGCAGGCCGTCGATCTCGACCCGTGCCCCGGCCTCTTCCCACACTTCGCGTTGCGCGCCCTGCTCGGTGGTCTCGTGCAGTTCCATGTAGCCGACCGGCATGGTCCAGAAGCCGCGTTGCGGCTCGATGCCGCGCCGGCACAGCAGTGTCCGTTCGCCGAAGCCGCAGATGGCGCCGACGATGACCTTGGGGTTGTCGTAGACGACGTAGCCGCAGGCACCGCAGACGAGCCGTTCGCGGTCGTCGCCCTCGGGGATCATGCGGATATTGGGGCCATCGGGTCGCATGCGGTCAGTATGCCAGTCCGCCGCCGTCAGGCAAGCCGGAAACGGGCAATCGGGTGAAGGAGTGGGGGGATACCCACCGGCCTATGAGCGGCGGCGATTCACCCCCAAGACACCACGGGGGTATGGGCCAGGGGAGTGTGGGCCAAGGAAGTGTGGGCCAAGGGAGTGTGGGATCGTCCGTGCCTTTGTGCCGTGGCGATGCCGCCGAAGGCTTCCCGCTCGCCTCAGCAGCGCTCGGCCGTCACGCGTTGCGCCGCGACGCTCACCTGTCCCCAGAAACTTTCCGCATCGTTATAGCCGACGATCCGCTCGACCTCGCCGCCGCACGACAGCACCACGAAGGTGGGGCTGATGCGCACGTCGGCGACGCTGGGCGGAGTCTTGCGCAGGTCGACGCGGCGCAGCGGCAACCGCCGGCCCTCGTCGGTCCTGGCATAGACCGGGCCGACCTCGCGGTGCCATTTCAGGCACCACGGGCAGCCTTCGGTCTCGAACATCACCAGTTCGGCGGCGACCGCCGGGCCGGCGAGCACGCTCGCCAGCGCCAGGGCCGCAGCCGCCTGGCGAAGCCTCACGAACCGGTCTTCTTGATGTTGAAGGTGTAGACGCCGCCGGCTTCGCTCTGGCTCTCCAGCGTGTTGCCGGTCTGACGGCAGAAGGCGTCGAAATCCTTCACCGAGCCGGGATCGGTGGCCATCACCTGCAGCATCGCCCCCTGGGCGAGGTCCTTGATCGCCTTCTTGGCGCGCAGGATGGGCAGCGGGCAGTTGAGGCCCTTGACGTCCAGAACCGTGGTCATTCGTTCGTTCTCCCTTGAGATTGGCTCTTGCCCGGGGCCTGACCGCTCAGGCCCCGAGGTTGATGTATTTTAGACAAACCACACGCAAACACGAGGCCAGATTCTTGTCGTTGTTGACCAGGCAGTGGTCGTGGATGCGGGTGATGAGGGCGCCTGCGGCGACGCCCTCGTCCGCGGCCATTTCATCCAGCACCGTCCAGAACGCCCGTTCGAGACGCAGCGTGGTGCTGTGGCCGTGGATACGGACCGAGCGCTTTTCGGGCAGGTACTCCTGCGCCTGCTCGGCATTGCACAGCGAGAACAGCCGGGCCAGCGGCCCGTCGAGGCCTTCGTCGCTGGGGGTGGGCTGTTCCCGCGTCATCGCTGGACTCAGATGTAAAGGTTGATGTCGGACTGGGCGGCGACCTCGATGTAGGTGGCGGCGCCGGCGAATTCGATGCCGTCGATCAGGTCGCAGGCCGAGTACTCGAACAGATCCAGCGTCATCTGGCAGGCGATCATCCGCACCTCGGCCTCGATGGCCAGGTCGCGCAGTTCGGGGATCGAGGCGACGCCCTTCTTCTTGATCAGGTTCTTCATCATCGTCGTCGCCATGGCGTCCATGCCCGGCAAGGCCCCGACCAGATTGGGCATGACCATGTGCATGCCCATCATCGGCATCTCCATCGCCGCGTTGCCCAGCGTGGTGATCTTGAGGTCGAGATTCTTCTTCAGCAGCCCCAGGCCGTAGAAGGTGAAAAACAGCGTCACATCGAGACCCATGCTCGCCGCCGTGGTCGCCAGGATGAAGGGCGGATAGGCCCAATCCAGCGTGCCCTTGGTGACGATGATCGACATCTTCTTGTTGGGTGTGCTCATAATTCCCCGTCTCCCGGTGTATGCGGCATTCCTAATACTGTCGCATCCTCGGCCTCCGAGGGATGCACCGGGTAGTACTCTTTGCCTGCGACGGCAATTTCCGGCCGCACGACCACCGGCTCCTGCGGCAACGGCGCCTCTTGTCGCCGCGATGGAGACGATGTTATTTTAGAACCAACAAATATACAGGAAAGCGATCCGGCCGCCAAGAGGGCTTAACCTCGCCAGGCCTGGACGTGCGACAGGGAGGACAACCGTGGCAGACATTTCTCTCACCACCGCCGTCGGCGGAGCGGCATTCATCGTCGGCATCGTCTTCGGGGCGACGGCCCAGCGGACCAATTTCTGCACCATGGGGGCGGTCTCCGACGTCGTCTTCATGGGCGACTGGCGGCGGATGCGCGCCTGGATGCTGGCGGTCGCGGTCGGCATCGTCGGCACCCAGCTGCTCGACGGCATGGGCATGATCGACCTCAAGCGCTCGATCTATCTCGGCGCCAGCATTGCCTGGGCGGGGGCGATCCTCGGCGGGCTGATGTTCGGCTTCGGCATGACCATGGCCGGCGGCTGCGGCAACAAGACGCTGGTGCGCATCGGCGGCGGCAATCTCAAGTCGCTGGTGGTGTTCCTGGTGGTGGCGCTGTTCGCCTACATGACGCTGAAGGGACTGATCGGCCTGGCCCGCATCCAGCTCGATCAGGCGACCAGCATCCCGGTGGCGGCGACCGGCCTCGCCGCCTTCAGCGTCCCCGGCCTGCTCGGCACCTTCGGCCTCGATGCGGCGACCGCCCGTTGGGCCGCGGTGGCCCTGGTGGCCGGCGGCCTGGCGCTGTGGTGCTTCAAGGACGCCGAGTTCCGCGCCAGTCCGCGCGACATGCTGGCCGGGGTGATCATCGGCCTGATGGTTCCCGCCGGCTGGGCGGTGTCGGGCATCCTCGGCTTCGACGATTTCGAGCCGCTGCCGCTGACCTCGTTCACCTTCGTGGCGCCGATCGGCGATACCATGAACTACCTGATGACCTTCACCGGCTCGACCATCACCTTCGGCATCGCCGCGGTGGGCGGGGTGATCGTCGGCTCGTTCCTGGCCTCGCTGGCCGGCGGCGAATTCCATGTCGAGGCGTTTTCCGATGCCTCGGACATGCTGCGCCACCTGTTCGGCGCCGCGCTGATGGGCACCGGCGGCATCCTGGCCATGGGCTGCACCATCGGCCAGGGCCTGACCGGCATGTCGACGCTGTCGCTGACCTCGGCCCTGGCGCTGGGCTCGATCATCTTCGGCGCCGTGGTCGGCATGAAGTACATGGAAGAGGGCTCGCTGGGCGGTGCGCTGAAGGCGGTGTTCAGCGGCGCGTAGGGTTTGCCCGAGTCAAGCGTGTGACGTATATCCGGCCGGCGATTTACGACTAATCGCCGGCCGGGCCGTTGGTCTATCATCACCCCGCAGAGTCGAGACCCAACCGAGAGGCGCGCCGTGAGCCAGGAACATCCCTTTGCCCCCTATGTCCGCATCCTCGGCAAGGGCCCGAACCTGTCGCGTCCGCTGACCTTCGAGGAGGCCCGCGACGCCTTCCGCCTGATCATGGCCGGGGCGGTCGAGCCGGTGCAGCTGGGCGCCTTCCTGTGCCTGCTGCGGATCAAGACCGAGACGCCGGACGAGATCGCCGGCATGGCCACCGCCATCAAGGAGACCATCGCCCGTCCCGCCGGGGCACCGGCGGTCGACGTCGACTGGTCGGCGTGGGCCGGCAAGTCGCGGCAGTTGCCGTATTATCTGCTGGCGGCGCTGGTCCTCGCCCAACACGGCATCAAGGTGTTCATGCACGGCGCCGAAGGCCACACCGCCGGGCGCGTCTACACCGCCGAGGCGCTGGCGGCGCTGGGCCTGAAGCCGGCGGCCTCCACCGCCGAGGCGGCGGCGATGCTGGAACGCGGCAACTTCGCCTACATGCGCCTCGAAGAGCTGTCGCCCGGCCTGCACGCCATCATGGGGCTGAAGAGCCTGCTCGGCCTGCGCTCGCCGGTGCACACCGTCGGCCGCCTGCTCAACCCGTTCGAGGCGGCCTTCTCGATCAACGCCGTCACCCACCCGCCCTATCTCGGCGTCCACCAGGAGGCGGCGCGGCTGATCGGCCAGAAGGCAATGGCCTGCTTCAAGGGCGAGGGCGGCGAGGTCGAACGGCGCCCGGAAAAGCCCTGCGAGGTGCATTACCTCGCCGACGGCCATCGCGGCACCGAGGACTGGCCGGCGCTGATGGACGGCGCCCGGGTCAAGGAGGAGGCGCTCGACGTCCGCCGCCTGAAGGCACTGTGGAGCGGCGAGGCCGCGGACGAGACGGCGGCGGCGACCATCGCCGGCACCGTGGCCATCGCCCTCAAATACTCCGGCCGCGCCGCCACCCTCGACGAGGCCGAAGGCCGCGGCCTGGCGATGTGGCGCGACCGCATCAAGGGCACGGTGCCGGGGGTGTGAGGGCACGATTGACGCAACCGTCATCCCCGCGAAAGCGGGGAGCCATGGCGGGAGCGGCACGATGCCTGCCGACAGCGATCCTGCCGGCGGACCCGTGGACCCCGCCTTCGCGGGGATGACG
This sequence comes from Magnetospirillum sp., assembly GCA_016212565.1. Classification (GTDB taxonomy): domain Bacteria; phylum Pseudomonadota; class Alphaproteobacteria; order Rhodospirillales; family Magnetospirillaceae; genus JACRFY01. Next base: position 2,786 of record JACRFY010000148.1, on the reverse strand, counting down.
GTCTGAGAGAGTTGTCCCCCTCTCCCGCCCGCGGGAGAGGGGCTTGATATCAGAGTAACGCCATGACCAGCCGTCCCGCGCCCCGTCTGCTGATTTCCGCCGCCCACAAGTCCTCGGGCAAGACCACCGTCACCGTCGGGCTGGCGGCGGCGCTGGCGGCGCGCGGGCTGGCGGTGCAGGCCTTCAAGAAGGGCCCCGACTACATCGATCCGCTGTGGCTGGGCGCCGCCACCGGGCGGGCGTGCCGCAATCTCGACTTCCACACCATGCCGCCGCACCTGATCCGCTCGACCTTCGAACGGCTGTCGCGCGACGCCGACATCAGCCTGATCGAGGGCAACAAGGGCCTCTACGACGGCGTCGACCTCGAAGGGCAGGGCTCCTCGGCCAAGCTGGCCACCTGGCTGGAGGCGCCGGTGGTGCTGGTGATCGACACCTCGGGGATGACCCGGGGCATCGCCCCGCTGCTGCTCGGCTACAGGGCCTTCGAGCCCGAAGTGCGTATCGCCGGAGTGATCCTCAACAAGGTCTCCGGTCCCCGCCACGAGAAGAAGCTGCGCGAGGTGGTGGCCCACTACACCGGCCTGCCGGTGCTGGGCGCCATCGCCCGCTCCGCCGACATGGAGATCATGGAGCGCCACCTCGGCCTGGTCCCGGCCAACGAAGCCGACCAGGCCGCCATCGCCATCGACCGCCTGCGCGACTGCGTCGCCCGCCAGGTCGACCTCGACGCCCTGGTGGCCCTGGCGAACGATTCTCCGGCCACCGAGGTCTTCCCCACCCCCGCCGTTTCGTTGCAGGTTCCCGACATCACCATCGGCGTCATTCGCGACGCCGCCTTCGGCTTCTATTATCCCGACGACCTCGAAGCCTTGCAGGCGGCGGGGGCCGAGCTGGTGATGCTCGACGCCATCAACGATCCGCACCTGCCCGACGACCTCGACGGGCTGTTCGTCGGCGGCGGCTTTCCCGAGACCCAGGCCTCGCTGCTGGAGGGCAATGCCGGCTTCCGCGCCGATCTGCGCGCCAAGGCCCAGGCGGGAATGCCGGTTTATGCCGAGTGCGGCGGGCTGATGTATCTGTCCCGCGCCATCGTCTGGGGCTGCGACCGTCGCGCCATGGTCGGACTGATCCCCGGCGATGCGGTGATGCACAAGCGCCCGCAGGGGCGCGGCTACGTCCGCCTGCGCGAGACCGACGCCTTCCCCTGGCCGCGGCTGGAGGACGGACCGGGCGTGCTGCCGGCCCACGAATTCCACTACTCGCGGCTGGAGAATCTGGAGGGCGACTTCCCCTTCGCCTACGAGGTGGTGCGCGGGGCCGGCATCGGCGACCACCGCGACGGGCTGGTGATCCGCAACACCCTGGCCACCTATGCCCACATGCGCAGCGTCGGCCCCACCCCATGGGCACCCCGCTTCGCCGCCTTCGTCCGTTCGGTCAAAAGAGGCACTCCGGTGGCCGGCTTGCCGAATGTTAATGTACCGGCCCCGGCCTGATCCGCTACAACGAACCATGATCGCCATCGACTCCCTCACCCACGTCTATCCGGGGACCAGCAAGGTTGCGCCGCGGATGGCCCTCGATGCCCTGACCGTCACGGTCGCCGAGGGCGCCTTCGTCATCCTCTCGGGGCCCAACGGCTCGGGCAAATCGACGCTGTTCCGCATCCTGTGCGGGCTGGCCCTGCCCAGCGCCGGCACGGTGCGCATTGCCGGCCGCGACCTGTTCGCCGAGGCGGCGGCGGTGCGGCGGCTGCTCGGCGTGGTGTTCCAGAGCCCGGCGGTCGACAAACACCTGACGGTGGCCGAGAACCTGGCCATCCATGCCGACCTCTACGGCATCGGCGGCGGCGATTTCCGCGCCCTGCGCGACGAGGCGCTGGCGTGGACCGATCTCAAGGATCGCCTCGGCGACAAGGTCGATACCCTGTCGGGCGGCCTCGCCCGTCAGGTCGAGTTGGCCAAGGTGATGATGACCCGACCCAAGGTCCTGCTGCTCGACGAACCGACCACCGGCCTCGATCCGGGCTCGCGGCGCAGCTTCCTCGCCGCCCTGCATCGCCTGCACAAGGAGCGGGGGATGACGGTGCTGATGACCAGCCACGTCTTCGCCGAAGCCGAGGACGCCGACCGGGTGGCGATCATGAACAACGGCCGCCTGCTGGCCTACGACACCCCGGCGGCGCTGCGCGCCCTGATCGGCACCGAGATGGTGGTGATCCAGCCCCGCGACGCCGCCGCCCTGGCCGAGCGCCTGCGCGCCGAGCAGGGCCTGGCGGTGCGTGTCCACGGCGACGAACTGCGCCTGGAGGAGACCGAAAACGGCGACGGCCTGCCGCTGCTGGAAAAGGTCCTGGGCGCCTATCGCGCCGACATCCTGTCGATCGCCATCAAGCGGCCGGGCCTGGAGGACGTGTTCGTCCACGTCACCGGCCGCGCCATCCCCGACCACGCCGTCGCCCCGGCGGCCCTTTCCACAGTGGGGAAGCGATGAGCCTGTCCCGCGTCTCCCTCGCCCTCGCGCGGCGCGAGGTGATCCGCTTTTCCCGCCAGCCGCACCGGGTGATCGGTTCGGTGGCCCAGCCGCTGCTGTTCTGGCTGTTTCTCGGCGCCGGCATGGGCGGCTCGTTCAAGCCGCCGGGCATGGAGCAGGTCACCTACCTGGAGTATTTCTATCCCGGCGTGATGCTGATGATGATGCTGTTCGCCTCGATCTTCAGCTCGATCACCGTCATCGAGGACCGCGACGCCGGCTTCCTCCAAGGCGTGCTGGTCGCCCCCGTC
>JACRFY010000143.1 GCA_016212565.1 Magnetospirillum sp. | reverse complement strand
TCCGGTCACCGAGTTGATCGACGAGGGCATCCGCGCCACCGCGGCCATCCGCCTGGCCAATCCGCCCGGCGGCACCGCCACCGCCGAATACCGCCTGCGCCGCCTCGACGGCATGGCGTTCGAGGCCGAAGTGGTGGCGACCACCCTGACCTTCCATGGTCGTCCCGCCAGTCTGCTGGTGGTGCGCGACGTCACCGAGGCCAAGCAGGTCCAGGAGCAATTGCTTCAGGCGGCCAAGCTGGCCACCCTGGGCGAGATGGCCGCCGGGCTGGTGCACGAACTGTCGCAGCCGCTCAACATCATCCGCATGGCAGCCGAGGGAGCGCTGATGTTCATCGAGCGCGGCAAGGCCTCGCAGGAGTTCCAGGTCCAGCAGTTCCGCCTGGTCGACGACCAGGCCCAGCGCGCGGCCGAGATCATCGACGACATCCGCATCTTCAGCCGCCGCGACACCAGCCCGATGCAGGTGTTCGACGCCCTGACCGCGGTGCGGGCGGCCATCGCCGTGTTGCAGGGGCAGATGCGCCCCGACGACATCACCCTGCTGGTCGAGCTTCCCGATCATCCGGTGCTGGTGCGCGGGCGCCGGGTGCAGCTCGAACAGGTGGTGATGAACCTGCTGTCCAACGCCCACCATGCGCTGAAGGAAATGCGCGAGCGCGGCGGCGACGAGGGGTGGAATGCGGTGGTCCGCGTCTCCGCCCGTCCGGTCGGCCGAGAGTTGCGGGTGATCGTCGCCGACAATGGCCCCGGCCTGTCGCCCGAGGTGCGCGCCCGCGTCTTCGAGCCGTTCTTCACCACCAAGGAGGCGGGGCGCGGCACCGGTCTCGGCCTGTCGGTCAGCTTCGGCATCGTCAATTCCATGGGCGGACGGCTGGAGGTGTGCGATTCGCCGGCCGGCGCCTCGTTCTCCATCGCCCTGCCCATCGACGGCGAGGCCTCGCTGGCGACCGGCGCGGGCCTGGATCAGGTTCCGGCGGCCGCGGCCGCGGACGCGCACATCATGGTGGTCGACGACGAGGCGATGGCCACCACCACCTTGGCCGGTTTCCTCACCGAATTGGGCTACCGGGTGACCGTGTGTGCCAGCGGCAGCGAGGCCTACCAGCGCTTCATGGCCGATCCTGCCGACGTGGTGATCACCGATCTGCGCATGCCGGCCGGCGGCGGCGAGCAGTTGGTGGAGAAACTGCGCGATTTCGACCCGCTGTTGCCGATCGTCATCGCCACCGGTCACCTCGGCGCCACCGAGCGCCTGGCCGAGAATCTCCAGGACGACCGCTGCGCCGTCTTGAAGAAGCCGGTGGCCCTTGCCCGCCTCGGCGATCTGATCGCCGGTTTCCTTCAACCCCCCGATTAGCTTGTTCAATGGGGTGGAGACCGCTATACTTTGGTATCGGCGCGCACGCCTGGGAGATTCGAGATGCAGATATTGGTGGCCGACGACCACAAGCTGGTCCGCGACGGCCTGCGTCCGTTTCTTCATGAACTCGACCCCGGGGCCGAGATCCTCGACGCCGCCACCCTCGACGAGGCGATCGCCGCCGCGGCCAAGGCGGACAATCTCGGTCTGGTGCTGCTCGACCTGATGATGCCGGGGATGGATGGCATCCGCGGCTTGCAGGCCTTCAAGGCCAAGTGTCCGCCCAACGTGCCGGTGGTGATCGTGTCGGGGTTCTCGTCGCGCGACCATGTGGTGGCCGCGGTTCAGTCCGGCGCCTCGGGGTTCATCCCCAAGACGGTCAGCGGCACCGCCATGGTCAATGCCCTGCGGCTGGTGCTGTCGGGCGAGAAATACCTGCCGTCCTCGACCTTCTTCGACGAGCCGGGCGCCCAGGCGATGATGATGCCGGGGATGTTCCCGCGCGGTCCCGGCGTGCCGCCGCCCTTCGACAAGCTGTCGCGCCGCGAGGGCGAGATCCTCGGCCTGCTGGTGGAAGGGCGCACCAACAAGGAGATCGCCATCGTCCTCGATCTCCAGGAGATCACCATCAAGGTGCATCTGCGCAACGTCTACCGCAAGATCGGTGCCGCCAACCGCGCCCAGGCGGTGCGCATCGCCATGTCCTCGGGCTGGCAGCCGCCGCCGATGGTGCCGGCGACCGCGGTGTAGGGGAGCCTAAAGCGTGATGCCCAAAATGTGCATCACGCTTTAGGCATTATGGTTTTCCCTCGCCGGGCGCGGGCGTCCGCCCGCTTGGCCGCTCGCTCAATGATCGCAGAAACGCCGCATTACACATCTAATACCTTGTCCCGATGAGGTCGATTCATCGGGACAAGGTTAGGCGCGACCGCGCCGCGCGGCTTATGCCGCGGGAGGCAAGGGTTTCGGAGAAACCCGCCCGCCGCCTGAGGGCGCCGCTGATCGGTTCCGATCAGCGGGATATGGTATAAGGTGCGGCACTCTAGACGCCCGCCCTCTCGTCGGGCAGCAGCAGCGCCGCCGCCGCGACCGCGATGGCGCTGCCGGCCAGCAGCCAGAACAGCAGCGTAAACCCGCCGGTTTGGGCGCGGATCAGCGCCGCCAGCGGAACCGCCAGCCCGCTGACGCCGAACGACAGCACGAATTTCAGGCCGAAGGCGGTGCCGCGCCACCGGGCCGGGGTGTAACGGGCCAGCAGCACGTTCTCGGCCGGGATCGCCGCCATGTTGAACACCACCGCCAGCATCGCCGCGGCCACCAGCGGCAGGCCGGAGAGCTGGGCGACCAGGGCGAGAACCGGCGCCTGGGCCAGGGCCGCCAGCAGGTAGACCCGCTTGGCCGGCCAGCGGTCGGCGAGATGGCCGGCGACCACCTGGAGCAGTCCGGCGACCAGATAGACCGCGGTCACCGCCGCCGAGGCGGCGGCGATGCCGCCGTCCAGGCGTTCTTCGAACAACTTGGGCAGGGCCGGCTGCGAGGCCTGGTAGATCAGGCCGGCGCACAGCATGGTCACCGACAGCACCAGACCCGCCCGCATGGTCTCGCCGCGCGACGGCGGCGGCGAGGGGGCGCGGTCGGCCTTGACCTCGACCACCACGCCGCGCTTGAGCAGGACCAGATAGCCCAGGCCGGTGAGCACGACCAGCAGGCCGGGGACGATGAAGGCGGCACGCCAACTGGCGACGGCGATCAGGCCGCCGGCCAGGGCCGCCGCCGCCGCCGGGCCGATGCCGCCGAACACGCCGTTGACGCCGATCGCCTTGCCCTTGTCGACGGCATTGCGGATCAGCCAGGCGATGCCGACCGGATGGTAGATGGCGCCGAACATGCCGGTGGCCGCCAGGGCCAGGGCCATGGTCCACGGGCCGTCGGCGAAGCCCACCGCGGTGGCGGAGACGCCGAGGCCGAGGAAATACACCGCCATCATGCCGGTGGTGCTCCAGCGGTCGCCCAGCCAGCCGGCCAGCGGGGCGAGCACGCCATAGAGCAGCTTGCCGGCGATCACCAGCGCCAGCACTTCCTCGTAGGACAGGCCCAGTTCGCCGGGCAGCACCAGGGCGGCGACGAAGAAGATCGGCTCGAACAGGTGGGCGTAGAGGTGGCCGAGGCAGGAGACCGCCAAGGCCGCGCGCGGAGAGCCCGGAGGCGCGGGTGTCCTCATCGCCGCCGGGCCGTCACGTTCAGCCGCCCTGGCGCCGCTGCTGGCGGGCCGGACCATGGTTGGGCGCATGGTGCGCGGTATGGGGTGGGGTGCGGCCGGTGCGGACCTTGGCCGTCGCCGGGGTGCCGGCGGCGACGCCGGCCGGACGCGGCTTGGCCGCCGCGGCCTTGGGCGGCCCGCCGACGGCGGGCTTGGGCGAACCCGACGGCCGTGCCGTCGGAGGCCGGCTGCCGCCGCCGCCACCGGCGCGACGGGCGGCGATGGCATCGGCGTGGTAGCGGTGCTCGGTTTCGACCGGGATCGCCTGGCGGATGGTCTTTTCGATCAGGCGCAGATAGGCGACCTCGTCGGCGCCGCAGAACGACAGGGCGATGCCGTCGGCCCCGGCCCGCGCGGTGCGGCCGATGCGGTGGACATAGCTCTCCGGCTCGTTGGGCAGGTCGAAGTTGATGACGTGCGAGACGCCGTCGACGTCGATGCCGCGGGCGGCGATGTCGGTGGCCACCAGGGTCGACAGCTTGCCGGTCTTGAAGTCGGCCAGCGCGCGCTGGCGGGCGTTCTGCGACTTGTTGCCGTGGATGGCATCGGCGGTGACGCCGCACTTCTGCAACTGCTCGGCCACCCGGTTGGCGCCGTGCTTGGTGCGGGTGAAGACGATGGCCCGGGTCACCGCGCTGTCTTTCAGCACGTCGACCAGCAGCGAGCGCTTGTCGGCGTGGTCGACGAACAGCACCTTCTGGTCGATGCGCTCGACGGTGGTCGCCTCGGGGGTGACCTCGACGCGGACGCAGTCGTTGAGCAGGCCCTGGGCGAGGCCGGTCACCGCCGCCGGCATGGTGGCCGAGAACAGCAGCGTCTGGCGCTTGGCCGGCAGGCGGGCAATGATCTTCTTGACGTCATGGATGAAGCCCATGTCGAGCATGCGGTCGGCCTCGTCGAGGACGAACACCTCGACCGCATCCAGCGCGCAATGGCCCTGGCTGATCAGGTCGAGCAGCCGGCCGGGCGTCGCCACCAGGACATCGAGGCCGCCGGACAGGGCGGCCACCTGGGGACTCTGGCCGACGCCGCCGAAAATGACGTGGCGACGGATGCGCAGGTTGGCGCCATAGGTGGCGAAGCCCTCGCCGATTTGCAGCGCCAGCTCGCGGGTGGGGGTGAGGATCAGCGCGCGCATCCGCTTCGGTGCGGCGCGCAGGCGCTTGCCCTCCAGGTGCTGGAGGATCGGCAGGGCAAAGGCGGCGGTCTTGCCGGTGCCGGTCTGGGCGATGCCCAGGACGTCGCGGCCAGCAATCAGAGCGGGAATTGCTTGCGCCTGAATGGGCGTGGGGGTGGTGTAGCCCTCGGTGGCGACGGCGCGGACGAGCGGCTCGATCAGGCCGAGGTCGGAAAAGGTGGTCATAGGTTGGAATCTGCTTTCACTGACGGAGAGTGCCTCGGCCATCAGGGCGGAGGCGGCGCCGGCTCCACCGGCGGGAGTCGCGATACGTTCGCGTCGGGCCGGACTATGGGCGCGTGTCAACGGAAAGTCAATTGCGGCGGCGGCGCTCGACCCGGGCCACCGTCCACGGCAGGGCGGCGACCTCGCGCAGCCAGGCCAGAACCCATTCCGCCCGTCGCCGCGCCGGCCGGGCCCCGGCGCCCTCGGCCATCACGTCGAGACGGCGGAAGACATAGAGGGCGCGCGGCAGGTGGTAGGCGTCGGTGACCACCAGCACCCGGCGCCAGCCGCGGGCGGCGAGGATGGGGCGGGTGTGGAGGGCGTTTTCGATGGTGTTGCGGGCCCGGTCCTCGATTTCGACCCGCGCCGCGGCGAGGCCCAGGGACAGGGCGAGATCGCGCATCGCCCAGGCTTCCGGGGTGGGGTGGGAGACCGGGCCGCCGCTCATCACCAGGGTGCCGACGCGACCGGCTTCGGCCAGCGAAACCGCGTGGCGGACCCGGCGCTCAAGGGCCGGCGACGGGAGTCCGTCCGCGGTCAGGGCCGCGCCGAGGACGATGGCGGCATCGAAGGGCGGCGGGGCGGCCGGCGTTACCAGGTGCGAACCCGTCCGGTGTCGACGTGGACGAAGCCCGAGCCGGGATAGGCGCCGACGCCGCCGACCCGCAGCGAGCGGGCCGCGGCGGCCACCTGGCGGACCGAGCGGCCGGGCAGGCGGATGTCCACCGCGCGGCCTTCCATGTGCAGGCTGTGGGTGGCGACGCCGTCGCTGGTGTCGTGCAGCAGGGCGTTGGAGGCCGGCGAGCGGTAGCCGGAGATGATGTGGATCGGTCCCTTGACGCCCGACTTGCGCTGCACCGCCACCATCAGGTCGAGGACGCGGGGGTCGATGGGATGGATGTCGCCGGTGCGGTGGTCGCGGAGGATTCGCGACGCCGAGCCCAGCGAATTCGCCAGATAGCGGCCCTCGGCCCAATAGGTGGTGCGCAACCACTCGCCGGTATGGGTGTTGTAGAGCTGCAGCGAGCGTTCGGGCAGGGCGCGGACGGCGGCCTCCAGCGGGGTGACGACCAGGGTGGCGGTGGCGGCGGCCAGTCCCCAGGCCAGGAACGAACGGCGCGACGGATGCGGCGCTCTCTCGCTGTGCGGCACGACGATCCCCCCTCAATGTGATGGGGCTTTCATACCATCGGGGGTGGGGGATCGGTCAATCGGCGTAAGCAGGGCTCAGGCGTTTGTCACAGCGTCGAACGGCTGGCGCCTTCGGCAACCTCGGACCCGCCGCGGGCCCGGCGCGACAGCACGCCCTTGAGGCGCGCGTCGTGGCCGTAGAGGTCGTCGCTGAAGTGCACCTCGCCGGCGGCGTCGGTCCAGGCGGTGAAATAGGTGAGATAGACCGTCAGCGGCTGCTCCAGCCGGATGGTGCGGGTGGTCGGCTCGGCGGCGAGGGCGGCGTCGATGCGCGGGCCGTCCCACTCGCCGCCCAGCACCTTGCCGGCCAGTTCGACCGGCTGTTCCAGGCGGACGCAGCCATGCGACAGGGCGCGGCGGTCGCGGCTGAAGAAGCGCCGCTGCGGCGTGTCGTGGAGGTAGATGTCGTCGGAATCGGTCAGGGTGAACTTCAGCCGGCCCAAGGCGTTGTCGGGGCCCGGTTGCTGGCGCAGGCGGAAGGGGAAGCTTGCGGCGTGCTGCTGGGCCCAGTCGATGCCGTGGCCGCTGGATTGCGGGCTGCCCTCGGGAAAGGTGTCGAGGATGCGCATGTTGTTGGCCGCCAGGTAGTTGGGATCCTTCTTCAGCTTGGGCAGGATCTCGCGGGCGGCGATCTTGGCCGGAATGGTCCACGACGGGTTCAGCACCACCGCGGTCATGGTGGCCACCATCGGCGGCGTCGGGTGCTTGGCATCGCCGACCACCACCCGCATGCCGTAGGCCGGCTGGCCGTCGATATACAGCTCCAGGGTCGCCGCCGGCAGGTTGACGGCGATGCGCCGCTCGGGCTGCGAGCGCGGCATCCAGCGGTGGCGTTCGAGGTTGACGACGATCTGCTTGAGACGGTCCTCGGCCGAGACGTTGAGTGCCGCCACCGTCTTCTTGCCCAGTGCGCCGTCGGCATCGAGGCCGTGGTGTTCCTGGAACCGCTTCAGCGCCGCGGTCAGCGGGGCGTCGAGGCTGTGGCCCTTCTCGTGCCCGGCGGCCAATTCCCCCGAGGCGGCGAGGCGGCGGCGCAAGGCGGGGATGCGGATCGCATCCACCTGTCCCGGTTTCAACAGCGGTCCCTCGGGGACCGGCGCCCAGCCCCCGGCGCGCACCAGATCCCGCGCCCGCGGCAGGGCCGCCTTGAGCTGCCGGTAGCCGGGATCGGCGGGCACCAGGGTGGCGATCGCGTCGGGCAAGGCCGTTCCTGCCGCCAGGCCGGCGAGGAAGGCCAGGCCGTCGAAGCGTGGCCGGGTTTCGGCCCCCATGCCGCCCACCCAGCGGTGCGGCATCGTCTGACCCACCGCCAGATCGCGGCCGAGGCGGCGCAAGGCGTCGGAGATCAGCAGGTCGTGGTCGAGATCGCTCTCGGCGGCGGGGACGGCATAGGGTTCGGGCGGCAGGCCCTCGCCGATGGCGACGGCTTGGGCGTCGATCAGCAGGCGGTCGCCGAGCTCCTCGCCGGTTGGCCCGCTCCACGCCAGCCGCCAGCCGCGTTGGCGGTAGAAGTCGCGCAACGGCGCCATGTCGAGGGTGCGTCCGGCAACCAGCGCCGTCGGCTCGGATCCTTCCAGCCGTTGCTCGACCTCCGTCGGGTCGGCGGCCAGGGCGGCCAGGGCGGTCCGGGCGAAAAGGATCAGCGATACGGCCAGTGTGCGCAACAGCAAGGGGCAACCTCGGAGGTGTCGACTCCCTGAACTATACGCCACCGCAACGCGGTCGGCGCAGGCACGATTTCGCGCCTCGCCGACTTAGTCGTTGTCAGCCCTGCACCCAGGGCAGGCCCGAGGCCTTCCAGCCCGCCTTGCCGCCGCGGTGGCGGGTGTCGTCGTGGGGGCCCTCGAAGCCGTCGGTGACGTTGTAGCACCGCCCGTAGCCGAGCGAGGTCATCAGCTCCGCCGCCGCCTTCGAGCGGACGCCCGAGCGGCAGAGGAACAGCAGCGGCGCCGCGCGGTCGCCGGCCACGCCCGACAATTGGGCGGCGAAGCCGGCGTTGACGGTCATGGCCGGAAACAATTGCCACGACACCAGCGCCACCTCCTTGCCCAGCGGCGCAAGGTCGGGGACGCCGACATAGACCCATTCGGCCTGGGTACGGACGTCGATGAGGCGGGCGGCGGGGACCTCGGTGAGGATCCGCCACGCCTCGGCGGGGGTGATCTCGCCCGCATAGCTGCGTTGCGAAGAGGCGGTGGAGGCATCGGGCATCACGGGATTCCTCGGCTGTTCGGTGAATAACACACTCGGAGCATAGACTGATGCCGCGTCAAAATCCATTGACTTTGTGGGTTTGATCGCGCAATTTCGTAAAACACAAACGAACAACACTTCGCGAAGTGTTAAAAACGAGAGAGGCGGCAATGCGCGAGGCGACCCCGACCAACCCGGCCATCGAACCCCTGGCGCGACTCGGCGATCTCGGCGAGTACCGCAGCGGGCTGGACCGCCACCTGAGCGGCGAATGGGACGACGAGCGCTGGACCGCCTGGCGGGTGCGCTTCGGCGTCTACGGCCAGCGCCAGCCCGGGGTGCAGATGGTGCGAATCAAGATCCCCGGCGGCATCGTGCCGACGCCGTGGCTGAAGGTGCTGGCGCGGGTCAACCGCGTCTACGCCCAGGGCGACGCCCACCTCACCACCCGCCAGGACGTGCAGATCTACCACGTCAAGCTGGCCGAGACGGCGGCGCTGCTGGAGGAGCTCTACAGCGCCGGCATCACCACCCGCGAGGCCTGCGGCAACACCATCCGCAACATGAACGCCTGCGCCCTGGCCGGGTCGTGCCCGCGTGAACTGGTCGATGCCGGGCTGGTCGCCGAGCAACTGGCGCGCTCGTGGATCCGCCACCCGCTGGTCCAGCACATGCCGCGCAAGGTCAAGATCGCCGTTTCCGGCTGCGCCACCGATTGCGGCGCCTCGGCGATCCACGACCTCGCCTTCATCGCCGTCGAGCAGGGCGGCCGGCAGGGCTTCCGCGTCCTGGCCGGCGGCGGGCTGGGTTCGGCGCCGATGGCGGCGGTCGAGGTGCTGCCGTTCGTCGTCGAGGAGCAGTTGCCGGCGGTGGTCGAGACCCTGGCCCGCCTGCACCAGCGCTACTCGGATCGCCGCAACCGCAACGCCGCCCGCATCAAGTTCGTGGTCAAGCGCTTCGGCGCCGAGAAGTTCGTCGCCCTGTTCCAGGAGGAGTTCGCCCGCCTGTCCGGCCTTGCCCAGCGGCCATGGCGGCCGCTCGCCAGGCGCCGGCCCGGCGAGGCGGCGGTGGCCCGCACCCCGGTGGGGGTGCTGCCCGGCCATGACGGCCTGGCGACGGTGGTGGTCTACGTGCCGCTCGGGCTGCTGTCCTCGGATCAGCTCGACGGGCTGTATCGCATCGCCGTGCGCGCCGGGGTGACCCAACTGCGCACCACCCGCGACCAGAACATCGCCCTGCTCAACGTCCCCACCGGCGAGGTCGAGGCGGTGGTGGCGGCGGTGCGGGCGCTGAAGCTGGAGGTCCCCGACCACGCCGCCGACGTGCCGGAGGTGATCTCCTGCCCCGGGACCACCACCTGCCGCATCGGCATCACCAACGCGCAGAGCTTCGCCCGCGAGATCGAGGCCAAGGGGGCGGCGGCGACCTCGGTGCACGTGTCCGGCTGCCAGAATTCGTGCGGCCTCCACCACGTCGCCGATTTCGGCCTGCACGGCATGGCCAAGAAGATCGACGGCCGCTCGGCGCCGCACTACCAGATCCACATCGGCGGCGACGCCCGCACCGGCAGCATCGGCCTGACCGGCCCGCTGGTTCCCGCCCGTCTCGCCGACCGCGCCATCGCCCTGCTGCGCCAGGGCTATGAGGCGGGGGGAGCCGGGGAGAGCGTGCGTGCCTGGGCCGAACGCCTGGGCAAGGTGGGCATCGCCGCCCTGCTGGCCGGGATCGAGGGTGCCGATGCCGACGGCCTGTTCGTCGATTGGGGCGATGCCGACGCCTTCGCCGGCGCGCCCCAGACCCGCGGCGAGTGCGCGGCCCCCTTCGCCGCCGACGATCTGCTCGCCGACCTCGCCGACGACGCGCTGATCAACCTCGACCGCTACCAGGCCGCCGGCCGCTGGGCCGAGGCCTTGGCCGCCGGGGAAGCCGCGGTGGTCGCCGCCGCCCGTCGCCTGCTGGCCCAGTCCGGCCACCCGGTCGACGAGACGGTTCCGGCCGAGGCGGTGTTCGCCACCTACCGCAACGCCCTGTCCGGCGATGCCGATGCCCTCGACGCCCTGGAGACCACCTTGGGCGAGCGCGGCGCGGCGTTGTCGACCGGCCACATCGAGTCCTACCGCGAGGCGGTGGCGTGGCTGATCGACACCTCGCGCGAGCGCGCCGAGGGGCCCAAGGTCGCGGCGATGGGCAGCCTCGACGCCATCCTGGGGGCGGCCGAATGAACGCCATCGTCGGTCTGCTCGACACCTACGGCCATCTATCGGGGCGCGACCTGATCGAGGTCATGGTCACCCAGGTGTTCCCCGGCCGCATCGCCGTCGTGTCCTCGTTCGGGGCCGAATCGGCGGTGCTGCTCGATCTGGTCGCCCAGGTCGACCCGGCGCTGCCGGTGGTCTTCGTCGATACCGGGGCGCTGTTCGACGAGACGCTGTCCTATCGCTACACGTTGCAGCGCCACCTCGGCCTGACCGACCTCCGCGTCGCCCGGCCGACCGCGGACGAGGAGCAGGCGGCGGCGGGGCTGTGGCGAATCGATCCCGACCGCTGCTGCGCCTTGCGCAAGGTGGCCCCGCTCGACCGCGCGGTGGCCGGCTTCGCCGCCCTGATCGACGGGCGCAAGCGGGCTCACGGCTTCGAGCGGGCGACGCTGCCGGTGCTCTCGACCGTCGAGGGCGTGGTGCGCATCAGCCCGCTGGCACCGTGGAGCGAAGACGACATCGACGATGCCTTCCGCGCCCGCGGCCTGCCCCGTCATCCGCTGGCCGAGCGCGGCTACCGCTCGATCGGCTGCGTGCCGTGTACCGCCGCCCTGACCGGCGAATCACCGCGGTCCGGCCGCTGGGCCGGCCAAGCCAAGACCGAATGCGGCATCCACAAGCCGCGCACCTGAACTTTGGGGACAAGACCATGAACGATCTCGACGCGCTGGAGAGCCAGTCGATCTACATCCTGCGCGAAGCCTTCAACCGCCTCGACAAGCTGGCCATGCTGTGGTCGATCGGCAAGGATTCCAACGTCATGCTGTGGCTGGCGCGCAAGGCCTTCTTCGGCCACGTGCCCTTTCCGGTCGTGCATGTCGACACCCACCACAAGATTCCCGAGATGATCGCCTTCCGCGACCGGGTGGCCAAGGAATGGGCGCTGCCGCTGATCGTCGGCAGCAACGACGAGGCCCTGGCCGCCGGCATGGGGCCGCAGCAGGGCAAGGTGACCTGCTGCACGGCGCTGAAGACCGACGGTCTCAAGAAGGTGCTGGCCGAACACGGCTATACCGGCGTCATCGCCGGCATCCGCCGCGACGAGGAGGGCACCCGGACCAAGGAGCGGGTGTTCAGCCCGCGCAACGAGCAGGCCGAGTGGGACGTCAAGGATCAGCCGCCCGAGTTCTGGGACCAGTTCAAGACCGACTTCGCCCCCGGCACCTCACTGCGGGTCCATCCCCTGCTGGCGTGGACCGAAATCGACGTCTGGCGCTACATCCGCCGCGAATCGATCCCGGTGGTCGAGCTGTACTTCGCCAAGGACGGCCGCCGCTACCGCAGTCTCGGCTGCGCCCCGTGCACCGGTTCGGTGGCCTCCACCGCTGCGACGGTCGACGAGATCATCGAGGAACTGGAGACCACCCGCATCTCCGAACGCTCGGGCCGCGCCCAGGACCAGGAATCCGAGGACGCCTTCGAGCGCCTCCGGGCCGGCGGATACATGTGAGAAGGAATCGAACCATGACCACCACCTCCCCCTTCCGCATCGTCGTCGTCGGCCATGTCGACCACGGCAAGTCGACCCTGGTCGGCCGCATCCTCCACGACACCGGCGCCCTGCCCGAGGGCAAGGTCGAGAGCCTCAAGCAGGTGTGCGACAAGCGCGGCATGCCCTTCGAGTGGGCCTTCGTGATGGATGCGTTGCAGGCCGAGCGCGACCAGGGTATCACCATCGACACGGCACAGATCCGCTTCAAGAGCGCGGCGCGGCCCTACCTGATCATCGATGCGCCCGGTCACAAGG
>JACRFY010000146.1 GCA_016212565.1 Magnetospirillum sp. | reverse complement strand
TGCCGGCCACCGCCGCCAAGGTGGCCAAGGCGATCAAGGTCGCCTTCAGC
Organism: Magnetospirillum sp.; assembly: GCA_016212565.1. Lineage (GTDB taxonomy): Bacteria > Pseudomonadota > Alphaproteobacteria > Rhodospirillales > Magnetospirillaceae > JACRFY01. Next base: position 7,660 of record JACRFY010000146.1, on the reverse strand, counting down.
CCCCACAAGCTCGACGATCCGGCCTTCAACGTCCGCCTGGGCTCGGCCTATCTCGGCGACCTGATCGATGACTTCGACGGCTCCTATATCCTGGCCCTGGCCGCCTACAACGCCGGGCCGTCGCGGGCCAAGCGGTGGGTGCGGGAGTTCGGCGATCCGCGCGACAGCCGCGTCGACGTCATCGACTGGATCGAGATGATCCCCTTCACCGAGACCCGCAACTACGTGCAGCGGGTGATGGAGAGCGTCTCGATCTATCGCCGCCGCCTGGGGGTCAAGAGCGGGCCGACCCTCGACGACGATCTGCGCCGCTTTGCCCGCCGCCGCGCCGACCAGGCGACACCATGATTAACCGTTGGTCCGGTGTTCATTGAGGTTGCCGTGGCGCGTCTCCTCCGCATAAGGTGTTGGCCGTATGCGGATGACTTGGGGGCCTTGCGTGACTCGATCGTCTACCGGCCAGGGTGCGGATGTCGCAGCATGACGCCATCACCATAGCCGTCATCGACTGCGATGGCGGGCAGCGGCAGAAGATCGCCCTCGCGCTGCGCCCCTATTATCGGGTATTCGACTTCCCTGATCTCGAGACCGCCTTCGGCACCATGCGCCAGCGTCCGTCGCTGGTGGTGGTCGACGAAGCGGTCCGCTCGGGCCAGCGGCGCGACCTGATCCGCACCTTGAAGGAGGAGCCGTCGCTGGCCGGCGTTCCGGTGGCGCTGTGCAAGACGCCGGGGCGGACCGCCGAGTACGGCATCACCATCGAAACCGCACCGGATGCGACGATCGAAAAGCCGATCCGGCGCAAGGCGATGGTCGCCACCATTTCCGCGGTGCTCAACGGCAAGGTCGAGGCGGGCTGGGACGCGTTGCCCAAGGCGTCGCGCCAGACCCTGCGCGAATCGCTGAAGGCGTTCGGCACCTTCGCCGGGCTGGTGGCGGGCGGGGAATTCCTCAAGTTCGGCAGCCTGGACGCCATCTGCGCGCCGCTGATCGAGGCCGTGGGGCAGTCCGAACACAAGCACATCCTCGACGGCCTCAAGGGTCACGACAACATCACCTACGTCCATTCGCTGCGGGTGGCGACGCTGCTCAGTCTGTTCGGGCACGGCATCGGCCTCAAGGAGGAGTCGCTGGTGATCCTGAGCGCCGCCGGCATGGTCCACGACCTCGGCAAGCTGGAGATCCCGGCCGAATACCGCAACCGCGACGACGATTTGGACGACGAGCACCTGGCGGCCATGCGCGGCCATGTCGACTCGACCATCGCCTACCTGAAGAAGCATTCCGACGTGCCCAAGGGGGTGGTGATCATCGCCGGCCAGCATCACGAACGCATCGACGGCAGCGGCTATCCCAAGGGCCTGAAGGGCAGCGAGATCAACGATCTCGCCCGCATGGGGGCCATCGTCGACGTCTTCGCCGGCCTGACCGAGGGACGGGGATCGCGCGCCGCCCTGTCCAGCGAGAAGGCCCTGGCGCGGATGACCGAAGAGATGGCCGCCGGACTCGATACCAGACTGGTGGGGCTGTTCCGGCAGATCGTGCTGGATAACGCGCTGTGAGCGACAATCCGACCATGGTTTGGCGGGATCCTCCGTGTTCCGGGATGGTCGTGCGGAAGCCCTGACGTGCACTCAATCGATTCCAGCCGGCGAGACTGCGGCATGAGCCGTTTCGCCCGCCTTGTCGTTTCCGGCCTGCCGCCTTTCTGCCTCTTCGACGCGGAACGTGGAAATGGGGCGTCGCCAACACTCGGCTTCAGAATGCCGCTACGGACAGGATCACGCCGGCGCAAACGCTGCATGCCTACCTCAACCCCAGGCGGCTCATCATCTTGAGCAGGCCCACTCTGGACACCCCCAACCTTCTGGAGGCAGCACTGTGGTTGTTCCCCGTCGCCGCCAGGGCAGCGGTGATCAGCCGCCGCTCCAGGTCGGATACGGCATCCGCAAGGTTGGTTGCCGCCATAGGTTCTGGAGGCATCGGGTCACCGCTGCGGGCGAAAGCCAAGTCCGCTGGGGTGATGGTGCCGCTTCCGTCTGGATCGAGCAAGGCGGCGGCGGAATGGACAACGGCCTTGAGTTCCCGAACGTTGCCCGGCCAATGCTGCCCGGCCAGCCAGGCCAGCGCCTCGGGCGCGAACCGCAAGCCCCGGCTCTTGGCGGCCTCGGCCAGGAAGCGCGCAGCTAACGGCGCAATGTCCTCGCGCCGTTCCGCCAGGGCAGGGGTGCGCAGCACGATGCCCTTGAGGCGGTAGAACAGGTCTTCTCGGAACCCCCCTTCGACCACCATGGCCTCCAGATCGCGGTGGGTGGCGGAAACCACGCGCACGTCGGCGGTTTGCGGCTCTCGGCCACCCACCGGGCTGAAGGTGCCTTCCTGGAGAAACCGCAACAACTTCACCTGCATGGCGGGCGGCATCTCGCCCACCTCGTCGAGGAACAAGGTTCCGCCACGGGCAGCCGCCACCAGGCCCTGGCGGTCCTGATGGGCACCGGTGAAACTGCCCTTGAGGTGGCCGAACAACTCGCTTTCCAGCAATTCGGCGGGGATGGCACCGCAATGGACGGCAATGAACGGACCGGCGCGGCGCGGGCTGGTGGCATGCAGAGCCTGGGCGACCAGTTCCTTGCCGGTGCCGCTGGGGCCGAGGACCACCACGGGAAGGTCGGCAGGCGCCACCCGTCGCACCATCTCTTTCAGGCGCAGAATGGCCGGGCTGGAGCCGAAAATGCACTCGTCGCCGGTGTTGGCTCGAAGTTGCGCCAGTTCCCGTTCCAGCTTCCGCTTGGCGAGGGCGCGCGCCACCACGAACCGCAACAAATCGGGTTCGACCGGCTTGGCCAGGAAATCCCAGGCACCCGCCGCCACCGCCTTCAACGCCAGTTCATGGTCAGCATGGGCCGTCAGCACCACCACCGGCGCGGCGGCGAAGGCCGGCACCAGGGCGAGGCCGGCTTCGGGGGTGCGCTCGGGTGGCATGACCAGGTCCAGCACCACCAGGTCAGGGCGCGCGTGGGTGAAGGCCTCGTGCGCCGCGGCACCATCGATCGCCGTGACCACGCGATGGCCCTGCCTTTCCAGCCAAGCGGCAGCGAGGCGCAGGAAGGCGGGTTCGTCGTCCACGAGCAGGATGGTTTCGGCGCTCATCGGGGAAACCTCAAGGTGAAACAGGTGGCCCAGCCGGGCCGCTCGCCCAGGGTGGCACTGCCGCCATGGGCGGCCATGACCTTGGCGACGATGGCTAGGCCAAGGCCGGTGCCGCCGCTCTGACGGGAGACGAACGGGTGGAACAGCGAGGCACGAAGGTCGTCGGGGATGCCCGGCCCATCGTCGCACACATGGATCAGCACGGCGGCAGCATGCGCCTCGGCGGCGACCAGAACGCGGCTGGCGGCGCTGTGGGCATTGGCGAGCAGATTGCCCAGCGCCTGCCCCAGGCGTAGCGGATCGGCCTGCATGCTCATGCCCTGGGGCACCTCCACGGCCACGTCCATGCTCCTGGCCGCCGCGGCGACCGCAGCCGCCACATCCACCGGCACCGGGGTAATAGACCACGGCTTGGCGTAGTCCAGCAGGTCGCGGACCAGGGCGTCCATGCGTGCGAGCTGCGCCTTCACTTCCTGGCGCACCGCCGGTTCGGCGTCGGCGACCGCCATGGCGACGATGTTCATCGGGTTGCGCAGGTCATGCGCGACCGTGGCGGCCAGGGCGCCCAGTTCGGCCAGGCGCTGGCGTTCGGCAAAGGCGCGGCGGCGTTTTAGATCCTTGAGCGCGTCCTCACGCAGTCCGGCCATAACCTCAATGACCCGACGCGGGCCGGGAGGAGCTTCGTTCCAATCCGCAAGGTCAACGCGCAGCTTGGCGCGCAGGAAGGCGTCGGCCATGCGGGTCACCTCGCCTTTATCGTTGGCGCCTGCCAGAGCATCTCGCCAGGCGGCCAATTCGGCGGCGTCCACATCGCCACCGGGGAAGACCAACCGGTCTACGGTGCGGCGGAGTGGCCCCCACAGCGTCAGCACGGCGGCCATGCCGAGGGCGGACGCGATCCACGGCGCGCGGTTGGCGGCCAGGCTGGTGAGCACGGCGGTCAATGCCGTCGCCAGGGCCATCAACAGGCCCCAGGTCAGCGCGCGGCGCGCCCATTGGTTGGCCGCCATCAGCTCGTAGCGCAGCACGCCGTAAGCCAGGATGGCGAGGTAGAGCGGAAGCAGCAGCAGCGGCCACGGATAGGCGTCAAGACCCAGCAGCGGAAAGGCCAGTCCGGTGACCGATCCCAGGCCGAAGACGGAAGCGGCCATGACGATGGCGATCTGCCGCCGCTGCCTGCCCGCCGCCCTGCGCCATGCATCGGCCAGCAGCCAGTGCCCGAAGGTGGCGAGGGCCACGGTGGCGCCAGCGGCCAGCAATCCGGCCCCCTCGTAGCGGAAGAGGGTCACCCCGGCCCACGGCACATACGTCCCGGCGGGATTGGCCAGCGCGGCCGCGGTCGCGGCAACGCCCGCCGCGTAGGACCATCGGACCAGACAGAAGCAGCGCCAGGTCAGGCGGGCGGCGAAATGGACGAAGACCGAGGCACCAAGCGGAGAAAGAGCCATCAGCTTTTCGCCGACGGCTCCAGGGAAAAGCAGACCCGCCGCCCACAACCCGACCAGCGCCAGGAACGCCGCCAGCGGTTGGGCGCCGCTGGCTGAACGCACCCGCACCAGCAGGAAGCCGGCAAGCCCCAGCCCGCCGAGGCCGGTAACTCCCATCGCCGCCGTTAGAAGCGAAGCCCCGAGCATTCCGCCCCCTGTATCCGTCGTTAACACCCACGCTAGCGCAAATCGTAACCGCCGTTAACAGCTCTCGCGCGAAAGACGCGCAATTCCGCCGCTCCTCGGTTGGCACGCCGGTTGCGGGATAGGGGGTGAATAGACGGGAGTTCTGCCATGACGCTCAATATTTTGCTGGCCGTATGGGCCGTCAGCATCGTGCTGGCCCTTCTCGCTGTGGCGGTGGTCATCCGCCCGCTGCGGGTCATTCTGGAGGATATTTGCGGCACCGCCGACCGCGCCAGGTTCTGGGCCCTGTATGCGGCGCTGCTGGTGGTGATCGCCCCGCTGATGGTGGTCTCGACGCCCGGCTTGCTGGATGCGGCGGCGGCGGCGGGGATCGGGCCGGTTCTCCAGCGCACGGTCTTCTACGCCCTGCTGGGCATGCTGGTGGCCCTGCTGATGATGGGCTACGCGGTGTGGAAGCCGGTCGCCGTCATGATCGCCTCCAGGGCCAAGCAGGAGCCTCAGCCGTGAGCCGGGTGCTGATCGTCGGCGGCACCGGCTTCATTGGCCGACATGTGGCGGCTGCGCTGGCCGCTGCCGGTCATCAGGTTACGGCGGTGGGGCGAACGGGGCTGAACCTGGCGAGCCTTTCCGAAGCCGAGATGGCCGCGCGGATCGGCGGTCACGATGCCGTGATCAACGCCGCTGGCTTGGTCCGCAGCCACGACGGCAACACCATGGATGTGGTCCATGGCGAAGGGGCCGAGCGCCTGTTCCGCGCCTGCATCCGGGCGGGCATCCCGCGCCTGATCCACATATCCGCCCTCGGCGCCTCATCTGCTGGCGCCACCCTGTACCAGCGCAGCAAGGGGCGCGCCGAGGATGCGCTCAACGTCCTGCGTGGCCTGGATTGGTGTGTGCTGCGCCCTTCGGTGGTCATTGGGCCTGGCGGTGCCAGCACCGCCGTGCTGGCGGCATTGGCGGCAATGCCGCTGCCGCCCCGCATCGGCCCCGGTACCTGGCAGGTGCAGCCCATCCATGTTGACGACTTGGCGGAATTAGCGGTGCGCCTGGTCGAGCACGATGGCCCTTTGCCCCGCTCGCTCGACGTGGTGGGGCCGGAGCCGATGACCACCGATGCCGTGACCGCCGCCCTGCGGGCATGGCTGGGCTTGGCGCCACGTCCGTTCGTCCCGGTGCCCGCCCCCTTGCTGGGGCTGCTGGCGGCCCTGGGCGAGCGGATGATGGACGGCCCCATGAACCGCGAGGTGGTCGCCATGCTCAAGGCGGGAAACGTGTCCGACCCGTCGCCGCTGGCCACGGTCTTGGGCCGCCCACCGCGCGCCCTGGCCGATGCCCTTGCACGATGTCCGGCCACCGAGGCCGACCTCTGGCATGCACGCCTGTTCTTTATCCGGCCCGCCTTGCGCTGGAGCCTTGGTCTGCTGTGGGTGACCACCGGGCTGCTGTCCTTCGGCCTCTATCCGGTCGAGGACAGCCACCGCATGCTGGCCCAACTGGGCCTCCACGGCCTGTTCGCCGATACGCTGCTTTACGGTGGCGCAGCGCTCGACCTGGGCCTGGGGGCGCTGCTGTTGGCCCGCTGGCGGCCCGTGGTGGTGGGGGGCGCCATGCTCGCCTCCATGGCGGCTTTCAGCCTGATCGGGCTGGGCCTGCCCGCCGAATATTGGCTACATCCCTTTGCCCCGCTCTTGAAGAACCTGTCCATCGCCGCCGCCGTGCTGACGATGATGGCCCTGGAGGCATGACCCATGGACGCCCTGACGCTCAAACTGATCCACATCCTGTCGGCCATCCTCCTGTTCGGCACCGGGCTGGGGACCGCTTTCCACGGGATGGCGAGCAACCTGTCCAAGGACGTGCGGGCCATTGCGGTGGCGAACCGCAACGTGGTGCTGGCCGACTGGCTGTTCACCACGCCGACTGTCGTGATCCAGCCCGTAACCGGCATCTGGTTGGCGGTGGAGCAGGGCTGGGCGCTCACCACGGGGTGGATCGTCGCCTCGTTCGCCCTCTACGCCGTGGCTGGCGCCTGCTGGCTGCCGGTGGTGTGGCTGCAACTGCGCATGCGCCGGATAGCGGAAGACGCCGTCACCCAGGGCGCCGAGCTGCCGCCGCTCTATCACCGCTACTTCCGCATCTGGTTCGCGCTCGGTTGGCCCGCCTTCACCGCCATGGTCGCCATCGTCGGCCTGATGGTGTTCAAGCCCGATTTTTGAGAGGGAGAAGATGACCATGACCACCCCGTTCCAACGCCTGCTGGGCGCCGCCTTCGACAATCTGCCGGTGCCGGTTCGTCACCTGCACGGGCTGTCCCAATCCGTGGCGACCGCCGGTATGGCCGAGATCACCGCCGCTTCCAACCCCGCGGCCTGGTTGCTGTGCAAGCTGGCAGGGTTGCCCAAGCCGGGCAGGGATGTGCCGGTGACCGTGTCGTTCCACCCCGACGGACAGGGGCGCGAGTTCTGGGATCGTCACTTCGCCGGTCGCCGCTATGCCAGCACCATGGAGGCGGACACCGATACCCTGATCGAGCATTTCGGCCCCTTCGATCTGCACTTCCGGCTGATCCCGAAGCCGGATGGCCTCGCCTGGTCGCTGGTGAGATGGCGCCTGCTCGGCGTTCCGTTGCCTGCCATCAGCCGTCCCACCATCGAATGCACGGAAACCGCCGAAGGCGAGACCTTCGTATTCGACATTGACGTGGCCTTCCCGGTCATCGGCCATGTGGTTCATTACCAAGGCTGGTTGACGCCACAGGGGAATCGCCGCTGTACCTAATTCATGGCAAAATGCGGCGTCGCTATGGCGCTGCATTGATGAAGTACGCCACCGTGCTGGTGTAAGCTGAGACGGCGTCGGAGGTGGAGATGGGCTGT
>JACRFY010000142.1 GCA_016212565.1 Magnetospirillum sp. | reverse complement strand
GCCGCGACTATGTCCAGCGGTGCCGCACGCACCAGCGAACGGGCGGCGGCGGTGGCGGCGGCGGCCGAGCAGGCGTCGGCCAACGTGCAGACGGTCGCCTCGGCGGCGGAGGAACTGTCGGGCTCGATCAACGAGATCAGCCGCCAGGTGGCCCACTCGACCGCCATCTCGCGGGCGGCAGTGGCGGAGGCTGGCAAGGCCGAGGACGAGGTCAACGGCCTCGCCGAGACCGCCCAGCGGATCAGTACCGTGGTCAACTTGATCAACGACATCGCTGCCCAGACCAATCTGCTAGCATTGAACGCCACCATCGAGGCAGCCCGCGCCGGCGATGCCGGCAAGGGCTTCGCGGTGGTGGCCGGCGAGGTCAAGCACCTCGCCAACCAGACCGCCAAGGCCACCGACGAAATCTCCACCCAGATCGCCGCCGTGCAGGAGCAGACGCACAAGGTGGTGGTGGCCATCCAGGGCATCGTGCGGGTGATCGAGGAGGTGGGGCACATCTCGTCGGGCATTGCCTCGGCGGTGGAGGAACAGAACGCCGCCACCGGCGAGATCGCGCGCAACGTCGAGCAGGCTGCCGCCGGCACCGCCGAGGTCAGCGCCAATGTCGGCGAGGTGCAGTCGGCGGCGGCCCAGACCGGCACGGCGGCCGGGCAGGTGCTGTCGGCCTCGCGGGAATTGTCACAGCAGGCCGGCACGCTGCGGACGACCATCGGCCGCTTCCTCGCCGACGTGCGGTCGGCATGACGGCGCGGGTCCGGGGCAGGCGGCACCATGGCGCCGCTCCGCCCCGCCCGCCCGCGGCAGCTCGACGTGGAAGCGCGACCCGCGTCCCGGCCGGGAGCGAAGGCCCACCCCCTGGCCGAGCAGCCGGCCGAGGCGACTGACGACGGCCAAGCCCAATCCCAGCCCCTTGGCCCGGTCGCGCCCCGGATTGCCGACCTGGAAGTACTCGTCGAAGATTTCGTGCTGGTGTTCGGGGAGGATGCCGTCGCCGCTGTCGGCCACCTCCACCAACACCCTGTCGCCGCGATTCCGGCAGCCGATCACCACGCCGCCATGGCGGGTGAACTTCAGGGCGTTGTCGATCAGGTTGCGCAGCATGCGCTCCAGCAACACGGCATCGCTGCGCCCGACCGCCGAGGTGGCGACGGCGCGGAGCGCCAGGCCGCAGGCCGCCGCACGCGGCGCACACTCGGCCTGCAATCGCGCCAGCAGGGGCTGAAGCTCGACGGCGGTCACCTGCGGCACCACCAGGCCGGCGTCCAGCCGCGAGACATCGAGCAGGCCGTCGAGCAGAAGTCTCAGCGCATCGAGCGACTGCTGCATGCCGTCGAGGGCCGCCTGGGCCGGACGGTCGTCGCCATAGCGGCACAGCCGCTCGCGCAGCGCGGCGAACAGCAGGACCAGGCTGTGCGCCGGCTGGCGAAGGTCGTGGCTGGCGGCGGCGAGGAACTTCGACTTGGCCCGGTCGGCCCGCTCCGCCTCCCGCTTCGCCCGTTGCAGGGTTGCGATCATCTCGCTCCGCACCGCCGCCTCTGTCCGCAGCACATCCTCGACCCCTTGGCGGAATATCCGGTACTGCCGCACCGCGAGGTAGAGCAGGAGGGCGGTCACCGCCACGAACAGCCAGCCCTTGTAGGTCTGGATTTCGGTGACGCGGGCGGGGAAGAGGCGGGCCACCGCCTGGTCGGAGCCGGCGATCCACAGCGCGGACAGGCCGGCATAGCTTGCGGTCACCAGCACCTCGAACCTCGCCATGACCCCACCCCGCCGTCAATTCACCACAATGGGTGTGCCTCAGCAAATATCCGGGAAGGGTCCGCGGCGGAGAAGCGATCTCAAGAGGTATGCCGGGGCCGGGGTGCGGCCAATTTGAGGCAATTCATCAAATATAACACCAAGTAGAATGCGTATTGCACAGGAATTGCCGCAATCGTTCCTTCCCAGAGTGAGGTACCTAAGATGGAACGCTGCCTTTAAGCAACGGGTAGGAGTAATCTATATGGAATGACGACCGTGATCCCATGGCGCGCGTGGTACCGCCATGAAGGGATGTCTGCTCGATCACTTCGGAGGCAGGGGCATGGGATTGACATGGACATCTGCGGCGCACGAGCGGTCGAGGGCCATCATTCTCCGGGGAGCGGAATTTGTCCTGTTGGCCGCCACCTACGTCGCTGCGGCGAAGGTCGGCGACCTGTTGCCGCCGGTGCAGAATACATTGCCGCCATCGTGGCTCGCGGCCGGAGTGGGATTGATGGCCCTCGTCGTGCGCGGCCCCGCGCTGTGGCCGGGCATCTGGCTGGGGGCGTTCGCCGCCGCCGCCCTGGAAATGCCGCCGCTGGCGGCGGTCGCCATCGCCAGCGGCAGTGCCGGCGAAGCGGTGGCCGGGGCCTGGCTGCTGCGCCGGGCCGGCGTGGGGGCGCCCCTCGATCAGGTGCGGCAGGTCGGCCTGTTCTGCCTGCTGGGACCGGGGATGAGCCCGCTGGTCGGGGCGACCGTCGGCGCGGCCGGCGTCTGTGCGGCCGGCATCGCCCCATGGACGGCCTTTCCCGCCCATTGGGCCGCGTGGTGGTTGAGCGATAGCGTTGCGCAATTGGCGTTCGCCCCCCTGCTGATGACGTGGTCGACGCCGATACGGTGGCAGTGGGACGTCCGGCGCATTGTCGAGGCGGCTTCGCTCGCCGTCATCGTCGTCGTCTCGTCGGTCCTGGCGTTCGGCGATGCGTTCCCACCCTTTGGCGATCACCAGCCGACGGCCTTCTTCGCCTTCCCCGCCTTGATCTGGGCCGCGTTGCGCTTCGGTCCGCGCGGCGCGGCGCTCTCGTCCGCCCTCGCATCGGGCATCGCCGCCTGGCTGACCGTGCAGGGACGGGGGCCGTTCGCCGCGGCCGGGTTCGCCGACGGCCTCGGCCTGCTGTCGACCTTCGCCGCCGCCGCCGTGGTGGTGCCGCTGCTCATCGGCGCGATCATGGCGGAGCGGCGCCGCGCGTTGGCCGAGGCGTGGTCGGCGCAAACGCGCCTGCGGGCGATCGTCGATACCGCCGTCGACGCCTTCGTGGTGATCGACGAGCGGGGAAAAATGCTCGCCTTCAATCCGGCGGCGGAGCGGATCTTCGGCTACGGAGCGGCGGAGGCGGTCGGCCAGGATGTCACCTTGCTGATGCCGGAGGCGGAGCGCCCTCGGCACTCAGGGGCTTTGGCCCGCTACCGGCGAACCGGCGAGAAGCGGGTGATCGGCATCGGCCGCGAGGTGCAGGGCCGCCGCAAGGATGGCACGACCTTTCCCCTCGACCTGGCCATCGCCGAATGGTTCGACGGCGGCCGGCGGTACTTCACCGGCATGATGCGCGACATCACCGCGCGCAAAGAGGCCGAGGCGGAGATCGCGCGCGCCCGCGACGAGGCGCTCGCCGCCAAGGCGGAGGCGGAACGGGCCAGCGTGGCGAAATCGAAGTTCCTCGCCGCCGCCAGCCACGATCTGCGTCAGCCGGTGCAGTCGCTGATCCTGCTGTCCTCCCTGCTCCGGGAGCGGACCGCCGGGTCCTCCCTGACCCAAATCGTCGCCCCCCTGGACCAGTCGATCGCGGCGCTCAACGGCATGCTGGGCGGGCTCCTCGACGTATCGCGGCTGGATGCGGGGGTCGTGGAAGCCCACGTCGAAGACCTGGCGCTGCACGACCTCGTGGGACGCCTGGCCGCCGAATACACCAGCCTGGCCGGCCAGAAGGGCTTGCGGCTGCGCTGGCATTGCCCCCGGTCCCATGTCCGCACCGACCCGCAGCTTATCGAGCGTATCCTGCGCAACCTGCTCGACAACGCGCTGAAATACACCCGCAGCGGCGGAATCCTGGTGGGGTGCCGCCGCCGCGGCGGCGAGTGGCGCGTCGATGTGGTCGACACCGGCGTCGGCATTTCCGACACCCACCTCGACGGCATCTTCGAGGAGTTCTTCCAGGTCGACAACCCGGCCCGCGACCGCACCAAGGGTCTGGGGCTCGGCCTTTCCATCGTCCGGCGCCTCGCCCGCCTGATCGGCGGTCGCGTCGGGGTGGCATCGCGCCCCGGCCGCGGCTCGCGCTTCTCGCTTACCCTGCCGTCGGCGGAGAGCGCGATGCCGCGATTGCCGCAGGCGGCGCCGCAGGAGGTGGGGCACACCCGCCTGATCCTGATCGTCGACGACGAACCGATCATCCGCCTCAGCCTCCAACTGCTGCTGGAGGGATGGGGGCATCGGGTGGTGACCGCCGCCAATGCCGACGAGGCGATCCTGCGGGCCGACGAAACGGACTGCCGGCTCAACGCCATCCTCGCCGACTACCGGCTGGGAGAGAGCATGACCGGGGTCGACGTGGTGCAGGCCATCCACCGGCGCTGCGGCCGGGCCATTCCGGCGGTCATCGTCACCGGCGACACCGCCCGCGAGCGCATCCAGGAAGTGCAGCGGAGCGGACTCGGCATCATGCACAAACCGGTGGCGGCGGACGAATTGAAGGCCACGGTGGCGCACCTGCTGTGCCGGGCGTCGTAGCCGCAGCCGGCGCGTGGAGATCTCGGTGGGAGGATGGATCATGCCCGACATTCGCCGCGTGGGAACGGGAACGCTCGTCGGCCGGAATGGCCCCTATTGGGAGGTGAAGGCGGAGAAGGCCCGTCTGTCCGTTTACGAGGACAACATGAAGATCGAGACGCCGAAGCTCGGCCAATCCGTCGTGCTGACGCACGAATACGGGCGCGGCGGCCCGATCGTGACCTGCTGCCGGTCGCCGGACGACCCTGAAATCGCGCCTCCGAACGCGGTGTAGGCGGCGATGGAGGAGGCCGAGATCGTGGGCAAGCAGGGGGAGTATTGGGTGGTCGACACCGCCTCCGGCCGCCGGTACTTTCTGCACGATCACCAGATCGTCGGCCGGAGGCGTCCGGTGACCGGACAGAAGGGGCGGATCGGCTATGTGCAGGGTATGGCCTCTCTGGTGCAGACCTTCATCGGGGACGACGAATGACCGCAAGCACCCATGACGTCGAGCGTCGTAGCGCGATCACCTGCCCGCACTGCGGTCACCGCAAGGACGAGGAGATGCCGGTCGATTCCTGCCTGTTCTTCTACGAATGCGAAGGCTG
>JACRFY010000019.1 GCA_016212565.1 Magnetospirillum sp. | reverse complement strand
CGGCATGAACATCCGCCCGGAAGTCAACATGTCCGAGCTGATGCCGACCGAGCCCTACCTGCTCGGTTCGCACTCCGGCTGCTGCGGCATCTGGGTGTCGGGTCCCGAGGACCTCAACACCCCGGCCGAGTGGAAGTGGGGCTACAACCGCATGACCACCGTGCAGGGTCTGTTCACCGCCGGTGACGGCGTGGGCGCCTCGGGTCACAAGTTCTCGTCGGGCTCGCACGCCGAAGGCCGCATCGCCGGTAAGGCGATGGTCAAGTTCGTCCGCGATCACCAGGGCTTCAAGCCCTCGCTGAAGGGCGACATCAAGGCCATCACCGAGGAGATCTACGCCCCGGTCCGCACCTACCTTGAGCACAAGGACAAGACCACCGCCGAGGACGTCAATCCGCACTACATCCTGCCGCGCCTCCTGCAGATGCGTCTGCAGAAGCTGATGGACGAGTATGTGGCGGGCACCTCGACCTACTACAACACCAACAAGGTGATGCTCGAGACTGGTCTGCACCTGCTGACCATGCTCAAGGAAGACTCGCAGAAGATGCGCGCCAAGGACCTCCACGAGCTGATGCGCGCGTGGGAGAACTATCACCGCATCGTCGCCGCCGAGGCGCACCTGCGTCACATCATGTACCGCGAAGAGACCCGCTATCCGGGCTTCTTCTACCGCGCCGACTTCCCGAAGCTGGACGACGCCAATTGGAAGGTGTTCGTCAACAGCCGCATCGATCCGGCGACCGGCGAGTGGGCCATGAAGAAGGTCCAGCACGTCGATCTGGTCACCAAGCGCTACGAGGGCCAGGGCCACTGAGCCCGAGCATTCGTGCTATGATCGGGGGGCGCCGGGTGACCGGCGCCCCTTTTCTTAACTTGCAGGTTGAAATCCATGACCAACCCCCCTCGCACCTCCGAAGACGAAGAACTCGACGAGCTCGATCTGGAGGCGCAGCGGCGCGGCCCCGACGACGTCGACGTCGAGGTCGAGGTGTTCGACGCCGTGCGCGGCAACACCAATTTCCCCGTCCAGCCGGTGCGCCTGACCGCCGACGACACCTTCAACTTCCGCTGCCACAACGGCCTGGCGTGCTGGAACAAGTGCTGCCACGGCGCCGACATCTCGCTGGCGCCCTACGACATCCTGCGCCTGTCGCGCCGCCTCAAGATGAGCCCGGCCGAGTTCCTGCTCGCCTACACCGTGCCCGCGATCCACGAGAAGGCCGACCTGCCGATCGCCAAGATCAAGACCGGCGGCGACGACGGCCGCGGCCCGTGCCCGTTCAACGCCGCCGAGGGCTGCACCGTCTACGAGGATCGCCCCGCCACCTGCCGCTACTATCCGCTCGGCATGGTGTCGGTGAAGATGAAGGACATGGAGGGCAAGGACGACTTCTTCTTCCTGGTCAAGGAAGACCATTGCCTGGGCCATTGCGAGACCAAGACCCAGAACGTCGGCGAGTTTCGCGCCGAGCAGGACGTCGCCGACTACGAGCGGGTCAACCGCGGCTGGGTCGACATCCTGATGAAGATGGCGTCGTGGAAGGTGATGGGCGGTCCGATGGGCAAGGCGCCCAGCCCGCAGACCAAGAAGATGTTCTTCATGGCCACCACCGATGTCGAGAGCTTCCGCCGCTTCGTCTTCGGCACCAAGTTCCTCGACAACTACGACATCGATCCGGAAGCGGTTGAGCTGATCAAGACCGACGACGAGGCCCTGCTGCTGTTGGCTTTCGACTGGCTGAAGGCGGTACTGTTCAACGAGCCGACCCTGCTGCTCAAGGAACAGGTCCTGCAAGGCGCCATCGCCAAGGCCCGCGAGACCCTGGGCGCGTCCTAGGGCACCGACCCCGACGAAAGCCACACTTTCGTCGGCCCGTCGCCCGAGGCTAAAGCGTGATGCCCAAAATGGGCATCACGCTTCAGGCATCATAGTTTTGCCCTCGCCGGGCGGGCGCGTCCGCGCCCTTGGCCGCTCGCTCAATGCTCGCAAAAGCGCCGCATTGCACATTTAAGGTGTGGCACTCTAACGTATTGAATGTGCATTGATGCAAACGAAAGTCAGGTTCCACCTGAATCTTTCGTTTGCATCAATGCACTGGTCGACCTCCGACCGCCTCAGCGGCGGATGGTCGCGGCGTTGGCCTGTTCGGCGGCCGCCAGGCGTGTCGGCGTGGCCCCCGCGTCCAGTGCCGGCGCGAAGGCGACGGCGAAAATGACCGACGCGGCGTAGATCGTCGCCAGGATGACGATGCGGTAGGCATTGTCGCTAGAGACCGCAAAGGTCCCGGCCTCCGGAGCGGCGTAAGTGTCCCTGCCCATCATTCCCATACCCTACCCTAAAGGATACGAACCCTTAATCCATCGTATTAATACATTGGCGCTGAACCAGGGGTCAAGCGTACGAATGTCGGTTGATGGCGCTCGCGTATCGCTTTAGCATGGGCCGCGAACGGAGGGCGGGCCGGCCCGCCTTCGGTGTCGAGGAAGAGAATGGGCTTGTTGCGCAAGATCGAGGTGACGGCCGGGGTCTATTGGGTCGAGGCTCCGTCAGCGGATTTGCGCATCCTGTGCGGCTGCCCGGCCGACGCCGTCAAGCACCTGATGAAGCGCGGCTTGATCACGCCGATCGAGAATCGCGGCGTGCCCTTCGAGACCGGCCCCAACGTCATCCTGCTCTCGGACGTGATGGTCCAGAACGGCGCCTTCGCCAATCTGGCGGAGTTTCCGGTCCTGCAGATGTTTTATCGCCAGGGAATGATCATCCCCGGCCACCCCGGCAATACCGGGGTCCGTCCCCTGCTGATCGGCTCGCCCGAGCAGGTGCGGGCGCAGATCCAATACATTTACCGCGGCAATTACGGCCTGGTGTCGGAAGAAGAACTGATCGAGGCCGGTGCCGAACCGGACGTCGCCGTCGATCTGATGCGCCTCAAGCTGAAATTCGCCTTCGGCCGCATCGAGCACCCCTCCGAATTGATCGACACCGCCTCCATCGAAGGCGAGGCGATCACCATCAAGGGCCAGGTTCAGGTGCGCCGGCTGCGCCTCAACGTCTTCGAGTTCTCCATCGGCGACGACACGGTCACCGTCGACCTCAATTTGCCGCCGTACGAGGTCTACGAGTGTCCCTATCCGCTGGGGTTCTATTACATCCCGCGCGAATACTTCGCCGTCCTGCATTCCGGCGAGGGCGACGGTTGGGACATCAATCGGCCGTGCATGAGTTCGATCATGATGTTCCAGGGCCGCATCTACATGATCGATGCCGGTCCCAACGTCGTCCACACCCTGAATGCGCTCGGCATCGGCATCAACGAGATCGAAGGCATCTTCCACACCCATTCCCACGACGACCATTTCGCCGGGCTGACGACGCTGATCCGTTCGGATCACAAGCTGAAATACTATGCCACGCCGCTGGTGCGGGCGTCGGTGGCCAAGAAGCTGGCGGCGCTGCTGTCGATCCAGGAGGCGGCGTTCTCCGACTACTTCGATGTCCATCCTCTTGTCGAAGGACAGTGGAACGACATCGACGGGTTGGAGGTCAAGCCGGTGTTCTCGCCCCATCCGGTCGAGACCACCACCTTCCTGTTCCGCGCCATGTGGGAGGGCGGCTGGCGCACCTATTCGCACCTGGCCGATATCTGCCGCATCGCCGTGCTGAAGGACTTCGTCACCGAGGACGAGAGCAAGCCGGGCATCAGCCCGGCGCTGTTCCAGCAGGTGCTGGCCGACTACAAGGTGCCGGCCGACGTCAAGAAGGTCGACGTCGGCGGCGGCATGATCCACGGCGACGCCTACGACTTCCGCGAGGACAAGTCCGAGAAGATCATCCTCGCCCACACCTCGCAGCGCCACACCATCGCCCAGCGGGCGATCGGCTCGTCGGCGTCGTTCGGCACCGTCGACATCCTGATTCCCTCCAATCACGATTTCATCTGGCGCTCGGCCTTCGACCTGCTGATGAGCTCGTTCCCCGGCGTGCCGCAGCACCAGATCCGGGTGCTGATCAACAACCCGATGGTCACCTTCAACCCCGGCACCATCCTGGCCAAGGAGCGCCAGACCATCACCGACATCTGGATGGTGCTGTCGGGCAGCGTCGAGGCGATCCCCCCCGAGGGCGGCGGGCGGTCGGTGTTGTCGGCGGGGGCGATGGTCGGCGAGCTGTCGGGCCTGTTCAACACCCTGGTCACCGAGACCTATCGCGCCCTCGGCTTCGTCAAGGCGCTGAAGATCCCCTGCTCGCTGTATACCGAGTTCGTGCGCCGCAACCACCTGTTCCCCGACATCACCCGGCTGCTGGAGACCCGCGAGTTCCTCCAGCGCACGGCACTGTTCGGCGAGGTGGTGGCGGTCAAGACGCTGAACATGATCGTCCGCGAGATGCGTCCGCAGCATTTCGACGCCGACCATCTGGTCGATGTCGGCCTCGATTCGGTGGGAATGGTGATCCGCGGTGCGGTCGGCCGTTTCATCGGCGAGCGGCAGGTCGACGTGGTCGGGCCCGGCGACTTCTTCGGCGAGGAAATGTCGGTGTTCTGGACGCCGAGCATCTTCCGCCTGCGCACCCTCGAGGATACCGAGGTGATGGCGGTTCCGGCTCAGATGGTCGCCGACATCCCCTCGGTGCGCTGGAAGCTGTTCGAATCGTGGAACAAGCGGGTCAGCGCTTTCGTCGACGGCAACGAGCGCGAGCGCACCTTGCTGCGCTGGGATGAAAGCTACCGGGTCAACATCCTGCGCGTCGACACCCACCACCGCCAGCTGGTCGAGTTGGCCAATGCGGTGGTCGACACCGTTGACAGCGTGCGCGGCGTGGTCGAGACCGTGGCGGTGCTCGATGCGCTGGTCGAGTTCGCCAGCTTCCACTTCGGCGAGGAGGAGGCCATGCTGGCCCGCTACGGCTATCCCGAGTTGGAGGGTCACCGGGTCGAGCACGACGTCAAGATGCGGGCGCTGAAGGCGCTGCGCGAGCGCATTGCCGGTGGGGGGGAGTTCGGCTCGATGGAGCTGGAGGCGCTGTTCCATCGCTGGCTGATCGACCACATCGCTGACGAGGACCGCCGCTATGCGTTGTTCCTCAACGCCAAGGGCGTGTACTAGGGGCGCGGCCGCCCATGACCCGGCGCGATCTTCTCCAGGCGATGTTTCAGGCGGCGATCGGCGCCGCGTCTCCGGCGCTGTGCGTGCCGCCGCACCTGCCGCCGCCGCCGGCCGGGCGAACGGTGGTGGTCGGTGCCGGCAAGGCGGCGGCGGCGATGGCCCGTGCCGTCGAGGAACACTGGACGGGGCCGCTCTCCGGCCTGGTGGTGACGCGGACCGGCCACGGCGTGCCCTGCCGGCGCATCGCGGTGGTCGAGGCCGCCCACCCGCTTCCCGATGACGCGGGCATGACCGCCGCGACACGGATCGTGCATCTCGTCGCGGGGCTGAGTGCGGACGATCTGGTGTTGTGCCTGCTGTCCGGTGGTGGCTCGGCCCTGCTGGCGCTGCCGGCACCGGGGCTGACCCTGGCCGAGAAGCGGGCGGTGACCGCGGCGCTGCTGCGCAGCGGGGCTTCGATCGGCGAGATCAATTGCGTGCGCAAGCATCTGTCGGCGATCAAGGGCGGCCGGCTGGCGGTGGCGGCCGCGCCGGCACCGGTGGTGACGCTGGCGATTTCCGATGTGGTCGGCGACGATCCGGCGGTGATCGCCTCGGGCCCGACCGTTGCCGATCCCACCACCCGCGCCGACGCCATCGCCGTGCTGCGCCGCCATGGCATTGCCGTGCCGGCGGCGTTGGCCGCGGGGGCGGAGACGCCCAAGCCGGGCGATCCGCGTCTCGCCGCCGCGACCGTGCGGGTGATCGCCACCGCCCGCCAGGGGCTGGAGGCCGCCGCTGCCGTGGCGCGTTTCCATGGCTGGCAGCCGCTGATGCTCGGCGATGCCATCGAGGGCGAAGCGCGCGAGGCCGCCCGCGTATTCGCCGGCATCGTCCGCTCGATCCGCGACCATGGCCAGCCGGTCGCCGCACCGGCGGTGATCCTGTCGGGCGGCGAGACCACGGTGACCGTCCGCGGTCGCGGACGCGGCGGGCCGAACACCGAGTTTCTGCTCGCCTTGGCGCTGGCGGGGGTGGCGGTCGACGCCCTGGCCGGGGATACCGACGGCATCGATGGCAGCGAGGACAATGCCGGGGCGACGATCGCTGCCGACACGCTTCATCGTGCCGCCGCACTGGGGGTGGACGGGGCCGCCTTCCTGGCCGACAACGATGCCTATGGCTTCTTTGCCGCCCTCGGCGATCTGGTGATGACCGGACCGACCCGGACCAACATCAACGATTTCCGGGCGATCCTGGTATGATACCGGCGAATGCTCGAACTGATCCGTTCGCCGGTATCAAGCCGCCATGTGTGGACGGCCCCTGCGTTGCAAGGGAAATGTGAGCGTTCTGCGTAACCGGCCTGGGTGCAGTCATGTGTCCGGCCTGTTTGCGCGGTTCACCTGACCGCTGGCCATGATGTGAT
>JACRFY010000141.1 GCA_016212565.1 Magnetospirillum sp. | reverse complement strand
CTGGAACTGCCGTCGCGCGGCTGGGTGCGCCGCTACCGCGTGCGGGTGCATGGCGAGGTCGATCCGGCCAAGCTGGCGACGCTGGAGAACGGCGTCACCGTCGACGGCGTCCGCTACGGCCCGATCATGGCCATGCTCGACCGCCAGCAGGGCTCCAACGCCTGGCTGACGGTGGCGTTGCAGGAGGGCAAGAACCGCGAGATCCGCAAGGTGATGGAGCATCTGGGCTGGCAGGTGACGCGGCTGATCCGCGTCGCCTACGGCCCCTTCCAACTCGGCAACCTGCCCGAAGGGGCCGCCGACGAGGTGGTCGGCAAGGTGGTCAAGGAACAGATGGGCAAGGGTGGCGGCAGCCATGCGGATCGTCGGCGGAAACCATAGGGGCCGCCGCCTCGCCGCCCCCGACGGCCGCGTCGCCCGCCCCACCGCCGACCGGGCGCGCGAGGCGCTGTTCAACATCCTCGCCCATTCCGACCGGGTCGCGTTGGACGGCGCCCTGGTGGTCGACGCCTTCGCCGGTTCGGGGGCGCTGGGGCTGGAGGCGTTGTCGCGCGGTGCCGCCCAGGCGGCCTTCCTCGACACCCATCCCGATTCGCTGGCCGCCATCCGCGCCAACCTCGACTCGCTGGGCGAGGGCGACCGCGGCCGGGTGCTGCGCGCCGATGCCACCCGCCCGCCGCCGGCGCCGTTCGCCGCCACCCTGGCCTTCCTCGACCCGCCCTACCGCAGCGGCCTCGTCGTCCCGGCCCTGGAGGCGCTGCGGCGTGGGGGCTGGCTGGCCGCCGCGGCGCTGGTGATCGTCGAGGTCGCCGCCGACGAGGATTTCGCCGCTCCCGCCGGTTTCGTGCCGTTCGACCGGCGCACCTATGGGGCCGCGCGACTGGTTTTTCTCACCGTCGACGGGACAGGCGCGCTCGGCTCTTGCGGCTGACAGGGCCACCTCATATATTCCGCACTCGAAATTCGGACCGACCGTCGCATCGGGGGAAGAATGACCGTAACGCTGCCGCCGGATTATCGTCCGTCCGAGGACGAAGCCTTCATGAACGACACCATGAGGGAGTACTTCCGTCAGCGGCTGCTGGCATGGCGCCTGGAACTGCTGCGCGAGTCGGACGAGACCCTGGCGCATCTTCAGGAAGGCGGCTTGCAGGAGCCCGACATCGCCGACCGTGCCTCGGCCGAGACCGACCGCGCCCTCGAACTGCGCACCCGGGATCGCGAACGCAAGCTGATCGCCAAGATCGACGCCGCCTTGCAGCGGATCGAGGACGGCTCCTACGGCTTGTGCGAGGAAACCGGCGAGCCGATCGCCATCCGCCGCCTGGAAGCCCGCCCCATCGCCACCCTGTCCATCGAAGCCCAGGAACGCCACGAGCGCCTGGAGCGGACGCACCGGGAAGACTAGCCGCCGCCCGCCGGTGGTGGCGGAGGAGACGGAGTCACCGTCAAGACGCCAAGGGGGCAAGACGCCAAGGGGGCGTTTCCGCCCCTAGTTCCTCCGGTCGCGGCGATCCTCGCGCAGCTCGCGCTTGTCTTCGCGCAGTTCCTGGCGATCCTCGCGCAATTCTTTGCGGGCCTCGGCATTGTCGGCCTTGCGCCCGGCACGCATTTCCCGGCGGTCCTCCGTCAGCTCCCGCTTGTCGGCGCGGATCTCGCGCTTGTCGGCACGGATCTCGTCCCGATCCTTGGCGACGGCCGGCACGGCCGACAGCAAGGCGACGCCGGCACACAGGGCGACAAGGGTCTTGGTTACGCTCATGGGTCCACTCCTGCACGGGTGACCGCCCAAGCCTATCCCAAATTGCGCTGTTTGTAAGGCGAAGCGTTACCCGCCGGTGACGCTCATGTGCCGCGGCACCGCCGGTGCCGCCTCGCGGTCGATGACGAAGTCGTGGCCCTGGGGCTTGGCGGCGATGGCGGCGTCGATGGCCGCCTCCAGGGCCGCATCCGACTCGCTGGCGCGAAGCGGGGTGCGCAGGTCGGCGGCATCGTCCTTGCCCAGGCACAGATAAAGCGTGCCGGTGCAGGTCAGCCGCACGCGGTTGCACGATTCGCAGAAGTTGTGGCTCATCGGGGTGATGAAGCCGAGCCGTCGCCCGGTCTCGGCCACCGTCGCATAGCGGGCGGGGCCGGAGGTGCGCCAGTCGCTGTCGGCCAAAGTCCACCGCCGCTCCAGCCGCGCGCGCACCGTCGACAGCGGCAGGTAGGTCGGCTCGCGGCCGCCGGCCACATTCCCCAGCGGCATGGTCTCGATCAGGCACAGGTCGAAGCCGTGCACGCCGCACCACTCCAGCAGGCGGTCGAACTCGCCGTCGTTGATGCCGTTCATGGCCACGGCGTTGATCTTGATCGCCAGCCCGGCGGCCTTGGCGGCGGCGATGCCGGCCAGCACCTGGTCGAGCTTGCCCCAGCGGGTCAGGCGGGTGAAGGTTTCGGCATCCAGGGTGTCGAGCGAGACGTTGATGCGGCGGATCCCCGCCGCCGCCAGTCCCTCGGCGTGCTTGGCCAACCGGGTGCCGTTGGTGGTCAGGGTCAGCTCGTCGAGCTCGCCCGCCGCCACCAGCCGTCCCAGGGCCTCGACCAGGCTCATCACCCCGCGACGCACCAGCGGTTCGCCGCCGGTAAGGCGCATCCGCCGCACGCCCTTCCTGACGAAGGCGGTGCACAGCCGCTCCATCTCCTCCAGCGTCAGCAGGTCGGCCTTGGGCAGGAAGCTCATCTCTTCGGCCATGCAGTAGACGCAGCGCAGGTCGCAGCGGTCGGTGACCGAGACGCGCAGATAGCTGACTTTGCGGCCGAAGGGATCGATCATCCCTGAAATATAGGGCGCCGCCGCGGCTGCGTCTTGCCTTTGATCAAGATGGCAATGCCGGGTACTCTCTCGCCCATGGTTCCGCCCGTCCTCCTCCCCCCGCCGGCCATCGGCGCCGTCGTCTACGCCCCCGAGCACCCGCCCGAGGGGCTGCTGGCCGCCTTTGCCGCCGAGGTGAAGGCGCGCGGCTTCACCGTCGGCGGCATCCTTCAGGAAACCGCCGGCAAGGAGATGGTGGCGGTCGAGATCGACAGCGGCCGCCGCCTGTCGCTGACCCAGAGGCTGGGCGCCGGCTCGCAGGCCTGCGCGCTGGATCCCGCCGCCCTGGCCGAGGCGGCGATGGCGGTGCGCCGCGGCGTCGAAGCCCGCGCCGACCTGGTGCTGGCCAACAAATTCTCCAAGGCCGAAAAGGGCGGCCGCGGCCTGGCCGCCGAGCTGCTGCTGGCGATGGCCGAGGGCGTGCCGCTGCTGACCGCGGTGCCCGGCGCCCTGGTCCCGGAATGGAGCGTTTTCACCGGCGGCCGCGGCGAGCTGATCCTGCCCGACCAAGCGGCGCTGTGGCGCTGGTGGGGGGCGCGGCGGCTGCTCGACGACCTCGCCCTGGCGGTGCCGGCGGTGGCGGCCGGGCGGGTGATCGTCGGCGCCGGCTATACCCTGGTCGAGGGACCGCACGGCATCGGCCTGGCCCAGACTCCCGCCCAGG
This sequence comes from Magnetospirillum sp., assembly GCA_016212565.1. Lineage (GTDB taxonomy): Bacteria > Pseudomonadota > Alphaproteobacteria > Rhodospirillales > Magnetospirillaceae > JACRFY01. The sequence continues at coordinate 9,893 of JACRFY010000141.1, read as the reverse complement.
CCCCCGAGCCGGCGGCGCCGATCCCCGCCGGGGCGACCCTGGCCGGGCTGGCGGCGCGGCTGCGCTCGTGGAACCCGGCCGAGGTGGCGGTCGGGCTGGCCGCCTGCAACGCCCATTTCAACCGCTTCGACCTCGCCGCCGCCGACGTCAACGGCCTCGACCTGCTCAAGGACGGCGGACGCATCGCCGTGGTCGGTGCCTTCCCCGGCATCGCCGAGCGCCTGCCCGGCTGCGCCATCCTCGAACGGCGGCCGGGACCGGGGCACTATCCCGATTCGGCGGCCGAGTGGCTGCTGCCGGCCGCGGACGCGGTGGTGATCACCTCGGCGACCCTGGTCAACCGCACCCTGCCGCGGCTGCTGGAGCTGTCCCGCCACGCCCGCGTCGTCATCGTCGGCCCGGGCGCGCCGCTGACCCCGCGCCTGTTCGCCTATGGCGTCGAGGCCAGCGCCGGCATGGTGGCGGTCGACGTCGAGGGGCTGGTGGCGGCGGTGGCGGCGGGCGGCTACGCCCCGGCGATCAAGCCCTTCTGCCGCCAGGCGACCATCGTCCGCGAGGACGCATGACCCGCGTCCTCATCAATGCCGTCCACGCCAAGAGCGGCGGCGGCGTCACCTATCTGCGCAACGTCCTGCCGCTGCTGGCGGCGCGCGGCGACCTCGACCTGACGGTGGCGATCCAGGAGGATCAGCGCGACACCGTCGGCCCGCTCGCCGCCGGCCTGCCGCTGGTGGTGCTGCCGCGCTGGGGCAAGCTGGCGACGGTGCTGGTGCAGGAGCAGGTGGTCCTTCCCCGCCTGGCCCACCGCCTGAAGGCGGCGGTGGTGTTCTCGCCGGCCAATTACGGGCCGCTGTTCGGGGTGCGCGGGGTGATCATGCTGCGCAACGCCTTCGAGGTCGCCAGCCTGGAGCGGCGCCTCGACAAGCGCCTGTACTGGCAGGCGGTGCGCTGGCTGTCGGCGGCCTCGTTCGCCCGCTGCCGGCGGGCGATCACCGTCTCGGCCCATGCCGGGGCCAACTTCCGCGCCGCCTTCGGGCTGAAGGACGATCCTCGCATCGTCGTCGTTCACCACGGCGTCGCCCCCGCCTTCCATCCCCCCGCCGAGGCGGGCCGCCGCACGCCGTACCTGCTGCTGGCGGTATCGGACCTCTACGTCCAGAAGGGCCTGGAAACCGCCATCGCCGCCGTGGCCGAACTGGCCCCGCGCTTCCCGGCGCTGCGGCTGGAGATCGCCGGCCGCCCGCTCGACCCCGCCTACCATGCCGGACTGGTGGCGCTGGCCGCGGAACTGGGCGTGAGCGGGCGCGTCGCCTTCCTCGGCGGCCTGCCGCCGGCGGCGGTGGCCGAGCGCTATCGCGCCGCCGACGTCTTCGTCTTCCCCTCGCTGGTCGAGACCTTCGGCAATCCGGTGCTGGAGGCCCTGGCCTCGGGGGTGCCGGTGGTGTGCTCGGACGCCGCGGCGATGCCCGAGGTCGCCGGCCCCGCCGCCCTCTACGCCCCGCCCAAGGATGCCGGGGCCTTCGCCGCCGCCATCGCCCGGCTGCTCGACGACCGGAACTTGTGGGCGGCCATGTCCGCCCGGGGTGTCGCGCGCGCCGCCGCCTTCACCTGGGAGCGCACCGCCGAGGCGACGGCACGGGTGCTGACGGAGGCGGCGATCCTCGCTCGAGCGGCAACGTAAGAACGATGCGGTCGATTTCGACCCGTGGCACGACCCGCCCCCGCTCCCCCTTTTCCAACGTGACGAGGCCACAGGCGGCCATGCGCTTGAGGGTCCGGGACAGATTGGATTTCGCACGCCCGCTCGCCTTCGCCAACTCATCCAGGGAACCGGGATGCAACGCGGCAATCATCGCCAACAAAGCCCGATTGCCCTCGGACAGTACCTTGGAAAAAGACTCGGTCGACGTGAACCACACCTTCGGCTCGTCCGGCCCAGGCTTCAACTCGCCGCGCGCAATCCTCAACGTACGGGCCTTCATTTCGTCGTAGGAGGCGATCCCGACGTTCAGCGTTGTCATCGCAGCACTCCTCGTTCCTTCAGCACCCCATCCACTTCGGTCCAGAAGTCGGCCAACAAGTCGGCGGCACTGCGATATTCATAAGCTTTGATCGTCCTCAGCCGATGCTTGTGGTCGTTCGGCCCTCGCGTTCCTCCCGGTCCCGAGCCGGAGCGCACCGGGTGGGCATTGTCAAACCCGACCAGCCGGGCACCGTTCTCGTCATGCAACGTCAGCGAATAATTCAGCCCGTGGGGCTTGTCGTTCGTTGGTGGAATCCGACGGACGACGAATTTGACCCAGTGGCCGCCGTCGGGATCGACGACCAACATCTGGCCATCGAGCACCAACAGGTCATCAAGACCGATGTCACGCTCACCACCGCGTATAGTTATCACTGGGAGATAACCCCTTCAAGGCCGATCGGCGATCACCGCTCCTCCCCGCCGCCCAGCGCGTGCCGCAGGCGCCGCACCGCCAGCCACACCGTGCCGACGATCAGCGGCAGGGCCAGCAGGGCGGCGACGTCGGCGTCGATCGGCAGGCCGGCGGCCTTCAGCCCCTTGGCGCCATAGCCGACCAGCCCCAGCAGGTAGTAGCTGATCGCCACCACCGACAGCCCCTCGACGGTCTCCTGGAGGCGGAGCTGCACCGCGGCGCGGCGGTTCATCGACTTCAGCAGGGCGGCGTTCTTTTCCTCCAGCGCGATGTCCACCCGCGTGCGCAGCAGGTCGCCGGCGCGCGACACCCGGCGGGCCAGGGTCTGCTGCCGCTCCGCCGCCGCCTCGCAGGTCTTCATCGCCGGCGCCAGGCGGCGGTCCATGAACTCGGCCACCGTCTGTTGGCCGGGAAAGCGCTCCTCGCGCAGCTCGCCGATCCGCGACAGCACGATGGCGTGATAGGCCCGCGCCGCGGCGAGACGAAAGCCGGTGGTGGCATCGAGACGCTCGGCCTCGGCGGCCAGGGCGGTCAGGCGGTCGAGCAGCAGGCGATCCTCGCCGCCCACCGGACCGGCCAGGGCGGTGACGATGTCGGCCAGGGCGCCGTCGAGGCGGCCCAGCTCGGCATTGACGTGACGCGCCGGGGGAAAGCCGAGCAGGGCCATCATGCGGTAGGTCTCGATTTCCAGCAGCCGCTGCACCAGCCGTCCGGCCTGGCCGCGGGTCAGGCTGCGGTCCTGGACGACGATGCGGGTGAAGCCGCAGGCGGCGAGGCGGAAGGCGGTCATCGCCTCGGCCGCACCGCCCAGCACCCGGCTGCCGATCACCGGATGGCCGTCGAATTCCCTGGCCGGGTCGATCCCGTCGCCATCGGCGGGGCAGACGGCCAGATGCACCGCCACCATCAGGCTGCCGGGCAGGCGCTCGAACCAGTCCCACGGCACCAGATCGAGCGCGGTGGCGGCGAACGGATCGGTGAAGGCGTCGAAGCGGAAGAAGGTGAAGGTGGAGAACTCGCCGTGGCGTTCCCAGCGCAGCCGCAGGCCGCCGAGGTCGCGGCTGAGGAAGGTCGCCCCCTCGCCGGGCGGCTCGGCCCCCTGCGGCACCAGCAGTTCGGCCACCAGCGCCCGCTCGTCGGCCGCCGCCATGCCGTCGTGAAGCACGGCGAGGTGGGTGGCGCGCACCGGGGCGACCAGATGTTCGTAGGGACGGGCGTGGACCTCGCCGGCCAGTGTGCGGCGCAAGGGATGTTCGACCGGCCCCTGCCCTGGCATCCGCTCCGCCATTGCCTATATCCCCTTCAACGCGCATCCCGTCGCCTGTTGGTGTACACTCCCCGCTCGCGCCTGCCAACCGCTGCCCGCAAGGACCCCCCGGACATGCCCCATGACGCCCATGCCCACGAGCTGTTCTTCGTCCGCGCCGGGCTCGACCCCGAGGCGGTGACCAAGATCGTCGCCGACGCCCTCGACGGTGCCGACGACGGCGAACTGTTCCTCGAATACCGCCAGTCGGAAAGCGTCGTCCTCGACGACCGCCAGATCAAGAGCGCCAGCTTCGACACCGCCCAGGGCTTCGGCCTGCGCTCGGTGGCCGGCGAGGCGCAGGGCTACGCCCACGGCTCGGAGTTGTCCGAAGACGCCATCCGCCGCGCCGCCACCACCGTCAAGGCGGTGCGCTCGGGCCATTCCGGCATCCTCGCCGACGGGCCGGCGCGGACCAATGCGGTGCTCTACACCGACCTCAATCCGCTGGCGCTGGTGCCCTTCGAGGCCAAGGTCAAGCTGCTGGAGGAGATCGACGGCTATGCCCGCGGCCGCGAGCCGCGGATCAAGCAGGTCTCCACCTCGCTGACCGGCTCGTGGCAGGCGGTGACCATCCTCCGGGCCGACGGCACCCATGCCGCCGACATCCGCCCGCTGGTGCGGCTCAACGTCAGCGTGGTGGTCGCCCAGGGCGAGCGCATGGAAACCGGCAGCCACGGCATCGGCGGCCGCGTCACCTACGACGGGATGATGGAGGTGGCGAGCTGGCGGCGCTGCGTCGACGAGGCGCTGCGCCAGGCCGCGATCAACCTCGAGTCGATCCCCGCCCCCGCCGGCGAGATGAGCGTGGTGCTGGGGCCGGGCTGGCCGGGGGTGATGCTGCACGAGGCGATCGGCCACGGCCTGGAGGGCGACTTCAACCGCAAGGGCACCTCGGCCTTCTCGGGCAAGATCGGCGAGCGGGTCGCGGCCCCCGGGGTGACGGTGGTCGACGACGGCACCCTGGCCGACCGCCGCGGCTCGATCACCATCGACGACGAAGGCACGCCGGGCGGGCGCACGGTGCTGATCGAGGACGGCATCCTCAAGGGCTATCTCCAGGACCGCCTCAACGGCCGCCTCAGCGGGGTGGCCAGCACCGGCAACGGCCGGCGCCAATCCTATGCCCACCCGCCGATTCCGCGCATGACCAACACCTTCATGCTGGCCGGCGAACGCAGCCCCGACGAGATCATCGCCTCGGTCAGGAAGGGCATCTTCGCGGTCAATTTCGGCGGCGGGCAGGTCGACATCACCTCGGGCAAATTCGTCTTCGCCGCCACCGAGGCCTATCTGATCGAGAACGGCCGCCTCGGCGCCGCGGTCAAGGGGGCGACGCTGATCGGCAACGGGCCGGACGCCCTGACCCGGGTGGCGATGATCGGCAACGACCTGGCCATCGATCCCGGCGTCGGCACCTGCGGCAAGGACGGCCAGGGCGTGCCCGTGGGCGTCGGCCAGCCGACCCTGAGGATCGACGGCCTGACGGTGGGCGGGACGGCGGTGTAGGAACATAGTTGACGTCGGCGGGTCTTATGGGTATCTTTTCCATACCCTGATCGGGCCGTGCAATTAACCAAAACTCCATCTTTGCGGGAGGATAATTAACATCCCTGTCCAACGAGGCAGGGTTTTGGCCGCCAGGGGGGAGACATGGGCCGCTCGAAGGCCAATAGGGCCATACCCGCTGAGAAGCGGGCAGAAATTATCAGCCGGCAACAGTGGCTGGATTTTGCATACAAACTCGCCTCGGCACTGATCAAATTTGGCGCACTTGCATTCGGCCTTTGGCAGACGCGACTCGCCATCGAGGGCCTTGCACACGGCGCAACAACAGTCGATCTTTTGGTGACATGGCTGGGCGATGGCTTGGTTAGTTGCACAGTGTCGTTCGGCTTCGGGGCCGCCGGAGTTGGGTACGGTCTGTGGGAGCGAGGCGAAAAGAGGCGCAAGACGGTGACGTTGACTGAACGAAATCGGGCCCTTGAATTGAAATTGGACCCCAATCGGTCGTCGAGCCATCTGGAACCCGACGGCCGGACCAACCCCCGCGACGCATTGTAGGGAGGGATCAATGACCCTGGCACTAGCCTTGCTTTCGCTCTTGGCGTTAGGGGCCCTTCTTTATGGCCCATGGCAGACGTTTTGGGAGGACTGGGGTCGCCAACGTCTGTTTGAAGTGCGCGACGAAATTTTCGACATGGCGGCCGATAAGAGGATGGAATTCAACAACGCTCAATATATTACCATTCGGCAATCACTGAACTATGCGATCCGCTTTATGCACCAGCTAACATGGCTGCGCATATTGTACATTTACCTATCTCAACGCCTCTTTGGAGTGCCGTTCCGCGCCAGTGCCCTTGAACAGGCGATCGATCAAATTCCCGAACGTCACCTGCGTTCGGAACTGGAAGATAAAATGGTTCGAGTCGGTCGGATTATGCTTTACGTCGTCATCATGCGCTCGCCGCTCCTGGTGATGCTGCTGGCGGTGCTTTATCCGATTGCCTTAGTTGCAGACAAAATCATCGCCTTCGGGTTTGCAGCGCAACGCCAGGATGCTTACACGCGAAGCTTCAAATTTGTGCAGCGCGATGCCGAGATAGCAGAAGCTTCCGCTGCGGCCTGACAATTCTCGGCCCGAGCCCCTACCCGAGCGCCGCCGTCGCCTGCTCCAGCCACGCCCGCGCCTCGTCATCGACCAGCGGGGCGATCTCGGCACGGACGCGGGCGTGATAGGCGTCGAGCCATCCCCGCTCCTCCGCCGTCAGCAGCTCGACCTCGATCAGCGTCCGGTCGATGGGCACCAGGGTCAGCGGTTCGAAGCCGAGCACGGTCCGCTCCGCGGTCTCCGGCGGCGCGACGTCGACCACCGCCTGCAAATTCTCGATGCGGATGCCGTACCCGCCGGCCTTGTAGTAGCCGGGCTCGTTGGAGAGGATCATTCCCGGCCGCAGCGCCACCGTGCTGCCCACCTTGGAAATGCGTTGCGGCCCCTCGTGCACCGACAGATAGCTGCCGACGCCGTGGCCGGTGCCGTGGTCGTAATCCAGCCCCTCCTGCCACAGGAAGCGCCGCGCCAGCACGTCGAGCTGGCTGCCGGTGGTCCCGGTGGGAAAGCGCGCGGTGGCGACGCCGATATGGCCCTTCAGCACCAGGGTGAAGCGGTGCCGCTCCTCGGCCCCGGGGGTGCCGATGGCCACGGTGCGGGTGACGTCGGTGGTGCCGTCGAGATACTGGGCGCCGGAATCGACCAGATAGAGCTGCCCGGCCTCCAGGCGGCGGTTGCTGGCGCGGCTGGCGCGGTAGTGGACGATGGCGCCGTTCGCTCCGGCCCCGGAGATGGTGGGAAAGGACAGCCCGCGGAACAGGGCGCCATCGCGGCGGAACTGCTCCAGCCGCTCGGCGGCGCTCAGTTCGTCGAGGCCGTCGCCGGGCGCCTCGCGGGCCAGGAAGGCAAGGAAGCGCACCAGGGCCGCGCCGTCGCGGCGGTGGGCGCGGCGGGCTCCGTCCAGTTCGACGGCGTTCTTGCACGCCTTGGGCAGGGCGGTGGGGTCCTGGCCGCGGTCGACCCGCGCCCCCGCGGCGGCCAGAGCGTCGACCACCGCCGCCGGGGCCACCTGCGCATCGACCCGCACCCGCCGCCCGCCCTCGCCCAGCGCCGCCAGCGCCGCCGCCAGCCCGCCGGGCGGCCGGATATGCACCGGATCGCCGAGAATCTCGGCCACCCCCGGCGCCAGCCGGCCGTGGTCGAGGAAGAGATCGACGGTGGCATCGGCATGGGCGATGGCGAAGGCCAACGGCAGTGGGGTATAGGCGACGTCCTCGCCACGCAGGTTGAGCAGCCAGGCCACCGCCGCCGGATCGGTCAGCACCGCCGCATCGACCTTGTCGGCGCGCAGCGCCGCGGCAATTTCGGCCCGTTTGTCGGCGCAGGACCGCCCGGCATGACCGACGGCGTGGGCGACCACCGTCGAGCCCGGCGCGGCGGGGCGGTCGTGCCACACCGCATCGACGGGGTTGGCGTTCACCGGCACCAGCACGGCGCCGGCCTTCTCGCACGCCGCCTGGAGATGGCCGACCTGATCGACGGTATGCAGCCAGGGGTCGTAGCCGATGCGGGCGCCGGCCCCCAGCACCTCGGCCAGCCAGCGGGACGGCGGGGATTCGACCAGATGCAGCGGTTCGAAACGGGCGGTGTCGACCTCCTGGCTCGCCTGGAGGGTATAGCGGCCATCGATGAAGATCGCCGCCCGCTCGGCCAGCACCACCGCGACCCCCGCCGAGCCGGTGAAGCCGGTCAGCCAGGCCAGCCGCTGGGCATAGGGGGCGACGTACTCGCCCTGGTGCTCGTCGGCGCGGGGAACGAGAACGCCGTCGAGCCCCTGGCGCACCAGTTCGGCGCGCAACGCCGCCAGACGCTCGGGGCCGGCGGGAGCGAACGGGGAATCGAGGCTGGCGTCCATGGGCGTCCTTCCGCTTTTTGCCCGTCATCGCCGCCAGCGAGCGTGTGAAGGAATGGTGCCAACAACTCGGGGACCGTCATTCCCGCGAAAGCGGGAATCCAGGCCTCGGCAGAAATGCCTTGTAATTTCAAGGCGCTGCTGCGTCACCATGGATCCCCGCCTTCGCGGGGATGACGGCTATAATTGTCGACGCCGCGTCTTCACAGGCTCCTGCCCGGGGATGACGATACGATAGGAGATATCTTGGCGCCCGCCGCCCCGGCGGCAAGCTAGTCCTCGAACACCACCCCGGGACCGCTGAGGTCGCGCTGGTTGGCGACGCGGTTGCGGCCGGTGCGCTTGGCGAAATACAGCGCCTCGTCGGCGCGGTGGACGAAGGCGCCCAAGCTCTCGCCGAACTCGTACTCGGCCACCCCCACCGACAGCGTCACCTGTCCCAGCACCTGGCCGGTGCGGCGGTTGGTGACCTTGCGCCCGGCCACCGAGCGGCGGATGCTCTCTCCCACCGCGATGGCGTGGTCGAGACGGGCGTCGGGCAGGACCACGGCGAACTCCTCGCCGCCATAGCGCGATGCGGTGTCCTTGCCCTTGACGCAGTCGGAGATCGAGCGCGCCACCAGCTTCAGCACCTGGTCGCCGAGCATGTGGCCGTGGGAATCGTTGAATTGCTTGAAGAAGTCGATGTCGATCATCAGCAGCGACAGGAACTTGCGTTCGTCCTCGGCCTCCAGCGCCGACTCGCGCAGCGCGACGTCGAACAGCTTGCGGTTGGCCAGCCCGGTCAGCGGATCGGTGGTCGCTTCCTTGCGCAGCTGGTCGAGATCCTCGCGCAGGCGGGCGATTTCCGACGACGAGGTCTCCAGCTTTTCTTCGAGCTGGCGGTTGACCTCGACCATCACCCGGGTCTCTTGCAGCACGTTCTGGATCAAGCCGTTGAGGTCGTTGATCGCCGGCCCCTCGGTCAGGCGGCCGGAAAAGGTCTCCAGCGATTCGCCGTACTCGACCGCCCCCTGGTTGGCGGTGGCGAGATGGGCGATGACGCGGGCGACGGCGTCCTCGATGCGCAGGCCGACGCGGCGCAGTTCGGCCTCCTCGCGCGCGGTGCCGAAATGGCGCTCGTAGAGGTCGCCGCACACCTCTTCGGTGAACTTCTGTCCCGACTTCAGCACGCCGTTGATGGCTGCGGTCAGATCCGGCACCCGGTCGGCGACGAACGAGTACCAGATGGTGAAGTTGTGCGGATGGGCCGAGACGCCGTGGCGGTCCATCATGCCCAGCGCCGCCCGGGCGCAGTGCGAGGCAACGTCGGCGGGATCGCAGAATTTCATGATCCGTCCCTCCTCAGTTGCATTGGCCGATGGAGTGGTCGCCGCACACCCGCTGGCCATCGATCCATCGCGCCCCCGAGAGATCGGCGTTCAGCAGATCGGCGCCGCTCACCTTGGCGCCGGTACGATTGGCGCCCCGGAGCGAAGCGCGGAAGAACTTGGTGCGCGACAGGTCGGCCCGTTGCAGCGAAGCCCCCGACAGATCGGTCTTGGTGAAATCGCCCTCGATGAAGCGGCCGTCGTCGAGGATGGCACCGGCGAGATCGGCGCTGACGAAACGAACGCGGTAGGCATCGACGGCGACCAAGGTCGCTCCCTTCAAATTGGCCCGTTGGAAACTGGTCTCGCGCAG